>CAKZYJ010000067.1 GCA_937884755.1 uncultured Flammeovirgaceae bacterium
CCAAGTAACCAGCTCCTCCATCCGTGACTGGGCTAACTTCCAACCCAAGAGAAGTCGTAGCTTCGTCCTCCCAAGTGAGAGCGTGCAGATCAGTAGTCGAGCGACCCCGGAATCCGTACAGGCTGGTCTGAGCAGCAATCACGGAAATCTCCCCTAGCAACCGCTGATTAACCGAAATCCGGTACTGGGTGGGCGAACCAGTGGTTGAAACCACCGATGTCTGCGCCTTCAGTTTGACATTTTCAACAAGGGCGGGCACTGTTAAGGAAAACCTTACCATTGAGCTTTCCTCATCGTCTAGATCTTCGCCCAGTGCCTCACCGAACCATTCCCGTCCGGAGCTAACAATTGATCTCTCACTCAACTCATGATGATACACTCCCACATAGCTATCAAGGGGCGATCCCCAACCAAAGGCCAGGCTAGGTTTCTTAGTCATCCAGTTTGGAGACTCTTCTCCGATCGTTATAAATATAAAGTTCTCACGCGCGTAGGGGTTCTGTTGCACCTGATAGAAGGCGGTCAGAGGATCATACTCCACTCGATCCGGTCCCTCGGCGTAGATCAGTAAGTAATCATCTTTATCAAAAACACTGTCTTCTAGACCTACCGGGTAGATGGGTAGTGGAGCTAATTGAGGAGCAGCTACGAAATTGCTTTGAGGTAGAGTACCACCTCGCTGTCCGTAGACATGAATAGTAGTAGGATTAAGCTGATCTACGTCCAGCCCCACTTCTCGAAGCAGATCGTAGTCTAGACGGTATACTCCGTCGGTGGTTATTTTGAATTGATATACTTCTCCGTCGGAGAAAATATTGGCAGACTGAGCCCATCCAACCGGTGCCAGTCCTCCATAGAATAGCTGAAGTAAAATTCCCCACCGGAAAACTACAGGAAAAAAAAACGAATGAAAGAAATCCCCCTTGCCCCCTTTTTCAAAGGGGGAATTAAACTTCTTTAGACCTCTGCCTTCACCTTCGTCAAGAAGTATCACTTTCAAATAATTTCCCTCCTAGTTAGTAGGTGCCACCTATCTTACGTTGATTCCAGTCCTGATCATTGGCGAAGGTAGGCAATTTATCCGGCATCTGGTTTACGTTAGAGGTATCGGTCAGCGCGTGCATGAATGCGACAATATCAGCCTGCTCCTGATCGGTTAAATTGAGTGGGTCGGGAGGTAGTGTTTGGTAGGGTACGTCTAGTCCCATGCCTTCTCCCCCACCCTTATTGTAGAAATCTACTACTTCCTCCAGTGTTTCGTAAACTCCGTTATGCATGTAGGGTGCGGTTAGCTCTGCATTGCGCACGGTGGTAGTCTTGAAGGAATGCCGATAAAAATCTACGTACTCCTTAATTACTCCCAGTGCCCGACCCAGATCAGCGTCTATCACCATACTGGCGGTATCTGTCGTATTAGGTACTCCCAGCACCTCTGATTCTGACTCATGAAATGCTGGGGGAACCAGTCCATTAAAGGTGGGCGCAAAGTGGCAGGTACCGCAAGCAGCCTTACCCATAAACAAATTAAACCC
The DNA here is from genome assembly GCA_937884755.1 of uncultured Flammeovirgaceae bacterium. Classification (GTDB taxonomy): domain Bacteria; phylum Bacteroidota; class Bacteroidia; order Cytophagales; family Cyclobacteriaceae; genus Tunicatimonas. The sequence continues at coordinate 1,533 of CAKZYJ010000067.1, forward strand.
TCGCTCCACTGATGCTTCCAGTTCATCACTCTCACCCCGCACATACTGGTCAAAGGGAGAAGAAAAGCTCTTGAGCGAGACAATGTAGGCCGCTAGTGCGGTAGAGAGAGTGAATTTATTAATTGGCTCCTCCTTCACTTCCGGAAATGCTTCAGCAAACATCGCTACGTACTCTTCGCTTTTACCAACCTTATCGAAGATGGTCAGGTAATTCGTATGGAACTCCCGTTGATCGAAGATTACGTGATCGATTTGATCCTCTAGTGCTTCCGAACGCAGATCGTAGAAGTATCGCTCGGAGTAAGCCGCATTTAGTAAGGTAGGAGCATTTCGGTCTACGGTCTGCTCATCGTTACTCGCCAAGCTCTTCGGCAGCCCATCAGTAAACCCTTTGTCAGGCTGATGGCAGGATGCGCAGGTACGGTCGTTATTCCGGGAAAGGATCGGATCGAAAAACAAGGTTCGTCCTAGCTCTACTGTCGCCGGAGTATACTTCTTAGAGGGCATCCGGGTGAAGTAGAAAGGGTTCAGAAAATCTTCGTCGAAGATATTCTGAGCATAGTAATTTATCGAGTGCTTGATGAAGGGAGAAGTAGTCTCGTAATAGGTTTCAATCTGCAAGGCCAATTGAGCATCTAGCAGATCACCGTAGAGAGGATTCACGTACTCCTTTAAAAACTCCAACCGGTTGAAGCTATCAAAATCCTGATGCTGCTCTAGGTAGGAACTTGCTTGCTGAAGGGTTTGCTCTATCCGCAGTGCCAACTCGCTGTCGCGTCCTGTTACTAAGGGTAAGTAGAGTTGCATCGCGCCTTGCAGCGAAGTCATGACCTGCTGAGCTTCGGGAAGTGAGTTAGCCAGCACCGGCGAGTCAAATCCGGTAACTCCCAGCGTAAATACCCGAATCAGTGCCATACGAGCTGCTTCAATCACCTGCCGGTCGGTTAAGTATAATTTACTGAGGTAGCTTAACTCTTCTGCGTTAGTCTTCAGGGCTAAAGTCAACGACTGTATCTTTTCTGCGTCGGCGAGCGGGTCTTCACCAAAAAGATGTTCCTCTAACGTTTGAAAACCTTCGGGTTCTAAAATGCTTAGGCTGGGGGCATTAGGCTCCAAGGAGAGCAGTGGCGCACCGTTAATATAGTTATCAATAAATTCTGGGTCCAGGTAGGCCGCCAGAAATTCTATAGTCTTGTATGCGTAACGGGCCTGTATGAAGTTCTCCTGCGCTTGAGGCAGCGTAGCTTTCGTGAGCAACTGGGAGCTTTCCTGCAAATGCTGACAGGCTAGTTGAAAGGCTCGTAAGGCATCCAGATACTGGGCTTTTACCTCAGCCGCAGGACTGATGCTTTGCGATTGCTCGGGCCGAAACGAAGTGGTTACCGCCGCCCCGAACATCAACACTGAAATAATGAGTAATAATCGTTTCATAGGCTAGTAGATGGGATGAAAAAAAAGGCTAAAGCGTAGTACACTTTAGCCTTCTGATATGTCTGAAATATTATTCTATGACTAATTTATTAGCTTCTAAGCTTTGAGTCTCAAGACCATAGGCTCGCATGATGTAAGCACCAGGCTGAAGATCGTGAACATCCATTTCGGTGATGTTACGAGCTACGCGCAATCGGCGACCCATTACATCGTACAGCGCTACATCAGAACGCTCGCTGATGCGAATTACGCGTTGCAGATTGTCTGCCCAGAATTTAAGACCTCCTACCTGAGTTACCTGATCATCAATAGAAGTGATAGCAGCTACTGCATCGTCCCAGCCAGTGATAGCGTACGTAAGCGAGTTGTTGTAGGGGAAAGGGTTCTCCGTAGAAGGGTGCTGAGAGTTTAACAATAAGGTCTTTCCATCAGGAGTAGGCTGAGCACCGGTTGACTCCGCGCCCACGGGTAGTACTGAGATACGTACCAGATCGTCTACCGTAGGATTAGACTTACTCATGTCCAGCAAGAAAGCCTCACATGTACGGTTGTTGATGCCAGCCGGTACTCGGGCATTAGAGGTTCCGTTTAGGTCTTCATTAATTACCATATATGGCTGACCGTTAACTACCATTACATTCAGTCCATCGGGATTCGATAAGTGCTTATTAGGATAAGCCCCTACTTCGGGAGATTCTTCATAGAAAGGGCCACCATTCAAATAGGTTTCTACTTTATCGGTAGCAATGTCGTATACCAGAATACGTCCGTAGTAATCTTTAAAGAAACCAGCTTCTACAAAATCCAGTACCTGCTCATCGGTTTTAGCTTCCAAGTTAGGGTGGCGGGCGCGAACGGGCTCCAACCAGTGGTAATCCAATACCCCGCCTTTGGCTGCACCGTCCTTAAATCGGTCGCCTACGTTATCACGAGCGGTTTCGGTCATGTAGACTTTGCCATCGTGGTAAGTGACCCACTCAATACGGTTAAACATAGTAGCCCCCTTAGCCAGCGCTGAATCATTGAAGTAGAGCATTTCGTCTAGCGACATGTTATCCATCTCTACCCAGTTTCCGTTGATAGAGTCGTTAGCATCGTGCTTGTATACGTAAGTAGTACCTTGAGTGAAGTCTCCGGGAACGTCGGCAATGAATTTGGTGAACATGCCGGGAGTTCCATCTTCTCCTAAGTAAACCGTTTGATTGTCAGGAAGAACTACTCCCCCTTCAAACCCTTGGCGACCCCAGTTATACTGCTTACGGATAGCCTTAGCTTCTCTAGGGTCAATTTCCACCATATAGTTAAAGTTCTGGTACTTCGCAATGGTAGAACCAGCAAACTCGCCGGGGATGTCAGTAGAAATAGTGAAGTCAGAGGTATCACGAACTCCACCGCCGTCGCGGTAGATTGAACTATTACTAGTGCGGAACCACTCTTCCGCTGTCCAGATACGTCCGTCGTAAGAGGAAGTAATTCCCCCGCAGTTCATACCGGTTTCACCCACGGTATTAACGAAATCTACGTTGAAGAACATCCCGCTACGTCCATCGGATAGGGTTTGCTCCACGATCTGCAGCGTATCGGTATTAGGATCACGACGAACCTTAAAGACGGTCATACCGCCCCCATCTCCAATACTGTCGTTCGCGAGAATCATTTCGTGGTTTACTGATACCCAACCCAGATCATCACTGTCGGGGTCGGGAGTAAACCCAATAAAATCGTGCCACTGCTTTGCCAGGGCACCGCCCGCAGCATTGCCGTAGGTGGCCGTAGTTTGAACCGTATCAGACTGCCCCACAAATAGTACCTGGTACTTCAGCGGGGAAGGTGGCATCACTACGGTTTCGGGTAGCCAGGAAGTATCGACTTCAACGTCGAAGAAAAATTGGCCATAGGAGTTGTAGCAGAAAAAAAGGGCTGCTACTAAAGACGCGTAATACTTTTTCATAGTAAAATAGAGGTTGTACTGTTGATGATTTACTGCCGTCAAGTTAGCACAACCCCTCTGCCTGCCCGTTACCTAAATTTTACCATTGTGTAATCTAACTGTTATCTATATTAAGTTTGTGTTAAATCATTTCGCAAAATAAATTTTGGCATTATACTATTTTTATAAAATATTATTTCGATACTATTTGATTTTTTTACTTCGTCCTAATTCACTTTTCAGTACGTGAGCTATAGCGTAGCTAATGAGTATGACTGGGTAGACAGCGGCGGCCACTATCACCTCGTTCTTTATAGCGTACACTTTGCGATGTTGCCCTTTCATATCATAGTGGCGATAGTATTCCTTAACCATTGGCGCAAAATGGTACAATAAATTCATGAATTCCTTTGAGCTTAAACCGGTCATTGAATTAAATTGACGTAGGATGTTCCGTATGCTGTTTGTTTTTGTCATAATTCATTGACAGCGCGGTCACCGCGTGAACCAGTCCGTTTTCATTCCCTTGTAAAATCAACCATAATATCCTTTATTATACTAAAACAATCTTCCATCATTACTTTTCAATTGTGCGAAAATGAACACCCCTGTCCACAATCGCACAATTAATCAGCGAAACAGCTAGTTTTAATCTACTGATAATCAAATACATACAATCTTGGCATTCTGCTTGATCTACATCCGGAAAGATTACTAACTTTATTAACCTATACTATGAAATTGTATCAACTTTCTCCATTAGTATCTCTAGCCTTGATCACCGTATTGGTGGCGGCTAAACCCAACGATCGCGATCCTTATCTTTCTAAAACCTTTACCATTGACGGACGAGGCGATTTAATGGTCCGTACTTCGGGCGGAAGCATTGAAGTTGAAGGGCAAAGCGGGAATCGCGTGGAAGTAGATATGTTTGTAAAAAGAAACGGTTCTAGTGGCTGGTTTAGTAGCGACGATGAAGATGTAGCCGAATACTTAGAGGACTACGATATTGACATCAGCCAGAATGGCAACCAAGTAATTGCATCAGCTAAACGAAAAGGTAAAGGCTGGGGTAACAATAAGATTAGCATTTCCTTTAAGGTACGAGTACCTAAAGATATGTCTACCGACCTGAACACAAGCGGTGGTTCTATTAACGTAGCTAGTGTTAGTGGAACTCACGAAGTACGCACTAGCGGCGGTAGCCTGACTTTTGAGGAAGTGACCGGAACCACCGAAGCACGAACCTCTGGTGGTAGCATCAATATCAATGATTATCAAGGAACTATGGATGCAAAAACAAGTGGTGGTTCTATCCGAGTGTACGACTCTGAAGGGCAAATTGCCGTAAATACTTCCGGGGGCAGCATTGTAATTGATGATGTACGCGGCAGTATAGAGGCATACACTAGCGGTGGTAGCATTAAAGCCGATATTCGCTCATTAGAAGATCAGCTTACCCTGAAAACCAGTGGTGGTAGCATTAACGCTGTCATCCCTGCCGGACTAGGATTAAACTTAGATTTAGCTGGCAATCGGGTGAATACCGAGCTACAAAACTTTTCTGGCCGCTCTGAGAAGAATAGCATTCAAGGCAGCATGAACGGGGGTGGAATTGACGTTACTATGCGCACCTCCGGCGGCTCAGTAAACCTAGACTATCACTCAGGAAGCTAATCCAAAGTTCCTTTTTATCGTACTTAAAAAAGCGGCTCAGTGCCGCTTTAGTAGTGTATTCAATACAAGGATAACTTTTTGGCTAAATCTAAAGTACACTACCAGAAATTTAGAATCAGAACAAATTTTGAATGATGTAAAACAAGTAGAGTAAACTTGTATGCTTACTCTACTCTGGGTGAGATTACGTGGATGAATCTACCTTACTTACTCGGATACCAATACTATCTAAAACTTGTTCTGATATGGCGATCAAACAAACGCGAGAATTTGGGTCTGATGAGTTGAAAGTAAGTTTCAGGGCTTCTCATACTCAATTGATGCTGCAGTTTTAACACGTTATTTGTAGGCTGTTGGGTCAGCATTGTTTTTTGCTGATCGCTAAGTAGGGTAGAAAAATCGAGCTGAGCTGCTTCATTTTGTATTTTTTCTAATTGAATATCTAGTATGCTTCTTTCTAATAGAGCTTCCATGACTATATGATTTTGTGTGATACAATACTTAATTATGACTTTCTATTAGAATAAACGGTAAGTTAAGCCGTGCATCATAGAAAAAACCGGTCTAATTATGGTCTATTATAGACAGTTAGAATATGAAGGAGAGAAATTGATCTTCTGGCAGAATATAGAATTGATGAAATTTTTGCTAGCTGATTAACTCAGGTTGGTGACGAGAAACTAGACAATTTATCGTCTTTTACTTCTACCAAGCTGATAGTATTGTTCCGAGGGAATACTACGATCTTATGATAGTATAGGGGAACTCCCGTTCTGGCCAGTAAGGTGTTGACTTTTTTCCATGCGATAATCCAACTGATTAATACTCTATCTCGAGAATCAAAAGAGCAATTAAAAGCTGCTCTTTTGGTTTTCTCTATTCTACATATCTTTGGTTTCTTATTATAGATTATACGTGAGGCTTAAAGAAAAAGACACACCCCGAGTAAATGATTCAAATATCGGTTTTCCATTGAAATCGTATGCCTGCTCAAACGCCGGATTCAATAGATTTTCAGCCTTGAACCCAATCGCATAATTGTCTCCCAGACGTTTTCTGGAAGTAAAGTTCAGAATTGGTCGAGGCTGATCGTATACATCTGGATCGAGAGCACCCGTTGCAAATGCTAATCGTTGCCCCCAAATGTTAAACGAAAGTGAGTTTTCCCAAGCTAGCAGATCACTATTGTGGAACAAGGCAACGTTCACGATATAAGGTGATTGTCCTTGGAATGGGCGGGTTCTTTCTAGATTAGGACGATCAGAGTTTTCAATAGCCGCCAACTCTTCCTCTGTTCTGTCTGCCTGCGAGTTAATGTAACTAGCATTGATAGAAAAGCGAACATTCTGTAATACGGGTGAAATAAAGTCCAACGACTTTCTAAATTCTACTTCGGCACCAAAAACTCGCCCATTGTCTACGTTTACTGGTCTGATCTCCGGCGTGGAAGTAGTTGGAGTTAATTGAAGTACAATAGGATTATCAAAGTTTTTGTAGTATGCACTTACGGCAAATAACTCACCCGGTCGGGGATAAATCTCGTAGCGTAAATCATAGTTCTGAATCAAGGTTCGGTCTAAATCGGTATTTCCGGTGAAGATTGGGATGGAAATACCGCTGAACGAGGTAAATGGCGAAATCTCCCGAAGGTTAGGGCGAGCCAGGGTTTGGCTTCCGGCTACCCGAACGTTAGAGTTATCATTAATTTTGTAAATAAAATTCAAGGCTGGCAAAACGTCAGTCGCTTCAATGCCTCCCATTTCTCCATCAGAGGCTTCGGAAGAGAAATCTGTCATCTCTATCCGAGCCCCTCCAACTACTTTCAGTCTCTCGGCTACATTGTAGGAAATCATGGCATATCCACCAACAATGAGTTCTTCTCCAGTATAGATGTTTCCGGGTCGGGTTTGATCGGCGAAAAAGTTACCAAAACCGAAAAAACCAGTTCCGGTACTTTCTGGGGTATTTACCTGTCCGAAATTAGGCAGAGCGAAAAAATCAGAAATATCGCCACCTTCTCCAGCTTCGCTAAAGGTTACAAAGTCAGGGTTAAATCGATTTTGCGTTCGCCCTACTAAGGAGATAAAATCTTCTCTAAAATCGCGCTGCCTGTTTGAGTATGATCCACCGAACTTGATAAGATTATCGGTTTGTTCGGCTGATAGTGGAATAGAAATATCTAGCTTGGCGTTTAGCTGCTCATCCTGCAAGTCGCGAAATATACGCGATGGCAAGATACCAATCTCAGACTGATTGAGCGACCATCCTAGATCACCACTTGGTACACCAAAACCAGCCAACCTAATATCCGGCTCTATTTGGGTAGACGTCGCGTATCCAACAGTCCAATCTAATTTAGCGCCATTTAAAAAATCGGCGAAGAAATGCCTTCCTCTAAACTGCGTATTGTTTAACTCTCTTTCCTGAAAGGTAATTAACCGATCTTCAAAAGTTGACCCTCCCCGGAACGACTGCCAGAAGCCATTGTACGTACGGGCGGTAACCTGATTATCATGGTTGTACAAGTGCTCAAGTGTTAGCTCGTGGTTGGGCGAAAATTGATAAGAGAGACTGGCAATACCACCTAGTTGAGTGTTTTCGTCTCCATTTACCACACTGTACCGCTGCTCCACTCGGAGTTCATCTAAACCCCCATCAAAGTAAAGGCCGTAGCGACCATCATCGTAAAAGGTATAGCCCTTGCTATAACTAATTGCGGCACTGTATCCCAGGTTTTTTCCAAATAAGGTGGTTCGACTACCTACCGAGAAGTCTACTCCGTAGTCGAGAGGCACGGAGCTTTCTGTGGCTAAAAAAGGAGTTTCAAAGGCTCTTGAAGTCTGGTTTAATATGCTTCTTTCTTCTTCATTTGCCGGATTTCGGGCAGCTCTCGCCAACCCGTTGGCTTGTGATGCACTGGAAATACGATCACGAAATTCCGTGAACTCGGTAGGCAGTGCTCGCGTACCATCATCATAACCTAGCCAGTCATTTTCACCTTGGGCACCGTCAGTTAGGAAGTTATCAATAAAGGATGACTGAGTATTGAAGGTAGCAGAAACACCGAAATTCAGAAAGAACTCTTCGGGTAAAGATTTGGTCGTAATGTCTACTTTACCTCCTGTAAAGTTTCCTGGCTGGTCGGGAGTATAGGTCTTAACCGTTACAATATTCTCCACTACATCGGAAGGAATTAGGTCAAGGCTTGAACTATTGCGGTAAGGGTCGGTACTTGGTAGCGTAACCCCGTTAAGTTGAGATATTGAGTAGCGGTCACCTAGTCCGCGCATTACTACGTATTTCCCTTCTTCAATGGATGCACCAGTAACCTGCGACATAGACTCAGCAGCATTGGAAGTACCTAATATGGATATTTCTTTGGCTGAAATACCATCTTGTACCGCCAAGGCATTTTTTTGAATCTTTAACAAAGCCACATCATTATCTTTAATTGCTTGTGCTGTCACTACAATCTCTTGGAGTTCCGTATTTTCTTCTTGTAGTGCAAAATCTAATTTTTGATTTTTGCCATCAATAACCGCTACGCCTTCCACCTTTTGGGTCGTATAAGAAACGTAGCTGATCATCAAGGTATAGATTCCGGCATCAAGCTTTAACTGATAGTTTCCACTAATATCAGTAACGGTACCGCTGCTAGTGCCTTCTACCAGAACGGTAGCTCCAATTAGCTCTTCTCCCGTTCCGGCATCAATAATTTGCCCACTTACGGTTCCTTGTGCTAAAGCTACCGAACTTCCTATGGCTAAAATTACGATAAGTGACACCAAATTTAATAAAACAGAAAAATTCATATAAATAGTAGTTAAGTGCAATTGTTGCTGCTATACGCAAAAAGGAAGCCTACTAGGCCTCCTCTTTGACATCTGTATATACATAAATTTTATTCAAACAAAATACCCACCTTAGACAGAGTTGACCAACCTGCCAACCAGGTGGCTTCACCGGGGGCAAAAGCACCTCGGTAATCTACTTGCATCATACCTGCAGGTACAGTAGTTGTTGTACTAGTGGCTGCCGCCGGACGAGGGTCAAGCCCGCCATCTTCCATGCGGCTGATACTAGTCACCACTGAAGTTAAGTAATCATTATCGTTGTCAGTAAGCTCAGCTACTACATCTGCTGTTTCACCAGTAAATGTTTCGTCTTCCGCCGTGTCTGGATCATCATCAATTTCAGTAGCTTGAACTAGGCTAGACACCCCGTCAGCTTCAACCCATCCGCCAAACTGCGCCCAACTATTGTTCAATAATTCTACCTGGAATCCGCCATCTATAGGATTAGTTATGTAATTGTATGAATCAATGTCACCAGGAACATCCTCTACTTGAATACCAATACCTGGGAAGTCTTCAATAATAGAGTTGCCCAACTTACCGGCAAAAGCATCACGTAAAATCAACGCCCGCTGCGCTCCGGTTGAAGTTTGTCCGGGGCCAATGAAGGTTGCATTAAATATATTAGGGGCGGCAGTTAAAGAAGTACCATCGTCAGGTACTGAGCCATCCCATTCACCGGCTTGGTCGTATACGGTTTCGTCACCATCTAGCTGTAGTACGAATGCAAACTGAATGTTACCTCGGTACCCTTCATCAAAGTCAAATGCATCGTCAGTAGCAAAGGCAACACTAGCGTAGTTAATATCTACGGTACCGCCAAAGATTTCAATACCATCGTCATTACTAGAGTATACATCGATATGGTCAATGGTAGTTCCACTTCCTACTCCACCCAGAGTTAGCCCCTGAATTTCGCTATTTGGCGCAATACCTACTCCCGTATAACGAATAGAAACATACTGTAATGTACCTGAATTATCCATTGGGTCAGTTCCACCATACACGGCGCGGGTTTCGTCGGAGTCAACCCCTTCTATTGCAATTCCAGAGGTATTTCCATTCTTTTCAGTCGGAGCATTACCTAAGATGATTATTCCACCCCAAGCCCCCCAATCGCTTGGCAACAAATTACCACCAACAGTGTCGGCCTCAGCCGTAAAGATGATGGGTGCATCAGCCGTACCAATAGCGTTTATCTGAGACCCTTGGGTAACAACTAACGCCGAGGTATTATCGTCTCCTGTTTCTTCAGTAAAACGAACGGTAGTACCCGCTTCAATATTTAAGGTAGCACCACCTTCTACGAATACTAGGCCAGTTAAGAAATATTCGTTATCAGCAGTCCAGTCGTAAGTTTCGCCAGCTGCAAGGTCAGCATCGGTAATGTCAACTCTTGTTTTAGGTGTCTCGAGCTCAGGCAGGTTAATTACGGAGTCAATAACGTGGATAACACCGTTTCCGGCAACTATATCTACTTCTAGTATCTGGGCCCCATTTACAAATACATTTTCGCCATCTACCAGGATGCCTAATTTCTCACCATTAGGACTAGCTGTCTCCAGTGAGTCGGTAACGCCAGTTACTTCAGCAGCACCTAACGAATCGGCCACTACGTGGGCTAACAATAGGTTAGTAACTCCTTCAGCACCTAGGGCACCTACTACTGCATCTAAGTCTGCTAGTTCAAGGGCAGTAAGTAATGCTGTGAAGGCATCGTTGTTAGGGGCAAATACAGTGTATGGACCACCATCACCGTTTAATACGTCGTCTAGCGCCGTAGCTTCTAAGGCTGCCGCTAAAGTGCTTAGGCTTTCAATGCTGGCAATAGTATCACCTACGAAAGCAGGTCCATCAGGAGTACTAGTATCTTCAGTTACTTCAAAATCAACTCCGCTGGAAGTTAAATTATTGGCAGAAACTGTCACACTTACGGTGCCGGCAGAAAGTCCGGAAGGAACCGTGGTGGTAATTGACGTAGCCGTAGAACTGCCCACAGTAGCCGATGTACCACCGAAGCTCACTGAAGGGGAATCACCAAAATTAGAACCGGCGATAGTCACTGAAGTACCTACTGGACCACTAGTCGGACTCAGACTACTGATAGTCGGTGCGCTAGGTGCAGGTGGTGTGTCATCCTCGTCGTCGCAGGCAATAAAAAGTGTCGCAAAAAACCCTAGCATTACTAGGAGCGAAAAAGATAATTTCTTCATACGTAAAAGCATTAGATTAGATTAATTAAACAGGTTAGTAGTAGATTCAAGAATTACCCTGCAAAACTCAGTATTGTTTATTAATCCGTGAAGTACTAAACATTAATTAATTGTTAACAAAATTAATCCAGTGTTATCGAATTGTTAACAATTTAAATTAATCTATTCCAACCTAACTATTCTGATACACAAGCAGTTAGTTACTTTTTCTATCGGTTGATGGGAATTTTCTGAAGAATGGTTTTTATAATATCGCTGGTTTTCACCCCATCGGCTTCCGCCTCGTAGTTCAACAAAATGCGGTGATTGAACACATCGTTGGCTACCTCTTTTATATCTTCTGGCAATACGTAATCGCGCTGATCAAAAAAGGCAATAGCTTTAGCCGCAATATTTAGGTTAATACTCGCCCGGGGTGATACTCCGAACTGGATATAGTTGGCAATATCACTCATATTATAAGCTTCCGGATCGCGCGTAGCGAATACCAACTCCACTATATACTTTTCTAATGACTCAGAAATAGCGACGGAGTTAATCTCATTACGAATCGAAAAAATGTCGTCTTTGGTTAGTACCGATTCTACGTCACCGTGAAAGGATAAGTTCGCCATTCGACGCATCACTTCCAGTTCATTTTCCTTAGAAGGGTAATCTACGTATACCTTCATCATAAAACGGTCAACCTGAGCTTCGGGTAGCGGATATGTTCCTTCTTGATCTACCGGATTCTGGGTAGCTAGCACTAAAAAGGGTCTATCCAACGGATAAGTAGTTTCCCCGATAGTTACCTGCTTTTCCTGCATAGCCTCCAATAAAGCAGACTGCACTTTGGCGGGAGATCGGTTTACCTCATCGGCCAGAATCAGGTTAGCGAATATGGGTCCTTTCTTTACCTCAAAATTAGCGTTCTGCTGATTGTAGATCATTGTACCAATCAAATCAGCGGGAAGCAGATCAGGAGTGAACTGAATACGCTTAAAATCAAGGTGAAGTACCTGAGCTAGAGTATTAACGGTTAGGGTTTTAGCGAGCCCCGGAACTCCCTCCAGCAAAATGTGCCCGTTGGTGAATAACCCAATCAACAGTCGGTTGACCATGTACTCCTGTCCAACCACTACCTTTTTCATCTCATGAAAAACCTGCTGAATCTTTTCCTGATGTTGTCTTTTAACCGATTCGTCGATTGCCTGATCCATAATTAGCGTTCTAAGTTAGGAATAATGTCTAAATGGTATATATACTAATCCTAAGCAGTTTTAGTTGTTTTTTGCTGCCGGATAGCCACAAAATCAATCGCCCAGACTACTCCCGCACCTACTAGCATAAATAATAAAGCCTGAACCAAGTAAGATGGCTCTCCCGTTACTTCACTATATACACTTGGCCCTACATTTTGGGTAATAAACGGTACTTCTTCCCCTTTGCTATTCATGCGGGTAGATAATACTTCTTTCCAGGGCCAGATTTTATTTAAAGAGCCAATCATAAATCCGGCTAGCAAGGCAATTGCCGTATTGTAGTAACGATCTAATAACCAAGATATTAACTTAGCGAAACTTAGTAAACCTACTACGCAGCCCACCGCAAATACCGCAATCACCAGCAGATTACGCTCATTTAAAGCTCCCAATATATATTCGTATTTTCCCAAAATCAGAAGGATAAAGCTCCCAGAAATACCTGGAAGGATCATCGCACAAATGGCTATTGCTCCGGAAAGGAAAATAAACCACAAGTCGGTGGGAGTCTGAGCCGGTGTAGCTAGCGTAATAAAGTACGCAATGGCAATTCCTCCCAAACCAGCAATAACTACTTGCCCCTTCCAGTGAGAAATGTCCTTTGCCACCACATAAGCCGCTACAACTACTAACCCAAAAAAAAACGACCAAAGCTGAATAGGGTATTCATCTAAGAGAAAATGAATAACCTTAGCTAAGGTCAAGATGCTAAACAGGATGCCACTTAGCAGTACTACTAGGAAAGTACCGTCTATGTGTTTCCATAATGCCTGCCACCGAAACTTTAGCAGATGCTGAACTACTTCTCCATCAAAAGCACTGATAGCGTCTAACAATCTTTCGTATATACCTGTAATGAACGCAATCGTTCCGCCGGATACACCAGGTACCACATCTGCTCCGCCCATCGCCATTCCTTTAAGGAATAGCTGGCCGTACATTTTCAAAAGCTTCATTAAGAAGTCTGCTTGTTCTCGTCTAAGAAATGCGTAAAAGTATCGCCCCGTAGGCCAAGCCGAATGGTTTCCAGCGGAATTACTTCGTTAGGAGCAATATTACCGACATTGACGTTGGCCCCCAGCAGTTTGATGAACCAGACCTGTTGTTCTTTTTGAGGGGCTTCCCAGATGATCCGCTCAAACGGAATTTTAGTAAGAATCTCTTCTACTAAACCGGAACGAACTTCTCCACTAGAACGGAACAGTCCTACATTACCGCCCTCGCGGGCCTCGCCAATTACTTTCCAGGCTCCGGCATCTAGTTCAGCCTGCATTAGTTCAATCCACTTATAAGGAGGTAAAATCTTGGCAGCATCCTTGGAGCCTACTTCGGAAAGTACTGTTACCTGCTCCGAAAGGTTCCGGATATAGTCTAACTTATGCTCATGCGATAGCTCAATAGACCCGTCGGACACTTCGGCAAACGAGAGAATACGGCGGTAGTCATCAAACTGATTACGAACCACAAAGGCTTCAAAGAGGGTTCCGCCGAAGTAAACTGGAATATTGGCTTGGTGATAGATAGCAATTTTTTCTTCCAGTCGAGGGGTAACAAATGAAGTGGCCCATCCAAGCTTTACAACATCTACGTAATCTCCAGCCACACTTACAAAGTCTTCTACTTCACGCAGGCTCAGCCCCTTGTCCATGGCCATGGTATAGCCCGATACCCGTGGCTTTTTGGTTCGCTCGGGAACGTTCTTCAGCGTATAATTCATTTACTTTCGGTATTGGTCAATAATTTTAAAGAGAGCTTTTTGGGTTTCTAGCTTCGGAAAAAAATCGTACAGTATTTCGTGTTTATCAAAATCCAAAGTTAACGCATTTTCCAAATAATTAAATGCCTCTTTATATTGACCCGCTGAAATAAGGTAAGCGGTAACGTAGTAAAACAAATCCGGATTGTCAGGAAACTCCTCCAAACCGCTCATGGCTACTGAAATTGCCTGATCAAAGTCAGCCTGCTCAAAATACAGATACGACCAGTCTTGCCAGATCTCCAGACTGGCTGGATTCAGTAAACTAGCTTCTTCGAAGGCTTCACCGCTGGAAGAAATATTTCCTAGTTCCCGTTCAGCTTCGGCTAAGGTATACCAGTATAAGTAATTCTCATCATTCAGCCTAATGGCTTTCCGTAGTGCGTGGGTGGCTTCCATCCACCGGCTTTGCCGATGGAAACATGAGCCTACCCCAAACCAGGCTTCGTCGTACTCTTCGTCAATCTTAGTTGCTTTGGAATAAAACTTAATAGCTCGGCTATACGATTCCATTTTCTCCATGGCAGCACCCATACAGCAATACGTTTCAGCGTTCGCTCCCTCAATTTCGTGGGTCTGCCGGTAGGCTTCAAAGGCCTTTTGAAACTGCTTGAGATTCATGTACGAATTCCCCATGTTGAAATGGGCCGAAGCAAATGACTCATCAATTAGGATAGCGTATTCGTACGCCTGAATAGCTTGTTCGAATCTCTCTAGCTTGTTATAGACAATACCCAAATTATACCAGGCTTGCACCGAGTAAGGGTCCTGATCGATAAAGCTTTGATAGTACGATAAACTATCCTCTAGTTCACCGTTCATATCCAGACAGTAGGCCAACTCGTACATGGCATCTTCATGGTGCAGGTTCCACTGCAAAGCTTGTTTGTAGTACTGGGCAGCCCGCCGATAATCAGACAGGTGCTGATAAGCCATACCAACCTGGTAGTAGATTTCGTCTTTTTCCTCGCTTAATTCTACTAGGCGTTTAAGCTCCTCAATAGACTCCCGGTGATTACCCATCCACGCCAGAATATTACTCCTAAGCATTAAGGTATCATAATCGTTGGGCTGAAGATTAGCCGCCCGGTCTAGCACCTCAATGGCTTCTTCATAGCGCTCCAGATGACTGAGAGTTTGGGCTTTATTAAAGAGTAGCTCAGCGGAATAGGGGTACTGGGAAATACCCATATTGCAGGTCTTTAGGGCTTTCTTGTATTTCTCTTCATCTAAATAGTCCTCAATTACATCAATGTATATGTTCAAATCCAGAAAGTGAGCATCGTTATTTTTAAGTTGGTTCTCAAACCATCGTATCAAATCTTGCCCATCTTCCCGGTTTCTAAAATGATCGCTCATGCCGTTAGATTTAAAGATCTCTATCCATAGTAAAATCGTGGCTATGTTGTTTGCGGATGGGATAAATATAGAAAATACCCTACGTATGATCAACTATTTATCGGGCGTTCTCTACGTGCGTACTATTCGTTTAGTATCTTTGCTTTTTGGCTAATTCTTCGCTGCACCACTGTATAGTTTCGTCAAGTGTACGAAAATGCACGTCTACTGTTTCCTTTATTTTTTGATTATCGTAGGTATGCCTATTCTTGGCTACTTGTACCAATTCGTCGGATATTAATGGTTTTTGACCAGTTAATATCGTGCGAATTTTATCTACTCTACTCATCCACTTAATCAGCGGCACCTTTACTTTGATGCCCGGTGCCCGTTTATTCATTGCCCGAGCAATGGTATCAAATAACTGCTTGTAGGTAATACTCTCGGCACTGACAATGTACCGTTCATTGACCAGTTTACGGTCAACAATCCGCTTTGCCACCTCAGCAACATCACGAACATCAACGTAGTTCACTACTCCGTCAGTGTAGAAACGGCGCTCTTCCTGAATATATTTGAACACCTGGGTGCTACTTCGATCAAGATCGCCAGGACCAAGCACTAACGAAGGATTAATAATGACTGCTGGAAGTCCTTCGGCAATACCTCGCCATACTTCTACTTCGGCCAACCATTTACTACGAGCGTAACCGGTTAACTCATCGGCGACGGTAATCGTATGAGTTTCATCTACCTGTTTAGCGGATGATTTCTTTCCCACGGCCGCTACCGAGCTAACGAAAAGAACATGGGATACCCCTTCGGCCAAGGCAATATTAACCACATTAGCGGTACCCTCAACATTTACTTTTTGCATATAAGCCTCGTCGCGACTGTCGTAAGAAATGAAAGCGGCACTATGAACCACTCCTTTTACTCCTTGCATTGTTTTTCTCAAAGAAGAAACATCCAATACGTCACTCTCTACCCAATCAATTTGGTCCTGAATATCAGCCACCAAATCCATATTGCTTTCCTTTCGTTTAATAGCCCGTAGTGAATAGCCGGAGCTCAACAAGACACGGCAAATAAAACTTCCAATTAATCCAGTAGCTCCCGTAACCAAATGCATCCGATATTGATTTATGTTAGGTGGGTATACTTATTCAACCTCTCGAAACACTACCCTCCATTTAGTTCAATCACGCCTACTCTACTCCTTTTGCAATTTTTGGGCAAGGTATACGTCTTGGCGGATAGTAACGCGTAATTATGAAAAAATTTAAGCTTTTTAATAAATTTCAGTGGGAGCAGTTGGCAGGAATATACCGTTTTATTCTTCCTTATCGCTGGTCTTTTCTTATTGGCATGATAGGATTGGTATTTTCAAGTCTTACTTTGCTCAGCTTTCCTCTGATTTCAGGTGAACTACTAGATGTTGCTGCTGGGAATGAATCTTGGTTATCCAATAATATTAGTGTAATTGCTTTTTGCTTACTAGGTATTTTTCTGATACAAAGTATCTTTTCATTTATCCGAGTTTACTTTTTTGCGCAGGTTAACGAAAAATCTTCAGCTGATATCCGGATAGCCTTATATCAGAAGCTTATCACGCTACCTATCGCTTTCTACGATCGACACCGGACTGGTGAATTACTTAGTCGTATTACTTCCGATATATCACTATTACAAAATACGTTTTCAGTAACTCTAGCTGAGTTTCTTCGGCAGATTGCCACCTTATTGATTGGTACAATTGTAATCGTGTCAATGGCGCCTAAGCTTACTGGTTTCATGTTCGCTACTTTCCCGCTATTGATTATTGCGGCTCTTTTCTTTGGCAGATACATTCGCCGACTCACCAAGAAAACCCAAGACCAACTTGCTGAGAGTAGTACCATTGTTGAAGAGACTTTACAATCAATACGAGCCGTAAAAGCATTTACCAGTGAAGTAAGAGAAGTTCATCGCTATCGTTCGGCTATGGATCAGGTGGTAAGTACTGCATTACGGGCAGCCCGTTACCGTGGCTTGTTTGTTTCTTTCATCATTTTTGTATTGTTTGGTGGTATTGTAGTGGTGCTTTGGTACGGTGCTTCATTAGTCCAGCAAAACACAATTACCATTGGTGATCTCATTTCATTTGTACTCTATACTACCCTCATTGGCGGCTCAATAGCCGGACTAGGAGATTTATACGGACAAATTCAAAGGGCTTTGGGTGCCTCAGAACGAGTGCTTGATATACTAGCAGAAGAGCCAGAATTAACGCTACCTACTGTATCATCTCCACCGCTCCCTTCTGATGCTATTGATGGTAGTATCGCTATCCAGAACGTTTCTTTCAGCTATCCTTCTCGTTCCGACATTACTGTATTGAATAACATTTCTATACAGATTACTAGTGGTGAAAAAGTAGCATTGGTTGGGCATAGCGGTGCTGGTAAGTCTACGCTAGCTCAGTTACTACTACGTTATTATCCATTCCAGAAGGGTGATATTACAATAGACGGCCAACCAATACAAAACTATAACTTCACTCAACTACGGCATCATATCGGGTTAGTTCCTCAAGAAGTAATTTTATTCGGCGGCACTATAGAGGAAAATATTACCTACGGAAATGCTCATGCTTCTTTTGATCAGATTAAGCAAGCAGCCCAACAAGCAAACGCGCTTGACTTTATAGAGTCTTTTCCCGATGGGTTTGCTACTGTAGTGGGTGAGCGGGGTATTCAGTTGTCAGGCGGACAGCGTCAACGTATCGCCATAGCTAGGGCCATTCTTAAAAATCCGGCGATATTAATTCTGGACGAAGCTACCAGTTCATTAGATGCTGAATCTGAAGCGCTGGTACAAGAAGCACTGGAAAGACTTATGGAAGGCCGTACAACTATCATTATTGCCCATCGGTTAGCTACAATTCGGAAGGTAGATAAGATTTACGTCATGAAGAATGGACAAGTTTCAGAATCGGGTACCCACCAGCAGCTTTATCAGCTAGATCAAGATTATCGCAATCTAGTTGAATTACAAATGCTCAGTTAAAGGCCAAAAGGAAACCCCATTACTTGGGTATAAGCAATGGGGTTTTGATAAAAAAAAGGCGGCGACCTACTCTCCCTCTGGTGAAGTACCATTGGCGCTACCGGGCTTAACTGCTCTGTTCGGAATGGGAAGAGGTGATCCCCGGCGCTACAGCCACCCTAAGGCTTTAGTAATATTTTCGTTGATTGACATGCATGGGTAAGAGAATCATCAGTAGCCAAGTGGGGTGTGAGTAAAAAAGCCGTTCGGGTCATTAGTACGGCTCAGCTGTATCATTTCTGATGGTAGACCTGCCGCCTATCTACGTCCTGGTCTCGAACGACCCTCTAGGGAAGCCTCATCTTCAGGTTGGTTTCGCGCTTAGATGCTTTCAGCGCTTATCCAGTCCGAACATAGCTACTCGGCGCTGCACCTGGCGGCACAACCGATACACCAGCGGTTCGTCCAACTCGGTCCTCTCGTACTAAAGTCAGATCCTGTCAAGCTTCCTACGCCCACCACAGATAGGGACCGAACTGTCTCA
>CAKZYJ010000068.1 GCA_937884755.1 uncultured Flammeovirgaceae bacterium
TTCTTAAAGATCAGCCCTAAGAAACTTTTTTTAGGGCTGATTTTTTTATTTTAGAAGTACACTAATAGTACTTCAATCATGCTTAAAAAATATTTTTTCATTTTATGTCTATTTTTTAGTTCTCCTCTGCTTGCACAAATTGATGCCAGCCCCGAAGATACATCATTGGTTAACTTGAGCGGGGTTGTTTTTTCCACCGATAGCGTTGTGGCTCTTCCTTATGTTTCCATTTTTGTGAACCACCTTCCTAAAGGCACCATTAGCGATAGTTATGGCTTCTTTAGTTTGCAGGCTCACCCTAGCGACACATTAACATTTACGGCAGTAGGCTACAAAACAACAGAGTTCGTGGTGCCTGATTATTTGATCGGACAACAATACTCTATTGTCCAAGGTATGGTACGCGATACCATTGTGCTTCAGGAAGTGACAGTTTATTCTCTGCCTACTACCAGTGAGTTTATGGAGTCGTTTAGTGATAAGAACCTAGGGTTCGAGTCAAGAATCGACAGTATGCAAACTGAACTTCGGGATGTATTGGAAGAAGATATTATCTTAGGTAAGTACCAGCCGATCAATATAAACGACGGAATTACCCGGATGTACAGTGTAGAGTGGGGGTTCGTGCCGCCCAATAACTTTCTGAACCCTATACGCTGGACCCGGTTTGTGCGCGATTTACGAAAGAAGCAATCCCGGCAGCGGCGGTAAATTGGTTTACTGCATTCGAAGAAGGGTAATTCCACCCCAGGTAGCTAATAGTCCTAGCAGGATGCTCCCTCCAACGTAGAGAACCCAGATACCCATTTTTCCCTCTTCAATAAGCGCCAACGCTTCGTAAGAGAAAGAGGAAAATGTGGTAAATCCGCCGCAGAATCCAGCAATCAGCAGCCGACTCATCGAGTCGCTAATATGGCCTTTAATCCAACTTCCGAAGAACAGCCCGATGAGGAAGCACCCTAATACATTAATGATGAAGGTCCCCAAAGGGAAAGGATTTGCCCAGAATCGGGTAGTCCATACACCAATTCCGTAGCGAGAGATACTTCCCAGAAAACCGCCTACGCCCACCCAAAGAAATTCCCAGTTCATAAATTTTTTTGCTCAAAGGTAGTGTAAAATGGTTTTAATATGTGTTCAGTAGACTGAGTGTTTGGGTATTTTAGTGTTAAGGAGTTATAAATATAGGCTAGACTGTCACAGTTATATTAACACCAAAATACTTTAACACTTTAAGGTCCTAAATACTTTACCTTCTATGATCTACTGTACAATCTCCTACCAGCAGCCACATCAGCACTGGCTTGATTTTGAAATCACCTTTCCCAGTATAAGTGCGGATAAGACCTTTCTTCAACTACCGGCCTGGCGGCCTGGTCGGTACGAACTAGGAAATTTTGCTAAGAATATTCGCAGGTTCTCCGTGACTACTACTGAAAATGAACCGCTTGATTTCCGGAAAGTAGCCAAAGACCGGTGGGAAGTTGATACGCAAGATGTTAGCAGTATCCGGGTTTCGTACGATTACTACGCGGCTGAAATGAATGCGGGAAGCACCTACCTGAATGATGACCAACTTTACATTAATTTCGTCAACTGCATGCTCTACGCTGAAGGGCGCACCGAAGAAGCTTATCAAATTAAACTACAACTGCCAGAAACTTACGAGTTAGCTTGTGGACTAAGCTCTCCTGAAACTCATACGCTGGAGGCCTCAAGCTTTTACCATGTAGCCGAAAGTCCGCTTATCGCCAGTCCTGATCTTACGCACTGGCAGTACGAAGTAGATGAACATCAATTTCATCTCTGGTTTCAGGGGCGTTGTTTACTAGATGAGGAACAAATCATTCGCCGCTTCCGGGCTTTTACTGAAACCCAGATGAAGATGATGGGAGGCTTTCCGGCGGATGACTATCACTTTCTGTATCAATTTTTGCCCTATCCGGCCTACCACGGAGTAGAACTTTTCAATTCAACGGTAATCGCGCTAGGCCCGAGTGAAGGAATTATTGAGAATAGTAAATCCTATTACGATTTTTTAGGAGTGAGTTCTCATGAGTTATTCCATACCTGGAACATCATTCGTATTCGTCCGAAGGAGATGTGCCCCTATGATTACACCCAAGAAAACTACTTCCCTACCGGCTCTATAGCCGAAGGGGTCACTACCTACAACGGCGATCTATTTTTGGTTCGAAGCGGGGTAGTTACGAAAGAAGAGTACATTCTGGAGTTGAACAAGCTTTTCAAGCGGCACTTCGAGAATTTTGGGCGCTTTAATCATTCCCTAGTAGAATCCTCCTACGATCTGTGGCTCGACGGTTACTCCGCGGGTATTCCGCACCGTAAAGTGTCTATTTATGTGAAAGGTGCACTAGTAAGCCTGATTCTGGATTTGATGCTGCGGGACAAAACCAACCGTGAGCAGTCGCTAGATACCTTCATGCGGTACTTATGGGACTTTTTTGGGAAACAAGACTGCGGTTACAGTATGTCTGACCTGGAAAAGCTGGTTAGCGATCTGTCAGGCTGTCAGATGGAAGATTATTTCGAACGATTCATTTATGGAAAAGAACCACTGGAAATTGCCCTTAATCAGGCGCTATTCACGGTAGGTTGCCAGCTAAAGATCACTGAAAACACATTGCATTCTGAAGGCTCCTTCGGTTTTAGAGTGGTGAATAGCGACAAGAAATGGTTAGTACAGCGTATTGAACCCGAATCAGTAGCCGACACACATCTAGCACTAAATGATGAGATCGTAGCGGTAAACGGATTACGGGTGCAGGATAGTTTGGAGCAGTTACTGGCCGGACATACAACTGTAAGCTTGAGCCTGATAAGAAATCATCAACTATGTTCAGTAGAGCTTACTGCTCAAGATGATCGGTACTTTAAACTATATACCATTGCTCAACGAGAAGAGGCTACGGAAGAACAAAAGCAGGCTTTTCAAGATTGGCTCAGTTGCCCATGGTAATTAGAGCTTTAACTAGGCTCATTACTCGTATAAAGGTATCTCCTGGTTACTTTTTTCTGTTAAATGCTCCTAATGCTGGAGTTTTAATCGTACTGAGCATTAGATTGGAGTCTCGGGAGTGGAAGACCAAAAGGAGATCGAAGTACGCACAGGTAGCCATTCCCGTACAATTCGCTTCGTCTTCTACCCGACCATTTGCTCTTTATACAGTGGACTATAAGCCGTGGACTGTGGACTAGTTAAAACTTTGCTTCTCTGGTAGCGTTAGGTAAGTACAGTCAAGTGATTTTATCCTCTGACTGATGTTAATCACTAACTCAATTATCAGATCAATGAATAGTAACGTACTTGTAGTTTTATTTTTCGCTCTAACGGCAGTGTACTGTACGACACCGTCACAGAATACCCAGACCAGTGAGATATTGACCGTGTCTCCGGCTTCCCTTACCGAAGAGGAGAAAGCTCAACTGGACACTGCAACATTTGCCGGAGGCTGTTTCTGGTGTACCGAAGCTGTATTTGAACGGACAAAAGGAGTAAAAAGTGTAGTTTCTGGCTACACCGGCGGAATTCAGAAAAACCCAACCTACAAGCAGGTAAGTGCCGGTATGACCGACCACGCTGAAGCAGTGCAGATATACTACGATCCAGAAGTAATCACCTATCAGCAGTTATTGGAAGTATTCTTCGGAACCATGGACCCTACCCAATTAAACCGGCAAGGACCGGATGTAGGAGAGCAATACCGCTCAGCCGTATTTTACCACGATGCGGAACAGCAGTCACTAGCGAAAAACTATATGGAAAAGTTAGACAGTTCCGGAAAATACAATAAGCCTATTGTAACCCAGTTAGTGTCCTACGAAAAATTCTGGATAGCCGAAGATTACCACCAGGATTACTACGAACTAAACCCTGGCAATCCGTACATCCAGTCAGTTGCTAAACCCAAAGTGAAGAAGTTTAAGAAAAACTACCCCGAGCTTTTAAAGGATAACGTAACCAGCTAGCTCAGTCACTACTAACGAAAGAAGAGAAAAATTTGTGGCGTTGCTATTAAAGATAGCAACGTCTTTTTTTTGCCTATGACCGCCCCCTTAGTCTCCGTTATTCTTCCATTTTACAATGCTGAGAACACGCTTCACTCAGCTACTAATAGCATTCTCAATCAGAGCCTTGAACAATGGGAGTTAATACTGGTGGATAACGCATCTACCGATCATAGTCGCAGCATTGCTCAGTCGTTGGCTAAACAAGATACCCGCATACGCCTCGTGAATGAACCGAACCGTTCAGTAGTGTCAGCCTTTAATGCTGGCCTAGCTCAGGCTCAGGGAGCTTACATTGCCCGTATGGACGCCGATGACATTTCTCATCCTGATCGCTTAAAATTGCAATCAGATTTCCTCAATAAATATTCAGAAACAGATATAGTAAGCGGACAAGTACATTATCAATCAGAAGTATCTCAGGAGGGAATGCAACAGTACGTAAACTGGGTCAATTCAATCACTACTCCTAAGCAGATCTTGCAAAATCAGTTTGTAGAACTACCCACTATCAATCCATCACTTATGTTTCGCCGCTCAGCCATAGAGAAGTTTGGAAGCTATCGTTTCGGAGATTTTCCGGAAGATTATGAGTTGGTTTTACGCTGGCTGAGCCAAGGAGCAATTATTTCTAAAGTAGATGATATCGTATTGGATTGGCACGACTCATCTCATCGTTTAACCCGAACGGATGCTCGATATTCAACGGAGGCCTTTTACCGGATAAAGACCAGCTATCTGACTAAGTGGCTTGAACAGAACAATCCTTTTTACCCAAATGTGGTAGTATGGGGTGCGGGGAGAAAATCGCGGCAGCGCGCTAAACTTCTTGAGAAAGTAGGAATCACCATTAGCGCCTTTATTGATGTGGTACCTAACTAAACGAATGAAGCGCCCTGTATCTTTTATCAGGACATCGCTCCCCCTGGACAGTATTTCATTCTCTCCTACGTGAGCAACCGGGGTCGACGGGTAGAGATCCGAGATTTTTTGCTGGCAAAGGGGTACCGAGAGGCCATTGACTTTCTGCTGGTGGCCTAGCCCGACTGCTAAGTCCCCGCTCTGCTGTTACCCAATTATTCAGTCACGAACTCCAGCGGTTCCTTAACTCTAGATTTTAGCAGTGCCAGATCTAACACTTCGCTAACCCGATCTACAAAGTGAACCTTGAGTCCTTTTATGTAACGGACATCAATCTCCTCAATATCTTTTTGGTTCTTCTGACAAAGGATTATTTCTTTCACTCCTGCTCGTCGGGCAGCCAGAATTTTCTCTTTAATCCCTCCTACCGGCATCACTTTTCCTCGCAAGGTAATCTCTCCGGTCATCGCCAGTTTACTCTTCACTTTGCGTTGGGTATACACCGAGGCCATAGCAGTAAGCATAGTAATTCCGGCGGAGGGCCCGTCTTTGGGTACTGCTCCAGCGGGTACGTGCACGTGTAAGTCGTAGTTCTCAAACACTTTGTAATGAATCCCCAGTTCGTCAGCTTTAGACTTGAGATAAGACAGCGCGGTCATAGCCGACTCTTTCATTACATTTCCTAACTGCCCCGACAAAGTCAACTTTCCTTTACCCCGGCTCAGGCTACTTTCAATAAACAAAATTTCGCCTCCGGCCTGCGTCCAGGCTAATCCGGTTACTACGCCCGGAATATCATTATTCTGGTAGCTTTCTTTATCAAATACAGGTGCTCCTAAGATGCGCCGAACTTCAGCTTCAGTAATTTTCTTGGAGTAGTCTTCTTCCATTGCTACCGACTTGGCCATATTCCGAATGACCGTGGCAATTTTCCGCTCAAGATTTCTCACTCCCGACTCACGAGTGTAATCTTCTATGATGCGAACAATAGCCTTTTTGTCAAAAGAAATGTCGCTACCGGTTAAGCCGTGCTCTTTTCGTTGCTTAGGAATGAGGTGTCGTTTAGCAATCTCTACCTTTTCTTCCAGGGTGTAGCCCGAAATATCGATAATCTCCATTCGGTCGCGCAGGGCGGGGTGAATGGTATCTAAGGAATTCGCCGTGGCGATAAACAGCACATTCGATAAATCATAATCTACTTCCAGATAGTTGTCCAGAAAAGCATTGTTTTGCTCGGGGTCTAGCACTTCTAACAGCGCTGACGACGGATCTCCGCGAAAATCAGATCGCACTTTGTCAATTTCATCCAGGATGTACACCGGATTAGCCGATTTAGCCTTCTTGATGTTTTGGATGATCTTACCGGGCATAGCTCCTACGTAAGTCTTTCGGTGTCCGCGGATTTCAGCCTCATCGCTCACTCCACCTAACGACATACGTGCGTATTTGCGGTTGAGAGCCGAAGCAATAGATTTTCCTAGGGAAGTTTTACCAACACCGGGAGGGCCATACAAGCAAAGAATTGGGCCCTTCATATCATTTTTCAGCTTTAGCACCGCTAAATACTCAATAATCCGGTCTTTTACTTTATCCAGCCCATAATGATCCCGGTCCAGAATCCGTTGCGCCCGCTTAAGATCGAAGTTATCTTTAGTATAGTCTTGCCAGGGAAGATCCAACAGAAACTCTACGTAGTTGAAGGTCAGTGGATATTCAGCGGCCGCCGGGTTCATCCGCAGCAGCTTATCTAACTCTTTATTAAAATGATCGGCTACAGCATCCGGCCACTTTTTCTTATCACCCCGAAGGCGCATCTTTTCCACTTCCTGATCTAATCCGCCATCGCCCAGTTCATCCTGTAGCACTTTCATCTGTTGTCGCAGAAAATAATCCCGCTGCTGCTGATCAATATCCGAATGCACCTTGCTGTGGATTTCGTGCCGAATCTCCAGCAGTTGAATGTCCTTTAGCATGTACTCCAATAGCAGCTTTGCCCGCTCCACGCCATTATTAATCTCTAACAGTTTTTGTTTATCCTTTACTTCTACATTGATGTTGGAAGAGAGGAAGTGGGTTAGAAAACTAGGGCTTTCAATATTATCAAGTGCTTGTTGGGCTTCTTGGGGAATCTCAGGATTCAGCCGTAAAATTTTCGCCGCGGCCTCTTTCAGTGACTGCACCAGCGCCTGGAGTTGCTTGGTTTTACGGGTAGGAAACTTTTCTTCCAAATACTTTACCTCCGCTACCATGTAGGGTTCATCCCGAACAAAAGAACTTACTTTGAAACGCTTCTTACCCTGAATAATGATGGTCGTATTGCCATCCGGTAGCACCAGCACTTTAATAATTTTCGCCACTGTACCTACTTTGTATACCTCGCTGGTGTCGGGATCTTCAGCCTGATTATCCTTTTGAGCGATAACGCCAATCAGACGGTTTCCTTCGTTATAGGCCTGTTTGACCAGTTTGATAGACTTCTTCCGCCCTACGGTAATGGGAATAACCACTCCCGGAAACAGCACGGTATTGCGAATGGGTAAAATTGATAGCTCCGACGGAAATTCAATAACCTCGTCATCTTCCTCCTCCTCGGCAGTTACGAGTTGAATTAAATCATCGGCATCGCTATCGTCAAACTGGTCGATTAAAAATGGTTCGGTAAACGAATTGCTATTCATATGTTGTTTTTTACTGCCATATTGGCATGGCAGCGGTATAATCTTAAAAATCGCTACGGTATACCACTACGTCAATCCCTGTGCCAAGCTGCTTAGTAGCTTATTAGTTACTGATGAACTAAACTAAATAGGCTCTGTTTTGTGGCAAACTTGTCCGAAAACTTACGCTCTTCAATATTTTGCACATTAGTTGTTGATTTATAGTGGATTACCAGAAAAATGCGAAGATTAATACTGCTTCTAGGCGTAACGCTCTCTTGTACCCTTGGGCTTGCTCAAATAAAACCGGCTCAAAGCCCGTTTACCCTGCAAGATACTGCCAAAAATGCAGTTCCAGCCAAAATGCGGGATTTATTTTCCTTTCCCAACTTACATCAGGTTCCTTACTATCACCAGCCAAAAAAATTAAAAGCTTTACAAAAACTTGCCCAGTCTCAGGATACTGTCCAATGGTACCCTCAACTGTACGATTATGTCCGAAATTTTGGGGTTCAGAATTTCTTTAAAGACAACCAGCTTTTATGGCAGTTGGCTAAGCTAGAAGAAGCCCGGAGAGATACGTTAGCAGCTATCAGCCTGTACAAATTGGTCTTAAAGCATTATACTGACCATATGCCGGCCAAACTGGCCCGCAAGGATCTAGAACAGCACCGCATTGAGCGAAAAGAGGATTACGTTCCACTGGAGTATTACTACGAATTAGTAGAGTACCGGCGGGAAATTGACACATTACGTCCCCCCCGAGGTGTGTACTTGAACATGGGCGAAGGAATCAACTCTTCCTCGGGTGACTACGGGCCATCACTAAGCGCCAGTAACGATATTATGCTCTTTACCTCCAAGCGAAATAAGCTGGAACGAGGATTTAAGACCTACGATAACGAAGATTTGATGCTGAGCCGTAACCAGGATGGTTTCTGGATGGATGCCGAACCGCTGGAAAACGTAAACTCGCCCTATAACGAAGGGTCGGCTTGCATTAGCCCCGATGGCTCACGGCTGTTCTTCTCCCGTTGTTTAGCGCCCGATGGCTACGGAAATTGCGACCTGTACGTCTCTTACCGGGATGTAGACGGGCAGTGGAATGAGCCGCAAAACCTGGGCAAATCCGTCAATAGCCCCTACTGGGATTCTCACCCGTCGCTTTCTCCCTCGGGGGATACGTTGTTCTTTTCATCGGACCGGCTGGGGGGATATGGATTATCCGATATTTACTATACCTACCAGGACGAGGAGGATCAGTGGGTAGCTCCCCGGAATATTGGGCCTACCATTAATACGAGAGGTAGCGAAGTGAGCCCGTTTTTTCACCCCGAGCATCAGGTGCTCTACTTCAGTTCTAACGGACACTTACTGAATTTTGGGGAGTACGATATTTATAAATCGTATTTGTACCATTCGCTATGGGGCGAGCCTAAAAACGTGGGTCCGCTGGTAAACGGGGCTGGCAGTGAATTTTACTTTACCATTGATGCTGAATCGAAGAATTTGTACTACGCCCGCTCGGTGGAAGATAATATGGGTAACTTAGATTTGTACTCCTTCCCGCTGCCCATGGAGGCTCAACCTACAGCTACCGTAAACCTGAAAGGAACCTTAATTGATGCCGAAACCGGCGATCCGTTTAGTGAGGGTATTGTCTCGGTGATTGATTTGGACAACGGAGTGGAAGTAGCTCCCAAGTTTCTGAAGAAAGACGGAAGTTTCTCCTTCGATCTGATCAACAATAATAACTATCTGCTCATCATTCAGGGGGAACACTTTTTCCGGCTAGAGGAAATATTCTTCCTTTCGGGCGACCAGGAGTTTAACTTTGAGACCCACGCTATCTCCAGCCGATTGAAGTTTGAGAATCTGGAATTTGATAACGGAAAATCTGAACTGAAAACCGAGATGTACGGCGACCTGAACAAAATCGCAGACTTTCTGCTGGATAACCCCACTATTCGTCTCCGCATTGAAGGCCATACCGACTCGGACGGCAACCCCGATTTAAACCTGAAGCTTTCGCAAGACCGGGCCGATGCCATTAAGGAGTATCTGGTAAGTTTTGGCCACGTGGAAGTCTCGCGGGTGGAAGCCATCGGTTACGGAAGCAGTCGCCCCATTGTAGAGGAAATCACCGACGAAGACAAAATGCTTAACCGCCGGGTAGAGTTTAATATTGTGAAGGAGTAGTGGCAGTCAGTATCTTTCCCGCTTCTCGAAAACATAATTAATGTATGGCGAATAGATACACTCGATATATTTATTCAATTGTCACCCTTAATTTTGGAACCACAGATGAATAAAATCCCCCCCTTTATACTTCTCATCACGTTATTAACAGGATGCTCATTTCTCAAATCTTCTTCGAGAGGGTACGACAACGCAATAAATCAGTTAAACGCAATAGCAAGCGGCAATTTTGACGAAGCAATCTCATACTTCGACATTAAACCAATAGACACAGCACAAGTAAATCAACTGAAAGAAGGCTTACCTCACCTCCAAGCAGCGATAATAGAAAATTTCGGACCTTCATTTGAATTGTCATTTTCCAAATCTGACAAGAAATTCTCATTTTCAACTGCTGAAGAAGAGTCAACCATTGAACCTTTAATGGTTAAGATTCAGATCAAGAATGAAACTCATTTCGGGATTATTGAGGCAACTATCAATGAACAAAATAACAAGATTCAATACATCGAATTGTTAAATTATAAAGAGGAAATCCCTTCTTTCCTTTTGATCTATATTGCTGGGTTCATTGCCATTGGCGTTGCATCACTAAACATAATTGCGATTAACAGAATTCGGAAAAGCTCTTTTAAAAGAAAATGGCTTAGAATAGTTGGAGTACTCATTTTTAATGTACCTGCGATTACAATTACAGCTCTTGGTCGTTTCAGTCTTGACATCTCATTCCAAACACTACTTGGAGTTGGATTCAGCGCAACAGGAATCGATGAAACTCTAGTAACTTTTGCAATACCAATTGGGTCCATCGTAACGCTTGTAATGGTGAAAATTGGCGAACAAAAGAAGATAACAGACGATAAACTCAATGAGCAAGCTAAGCCATCTGCAAACGTCGGTGAAGAAAACTAACTTTAGAATCTATTTGAGAATGTATGCTCACTGAGCCTATCTGGACGTTTTGAGCTATATAGAATTACAGAACTATACTGTTCTACTTGGAAAATATTTAATCTTCCCATAAGCTAAATCCAAGGACGTTTTTGAAACCGACCAATCGGGGTATTTCTAGCCTAAAGGCTGGTGTTTTAGTATATTAAAATAGAATAACTTATAACACTCGCAATACGCTCAACCTTCCAACGAAAAGTGCAGATCAATAGAAGCGAATATTGGAGCTGCTTTACCAAAGCAAGATTAAACATGCTAAAGAGTAGTACAATAACCCCACTAATCAGTCTACTATTCATACCGATCCCAATGATGTTAGCCCAACCAGCATCTTCATCTTTGGCTAGTAATGATCAATTAAATTCTATTCCAAACGCCACCATAAGGAAATTGAACCTCCCACAGCGATCAGTTAATGCAATTGGGGGGGATGAATTTGTTAAACAAGTGATTGGGCTGAGTTTGGCCGATAGAGAAAAAGCGGTTGCCCAAGAAATATTGTCGGGAAATGTGCCTTCTTTCTCACTCCAATTAGAGCCGGTACAAGTCACGGAAGTTGTTGATGGGAAACGTTATGAATGCCTGTTTTATGTCGCGCAAGATTATATGGCTATCGGATCAGAGGAGGATTATTTGTACATCCCGATGACACCCTTAACTGCCCAATATTTGGCTAATCAGCTGGATTGCTCTCTTCCAACAGCCAAAATGGTGGATATTATTTACAAGCAAGCCGCTGTTCAATTAGCGCCTCAACCCATCCCCCCTTCCGATAGCATGACCACCAATCCCGTATTTAAAGAGCATACCGATTCGATCAGACAGCAAATGTTACAAATGAGACTGGACAGATTAGCCCATCCTTTCATGGCTGGGCATAAAAAAGACATTATAATCTCAAACAAAATATATCCTGCTGATCGCACTTTGGGCAGGGTAGTCATTTACGGCTGGCATTTGGGGGAAGACAGACCCATCCAGCCGGTGTACAATGGCCATCATGAACGGTATGCGGATTACTCACACGGCACGCGATTGATCGCTCAACGGGCTTTCCTTAACGGAGATCCGGTTCGGGTTGATACCATACTAAAGGATCGGAAGTTATCCGTACTCCTGAGTAATGAAGGTGTCATCCCCAGACCAGTCTATCCGGAGTATGATATTTTTACTACGACAGAGAAACGGGACTAAGTGTATCCGTCAATACGGACTCCGTTTACAGTACAAAGCCTCCAATTCAGCTTCATTCATAGCAGGAGGTATTGATTCTTTAGTATATGGATTGGGCTTTTGATAGGGGGCCTGTTTGGACTGAAGAAATAAAGCTTTTTTGCGGATATACAGAAATTAACCCTAACTAACCCTCACATCCAAGTCATTTATCTGCTCTTTGTATTCGGAGGGAAGCAGAATGGTTTTAAAAAGTCCATCTAGTTTTATCACTCGGCTCAGTTTATAGAGGGGAACCACGGGAGTGAGCCAAGAGAAATCACTAAAATGTAGCAGCTCCTTTACCCGCTGGGGTACTACCAGTTTCTGCCCTTCTACCAGCACTCTAAAACGTACCGTGCCCAAGTGTTTTCGGTATTGTTGAAAAAGATCGGTGGTGTACTCACTCTTTTGTAGGTTGGCCATCAGATGCAACTGCCTCATTGGTAGCCATTCTGGGTAGGTAGGCGGCAACTCTTTCAATCCCATTCTGGCACCCATGCGGTAGAAAACGTGGTACACTTCTTCCTTCTCTTCATCGCTCAATTTCCTTTCCAGTAGTTCGTAAGAAGCAATGGAGTAATGGATCAGCATAAACAACACATCGCGGTAAGCCCAGTCGGGAATAGCGTAGCCCCGGTTGCGTTCCACCGAACTATGTATTTGCCGTAGGGAATCAATAGTCGCGTGCGCTTCATCCAGCGGGGAAAAAACCATCTTTCGGGCATACTCAACCGTAGAGAACAACCTACCCAACGGATCGGCCGGTAACTTGCCGGTAAAGTAGAGCCAGTCGACAGCCTTATTGAGAGCAAATTCTGCCGAGGAACCCGCAAAAATGAAAAGTATGGTGTCGCTCTTTCCCCAGATTTCCCTAACAACCGAATCTTTTTCAACGAAGAACTGCATCAGAAAATCTAGCTAAATTTCCGCCTAACAGGAGTATCGCCTCGCCTCCTAGAAGAACACCTTGAAGATATCGTTGAAGATAGCAAAGGTCATGAGCGTCAGCAGCAGTACCATCCCCACTTTCTGCGCTCGTTCCAGGAATTTATCGGAAGGCTTTCGGCCCGATACAATCTCGTAGGTCAGGAAGGCCACGTGTCCACCATCCAGGGCCGGAATCGGTAAGAAGTTCATAAAGGCTAGTATCATAGATAGCAGGCCAGTAATACGCCAGAAGCGAACCCAATCCCACGTAGGGCCAAAAATCTGAGCAATACCAATAGGCCCACTCAGTGATTTGGAAGCGGATACTTCCCCTTTGAAAATCTTGCCGATGGCTCGGGCATTTACCCAAATAATATTAAAAGCCTCTTTAGTTCCTTTGGGGATGGCTTCTGCCAAGGTATATTCAGTGCGGCCCAGTTCCAGAAGAGGCTGTCGGTAAAACCCGATTGTACCCTCTTCAGTCACTTCTACCTGAAGAATTACTGGATTGTTGATTGGATTTTCAATTCCGGTTTGTTCAGGCCGTAAAACTTCTAAGGATATCTCCTCAGACTTATGATTAGCTAGTACTTCTTGAATCTCATCAAAGAATACGACCTCTTGACCGGCAACAGCAACTATTTGATCGCCTTCCTGTAATCCTGCCTTTTGAGCATTACTATCTTCTAACAGCGGACCAACTTCAAAAGGCATCCGAACATCAATAAAACGCCCAGCAGCATCTTTATCTGAGAACTTATCGAGAAAATCTACCGGAACCGGTACTTCTACTACCTCGCCGCCACGCTCTACGGTATAGTAGGCGTTATCAGTCAGTAGTACATTGGCACTGGTTAGATCAGAAAATTTTACGTACTCCTCGCCGTTTACTTTAGTAATTACGTCGCCAGTTTGCAAGCCGATTTCTTCCCCTAACTCGTAGGCAACGATGCCGTTTTTCAGCACTTCGTCGCGCGGAATGTAGGTATCACCGAATTTGTAGGTGAGGATAATAAAAATGATAATACCGGTAATCACGTTGACGATAATCCCGCCCATCATCACAATCAGCCGCTGCCAGGCCGGCTTAGAGCGAAACTCCCAGGGTTTAGGTTCTTCACTTAATTTTTTGGTGTCTAGTGATTCATCCACCATTCCGGTAATTTTTACAAAACCACCTAACGGAATCATACCCAGATTATACTCAGTTTCACCGTAGCGGAAACTAAAGATTTTGGGCGGAAACCCAATGTAATACTGCTCTACCCGCATGCCGAATAGCTTGGCAGTTAGTAAGTGGCCTAACTCATGCAACCCCACCAAAATTGATAATCCCAGTATCAACTGGGCTGCCATTATTAATCCTTCCATCAACTGTTATATTAATTCTAATGCTTTGATTCGTGTCTCTTTATCCGTGTTAACGTAGTCATCGTAGGTTGGGTGTGCCACGAACGGAATTTTTGCTAGGCACGCTTCTACTACGTCGGACATGTTTAGAAAACCAAGATTGTCGCGCAAAAATTCGGAAACGGCAATTTCATTCGCCGCATTGAGTACACAAGGCATGTTTCCACCCTGCTGCATGGCTTCGTAGGCTAGGGCTAGATTACGAAATGTATCGATATCGGGCTGCTCAAACGTAAGCTGAGGGTAGTCCAGAAAATTGAAGCGGGGAAAATCGGAAGGCAACCGCTCCGGGTAGCCCAGAGCAAACTGAATGGGCAGTCGCATATCGGGTAAACCCATTTGGGCTTTCATCGAACTGTCCTGAAATTGCACCAGCGAGTGGATGATTGACTGCGGGTGTACCACTACCTCAATTTGCTCAGGTTTTAGCCCAAACAGCCACTTAGCTTCCATCACCTCCAACCCCTTGTTCATTAACGAAGCAGAATCGATAGTCACTTTTGCGCCCATATCCCAATTGGGATGCTTGAGCGCCTGTGCTTTGGTCACATTAGCCAGTTCTTCCCGGCTTTTTCCTCTAAATGGTCCACCCGAAGCGGTCAGAACAATTTTTTCAATGGGGTTATGAAACTCTCCCACCAGACACTGAAAGATAGCTGAGTGCTCCGAATCTACCGGATACAGGTTCACCCCGTTTTCCTGCGCTAGTTTGGTAATGAGTTCTCCAGCTACCACCAACGTTTCTTTATTCGCCAGCGCAATGTGCTTACTAGCTTTAATAGCATTAATGGTGGGCAACAGTCCGGCGTAGCCTACGGTGGCGGTGAGCCCCAGATCACTCGCTTCCATCTCAACCTCGGAAGCCAGCGATTTTGCTACGGCGTATACTTTAATTTCGTGCGGATCAAGGGCTTGCTGTACTTTTTCGTACTGTCCTTCGTCTACAATCACTACCGCATTGGGTTGGAATCTCAGACTCTGTTGAATAAGCAAGTCAGCGTTGCGGTGGGCAGTAAGTACCTCTACTGCAAAACGGTCGGTGTGTTGCTCAATAACCTCTAAAGCTTGCGTACCGATGGAGCCGGTTGAGCCAAGAATGGCGATGTGTCTTTTTTCGGGCTGTTGTTCCATAAATTTCGTCGCTATTCGCCAACGAAGGGTTGTAATCCGTCGGCTAATATACGATCATTTGATAAACGAGGCACCTTGTTTTGCCCCCCTAATCTACCCTGGCTTTTCATATACTCGCGAAAACCATTTTTTTGCAGCTGCCTAATTTCTAACGGGCGAAGAATGCTACCGGAGATCAGATCATCGTAATAAGGGTTTAGCTGCTGTAATTGTTTATCAATAATGTTAGAAAAAGCGGATATATCCGCCGGTGGTTGAGCAAACTCCACGTACCACTCGTGCAGCGGTAGCCCTTCGGCAGGGTTTACCTGGGGAGCTACCGTAAACTCCACTACTTCGGCTTCGGGAAATTGGGCTAAAGCGTGGTTCATGGCTTTTTCTACTTCTTCACCAATGACGTGCTCCCCAAAGGCGGAAATAAAGTGCTTGATGCGGCCAGTTACTACCAACCGATGCGGATACTTGGAAACAAACTTCACGGTATCTCCAATAGAATAACCCCAAAGCCCGGCATTACTGTTAATAATCAATGCGTAATTCTTACCAATTTCCACATCATGAATTGATAGGCGGGTGGGGTTTTCTTCAAAAAATTCGTCGGTGGGAATAAACTCGAAGAAGATACCGCTGTTCAGTAGCATCAATAACCCTTCTGCCGACTGAGAGTCCTGGTAGGCAATAAATCCTTCCGAGGCAGGATAGGTCTCAATGCTATCAATCGGTTTTCCGATAGACTCTATCATCTTTTGTCGGTAAGGTGCGTAATTCACCCCGCCGTGCACCAGCACCGAAAAATTTGGGAAAATATCTTTAATCGGTTTTCCGGTACGCTCAATCAACCAGTCAAAGTACATCTGTACCCAGGGCGGAATTCCCGAGATCAGCGTCATGTTTTGGTTGATAGTTTCGTCTACAATCTTCCCTAATTTGGTTTCCCAGTCCTCAATACAATTGGTTTCGTAGGAAGGGATTTGGTTGGTTCTCAGATACTGGGGTACGTGATGATTGACCAAACCCGACAAGCGCCCTAACGGAATGCCTCCTTTTTCTTCTAATGTAGGGCTACCAGATAAGAAGATCAATTTCCCATCCAGAAAGGCTGAATTACCCGTATCGTGCACGTAACTGAGCAGTGCGTTACGAGCGGAGTTGATATGATTAGGAATAGAGTCTTTGGTAATGGGAATGTACTTAGCTCCCGAAGTAGTACCAGAGGTTTTGGCAAAGTAAGCAGGTTTACCCGGCCACAGCACATCTGACTTTCCACCAACAATCCGGTTCACGTAAGGCTTCAAATCCTCGTAATCGCGAATGGGTACGGCCTGCTTGAATTCTTCGTAAGAACTTACTTCCTCTAGATGATGATCCTTACCAAAAACGGTGGTTTTTACCCTCGCCAGCAAATTCTTAAGTACATCATCCTGGGATTCTTCCGGTGCCTGGCTCCACTGCTGTTGCTGCCGGACTACCCAAGTTGCCAGTGGTTTACTCAAAAGAGATCGTATGCCCATTCTAAAAAGTTTGGCAACAAAATTAAGGATTACCCTGATACAAACGCTTTTTTTATTAGTTATTCACCATTTTCCTTCACTTGGATGGTTTCTACCCAATGCCGGGCTTTTTTGCCAGTAAAATGTTCAATCTGATGGCGGCAGCTAAAGCCACAGGCGACAATTTCAGTAGCTTCGTCGGCGTTTTTAACGGCGGGAAATAGAACTGAAGAACCAATTTTCTCGGAGAGCTCGTAGTGCTCTTTCTCGTAGCCGAAGGAACCAGCCATACCACAGCAACCAGAATCTATTTCGCTCACTCGCTGATCCGGTGTGGTTTCTATCAGACTCTTCATGGCCTGCGTACCGTACAGCGCTTTCTGGTGACAATGACCGTGAATGAGCAATTCCGGTGCAGTCGCGCTAAACTCAACGTTAATTCGCCCGGCTGCCCGCTCGCGGAATAGGAACTGGTCGATCATCTGCACTCGGCTTTGTAAACGTTTTGCTAGAGATTCATCTTCAATCAAATCAGGCAAGTCATCGTTGAGCGCCGAAGCACAGCTTGGCTCACAGACCACTACGGGAATGCCACTGGCCAGATAAGCATCTAAGTTTTGCGTGGTCTTAAGACCTTCCTGTTTGGCTTCCCGAAGAAAGCCGTGGGAGATTTTTGGGCGCTGACAGCAACCGGCTTCCGCCAATAGCCCCTCGTAGCCACAATCTGCTAAAAGCTGGTAAGCGGCAATGCCTACCTGAGGTTCGTGGTAGTTGAGGTAGGTATCGGCAAATAGAGCCACTTTAGGAGCACCCGGTTTAGGTGGCTGGGCGTTTTTGGCAAACCACTGGGCAAATGTTTCGGAAGCATACTCCGGTAATATTCTTTTACGATCAAAACCCGCAACTTTCTCTAAGCCTGCTCGAAACCAGCTACTCTGTTGAATTTTATTCAACACACCAGCCATCTTTCCGCTAAACTGCTGAGCTACGTCAGAGGAACGACGAATCATTTTGTCTCGCAAGGAAGCTCCGTGTTTGTCGTAGTACCGTTGGCTGACCTCACTTTTCAGCTTAGCCATATCCACATTACTGGGGCACTCCGATTTACAGGCTTTACAGGATAGGCACAAATCCAACACTTCACGCAGCCGATGACTGGTAATTCCTTCTTCGTCTAGCTGACCTGACATAGCTAACCTTAGCGCATTGGCTCGCCCCCGGGTAGAATGCTCTTCGTCGCGAGTAGCTTTGAAGCTAGGACACATAGTCCCACTT
>CAKZYJ010000069.1 GCA_937884755.1 uncultured Flammeovirgaceae bacterium
GTGCTGCCAGCTAATGTTTACCTTAATTCGGCAGAAACTTATCAAGTACTGGCTTGAACAAAAAAAGCCCTCCCGATAGAACTTTTCTATTTAAGGATTTCATTGCCTCCAACATTTAGACGACCATTATTACGGATACGCAGCCTATAATTTTATAGAAAAGCAGAGCCAACCCAGGATGCCATAGTGGATTCACAAGTCCTAACTTTTTGCTTGGTTTATTGTGGATACACCAGTTTTTAATAAAACAGCCATACGTAAGTTTTTATCTGATGCTAACGGAACTTCGGTAATGATTATACCTTTTCAAGCCTCTTTTTCACTCATCCTAGTTTACGAAGCCCACTAGCCGAGAAGCTGTTATTAATTATTTCAAGTATTTGCAATTTAGGCTCTAAAGTTACATTGCCATCTTTTTCGCTAAATATCAGTCTACAACGGATATTGTAAATTCACTCTAGTTAATGGTGGATAGCAAATTTTTCACACTATTCTATCACGCTATTATTCACCTTCTCACTTAAACTAAGTAAACATGGCGGTTACATTACCACCCCCGAAAAAGAGATTTGTATCATCTTGGGTACAAATACTATCTCAACCCACAGCTATCTATAGCTTGGTGGTGCTTCGTATCATATTTGGACTAACTATGCTGTGGGAGGTCAAGCGTTTTTTTGATAATGACTGGATCTCTCAGCAATGGATTGAACCGACTTTTCACTTTACTTACGAAGGCTTTCACTGGCTACAAACTTGGCCGGGCGATGGAATGCACTTCCATTTTCTCTTCTTAGGTCTACTGGCAATATGCATTACCGTGGGGCTGGCCTATCGTGTAAGCAGTGCACTATTTTTTTTAGGTTTCACTTACACTTTTTTGCTGGAGCAAGCCCGATATATGAATCATTTTTACTTAGTAGTGCTACTAAGTTTTTTACTGATATTCTTACCGGCTAATCGATATTTCTCGCTAGATGCCAAACTCTTTCCATCCATAAAATCAAAGTGGGTGCCTCGTTGGAGTCTACTGCTTATGCAGATTCAACTAGGGTTAGTTTACTTTTTTGGGGGAGTTGCAAAAATTAATGCCGATTGGCTACGGGGTGAGCCTATGCGAATGTGGTTAGCTAAGAAGACTGATTTCCCAATAGTTGGGTCACTTTTTACTGAGGAATGGATGGTCTACATTTTTTCTTACGGTGGGTTAATGATTGATTTATTAGCCTTTCCGCTATTAGCCTATCGTAAAACTCGCCCATTTATGTTGTTGGCTCTTCTATCCTTTCACTTTATTAATGACCGCCTATTTCATATTGGTATTTTTCCCTGGTTTGCTATCGGGCTTACCACTATTTTCTTCTTTCCTGACTGGCCTCAGCAGGTTTATCAACAATTGAAAAAGCAGCCAGCTTTAGTAGGAGGCGCCGCGCTATTAACTACTGGACTTGCTCGTTACTTTCACGGTAGCACTGAGTTGTTTCCGTTGCTAATAGGAGCACTGGCTGGAATGCTGCTTGCCACTTCATTTTCTGCAAAAAGCTCTCGTAAGCCTGCTCCAGAAACTATATCTCTGACAAAGCCTCGCTACCAAACTTGGGTAGTGGCCGGTTTTACTGTTTGGTTCTTTATTCAGATTGCTCTTCCGCTGCGCCACTTTTTTATTCCTGGTAATGTCAGTTGGACTGAAGAAGGACATCGCTTTGCCTGGCATATGAAATTACGTTCTAAAAAGGGGAAAGCCATCTTTTTCACCCATGATCCTGCTACCGAAAAACAAGAAGTTATCCCAATACAGAAGTTTTTGAAAGGATGGCAGTATCAAAAGATGGCTACTCGCCCTTATCTTATTCGGCAATTTGCCCAATTTCTGGAACAGAAGTAGCCTGACAAGGAAATTAGAGCATTTGTAGAATGTTCTCTAAATGGACGGACACGACAGTTGTTAGTCGATCCTGGTGTGAATCTGCCTACTACCCAGTATCGCGATTGGCAACACCATTCTTGGATTCGCCCTCTGAGGGAATTCCCCTTATCTGCTACTAAAGCGAAATAGCCGTTAGATCAAGATTCGTATCTATAGTTTTGTTGTTCTGAAGCACGTTGATAAATAGCTACAGTAATCCATCCTTTCATTGGTACAGTAAACTATTGTGCTAATCTGTAATTGGTTAAACCCACTACATTCTCCCAGCAATTCACCGAGCCTCATCCGAGGAAACGTCCCATATAACTTCTATTAAGCCTTAGGATTGTAAGATACATAGAAGAACCAGAAGGGATGGACTTTATTTATCCTGAACAAACTACTAAAGACTAAGACAGATCAGGTAGTTTATTTAAGCGTACAAGCGCAAATATCGGTATAGCGAGAAATAAGCTGCCGCACCAAAAAGAAATGAATAACAGTACCTTACGAGATATTACCAGGAATAAGCTGGCAATATCTGCTTTAGTCTCAAAGGAGGGTGACAGAAAAACAGGGTTTAAGTTGAGAAGAAACAGAAAAAATCAATTATGAATAGGTGATAAAAGCGTTTTAAATCCCCCTTCCCCTTTAGGAAAGGGGAGATCGCTCTCAAGATCAATCTTCTCTTTAGTGCCATAAATCTAAAAGAAAACATTTCTCATTTCCCCCTTTAAAAAGGGGGTTAGGGGGATTTCCTCGTGAATAGTTCCGCTTAATAATCCCTAGATCCGAGCTAAATGATCCTTGCTGCATTTAGAAAACTAACCGCACCAAATAAAAAAAGCCCTCCCGAAGGAAGGCTTTTCTGTTTAAGGTATTGATTAACTGTTGATTACTGCTTAATAGCACCCGTGTCATAATAGAAATTATAGTTGGGGTTACTAGAAGCAGGCTTTAATGTAGGCTCAGAGTCTCCATCTAGTTGAGAGAATTGATCCACAGTCTCAACATCAGGCTCTTCAGTATCATTTAGATCACTCAAGTATCCTGAACCAGGATTAGTGATGAATAATTCAACGATCTCTCCATCTTCTACATTTGCAGTGATAGTAGCTCCACTACCCATGTTCTCTCCGATAGACTTGATTATGATAGTAGGGCTTGTCAAGTAACCAGCTCCTGCGTCAATACCTTCGTCATCATCATCAAAATCAAAATCAATATCACTGCCATCATTACCAAAACCAAACTCTCCATCCTCGTTTACGCCGAATTGATCAAAAGGAATTGTGGCCTGACGTCTTTCAAGGGGAATAACAGTTATCTGAGGGGTAGATGAAGATGTTACAGTAGTAATGATATTATCAGTCTCATCTCCAGAGTCATCCTTGATTTTACCAGCTAGTAATTCTGTATCAAAGGAAATTTCTAAATCGAAAGCATCTTCAACTAATATACCATTTTCTTCTTCAGTAGTACTTACTCTTACTTCAGGAATATCCCAGTAGCCAGTACCTTCGTTAGAGATCATAACATCATATACGGTACGGAACAGGAAAATGAATGAAGCACCACTTCCAGAAGCATCACCATCTTGAGATAAACTAGGTGCGGTACTGTATTCGGCACCATTGTTTACAAGAAACCAATCAGTAATAGCACCATCATCGTTTACATCATCAACCTCTATGTAGGCAGCTACCTCATCAGGATCATCAGAAAAATTGAAACGATCACCTACTTCATAACCAGATCCCCGGTTATCAAGTTCATAGAAAGAATAAAAACTTAGTGATGTTCTTTGCGGTTCAGTTGTCAATGCAAAACCTGAAGCTGATCCGGTAGGGGCACCAATCTCAATAAACATACTAGGGATATCATTATCAATGTGCTCACCATCAGAAGCATCAGAACCAAAGATTACATCTCTGGTAACAATAGCTACAGTGTCACCCTCGAAAGCTGCATACGTTTGTTGAGCCTCAAATGGCAAGAACTCTACATCTATCGGAATACCATTACCATTGTCAGCGTTTCCGTTAGGAATAATTAGTGAGTAGCGACCTTGTGCATCTACGGTATCAGTAACTACTAAATCGCTGTAAGAGGCTGTACGGATTTCACCTTTACTGCTACCTCCAAAGTTTACGCCGTAAGCATTTAGTGCACCTGCTACACTTACGGTAGCCCGTACAATTGCACCTTCAGCAAATTCAGGCATGTCGTTCAATAGGTTCAATTCGGCCCAAGCTACTCCACTTACTTCTGAAGCACCAGCAGCAACAGTAGTAGGGAAAAGAGGTACCGTAGTCTCTACATTGTCTTGCTGCGTATCAAAACTAGGATCACCTAACGAAGTAGTATACGTTACAGTAGTATGATCAGGTGCTTGTACCGTTATTACGGCTTCGCCAATACGCAGATCACCGAAAGTAGCTACTCCACCAACATTGGTAGTTGCTTCACGAGAAACACCGCCCTGCACTACAGTTACTGTAGCACCTTCGGCAAACATTTCTCCTTCAGTACGGGCATTAGTGTTTACACTACCACCCGCAATTACCATTACTGAGTAGTTTACAATAGGTCCAAGTCGTTCTAAAGAATCTTGATACATGGCGAAAGCCATCTCTTGCTCATGATTCAGTTCATCAAGAGCAACGGCATTGTCGTTTTCCAAACGCTTTAGGGCAGTCAGGGTTGAGTCCTGAGCAGCGATGGCGTCGGCTTCGGTAAATTCATCTTCACAGGAAGTGAGCGCTAGTCCGCTGA
>CAKZYJ010000070.1 GCA_937884755.1 uncultured Flammeovirgaceae bacterium
GATGGGATTAGAGGGCATCTGCTCAATGAGTTCCGGATAATCTACTTCTTCCTTTAGCGCAATTTTCCGGTAGACGTCGTTGTTAGCTAGTAAGTCCCGGAAATCCATGTACATTTGGTCGCGATAGATGCCGTTGCTCACGAA
The DNA here is from genome assembly GCA_937884755.1 of uncultured Flammeovirgaceae bacterium. Taxonomy (GTDB): domain Bacteria; phylum Bacteroidota; class Bacteroidia; order Cytophagales; family Cyclobacteriaceae; genus Tunicatimonas. Next base: position 145 of record CAKZYJ010000070.1, read on the forward strand.
GAGATCTTTTCTTCCGTCGTTCTCAAAGTCGAAGAATAAAGCGCCCCAACTCCAATCGGTGGAGGCTACTTCGGCCAGCATTCCGATCTCCTGAAAATCGCCGGTTCCATCGTTCAGGTGTAAGCAGTTCTGTCCAATCTGGTAGTGGTAATTGGCCCGGTACTTCATGTCTTCCAGATGGTAAGGGTCAAAGGCCGACATGGCCTTGAGGCGGTAGTTGTCTCCGGCTAGCATGTCAGTCGTGAAAATTTCGGGATGGCCGTCGTTGTTGATGTCAGCCATATCGCCGCCCATGCTGGAAATAGAGCAGAAGTCAATTCGATCAATTAATTCTTCCGAGAATGTTCCGTCGCCTTGGTTGATGTACAGATAATCGCGTTCCCAGAAATCATTGCTCACGTAGATGTCCGGGTAATTGTCCTGATTGATATCACCAATCACTGTACCTAGCCCAAAGCCGATGGCACTACTGTAGATTCCCGCTTCCTGGGTTACATCTTCAAACTTCCTAGGCGTCTGCCCCGGACTTGATCCGGTCTGGCGAGACCCGGGGTTGCGATAGAGTTTATCGCCCCCTAGCTCATCGGGTTTATCCCGCATGCTTTTGTACAGATCAATGCGGCTGGGGTCTTTAAAGCTGTTGTTGAGTAGGTAGCAATCCAGATCGCCATCCAGATCGTAGTCAAAGAAGGCCGCCTGGGTAGAGTAGCCTTGGTTATTCAGTCCGTAGGCTGCTGCCTGTTCCGTAAAGGTAGGAAGCCCTTCCTCGTTCAGCGTTCCGCTGTTGATAAACAGTTCGTTCTCCTTATTACCTCCAGCAACATCACCCGAATTGCTCACGTAGATATCTAGCCAACCATCGCCATTCACATCAGCCATCGTGGCCCCGGTACTCCAGGATTTGGTTCCAGCTACTCCGGTTTGTTCAGTAATGTCTTCAAACTTGAAATCGCCCTTATTCAGATAGAGTCGGTTCTTTTCCAGGTTGGACGTAAAGTACAGATCGGCAAGCCCGTCTTGATTGATGTCGCCAATGGCTACTCCTCCGCCATTATAGAAGTTGCGGTAGGTTAAGATATTAAAGTCGTTCTGATCAGCCACCTGATTGGTAAACCCAATTCCGGTAGCTGTACTATCCAGTAGCTGAAAGAAGGTGGATGTTGGTGTTTTCTCGGGAGTAGCGGTAGCCGTTTGTTCAGTCTCTGGTTGAGACTCGCAACCTAGCAAAAGCACTAAGGTCAACGCAAAGATGTATGAAGAAGAATACTTGATTATGTTATCCATAGCTGAACTAAGAAATTTATGATGGGTAAACGCTCTGCCCATTCGCGCCCATGTACTCGCCCCATAGCATCGGTCCTCTCATTCGGATACCCGTACTAACCCGCTTGACGGTCATTCCCAGAAAGCGGAACAGGTCGTCGGCGTTATAGTACTGGGGGTAGACTATATCGAGGTAATCGTCCTGATCAAGGTCGCCAATCCAGGGGGTTGAGTAGAAATTTTTAAACCCTACGGTTCTATCCAGTACTTGCTGCCGATCACGAGCAAAATCCAGTACTACTAACTGACTACTTATTGTAGCGGGTGACCGAACGTCTTCCGTTAGCTGAGTGGCGCAGTCATATTCTCCAATACTTAAAATAGCTTCATCCCAACCGTCGTTATTGATGTCATATACCACCGGTGATGATAATGAGAAACAACCGATAGAATCTTGATAGGCGATTGAGCCATCTTTTCCATCCAGCACAACCTGCATTCCGACTGTATAATCTGGCCATGTTCCCTTACTCATAATGGCCAGAAAATCAGGAGAGGCATCACCCGTAAACTGACCCACGGCAAAGCCATTGCTGCATTCCATTTGCGGGAAAGAACGCTTCCAGATAGTATCTAGATTTTTTCCATCAATAGCGTGGAGCTGGCTAGCGTGAGTAGCAGTGATAATATCGTAATAACCATCTCGGGTAACATCGGCAATTACTGGGGGGGCTATAAATCCGTGCCCTTGCTCAGATGCGAGCACCGTAGCTTCGTTTAGCTTCTCAGCTTTCAGGTCAGTCAGGGTAGTTTGGTACAAGCTTCCACTCATAGTTTCTCCTCCGGTACCAAAAATTACGGTGGCGTCTTTGCTTCCTGGTTGGGTAAAGCAGAGCGGTGACATGTAGGACTCTTGCCCATCGGGCATAGTGTCGGCGGCTAAAACATTACCCGATTTCAGATCTAACAGCATCAGCACTCCCGGAAAGCGATCTTCGGATGAACCGGGCAGCGCATCCCAGTTTCCTCCGTTTACAGTCAACAGGTCAGGATGTCCGTCAGCATTTTGGTCAGGTACTAAGGTGCTATTATAAAAATTATAGCGAGCGTACTGAAGAATGGGGTCATCCTCAAAAGTGTATTCATATTTCCAGATGATTTCGCCGTTAGTGCCATCTAGAGCCATCAGGTTATGATTGCGACCTCCGATAAAAATATCATCTACTCCATCGCCGGAAATATCGTAAAATTTGGCGGAACCAACTATCTGAGCGGTGGCGCTTTGCTGCCATATTAGCTCGCCGGTTTTTCCATCTAATGCAACTACGCCCTGATCGGAAGGGGCTAGCTCCTCAGTGCCCGCACCCATTACAATGTCAAGTATGCCATCACCATTTAAGTCAGTGGCTTTGGGAGAGGACTGAGAACCGATCTGGTATAGAGATTTTGACCAGGCAAGTTCAGTCTTTTTAGATGGGCCACAAGCCATGAGCAGTCCCAGCAGTAAGGAGTAGAAAGTAGTTTTAATCATCGGGCCTTTTCGCAGATTCCTTCGTCAGAAAAACAAATAGCGGCACCGAATAATTTCAGTGCCGCTACTATTGCTAAGTATGATGTTCACTAAATAGTTCACATCCCACCACATAAGGGTCAACACGTCGTCAGGTAATGTACCACCCTCCTGAAGGTTAGGGTTACTGGCTACCTCAATAGAGAAGTATTCAATTCGGCGGAATATTTCTCCACCGGAAACATTACCTGGATAGTTTACTGGAGTAAGCTGAGGGAACCCAGTTCGGCGCCAGTTGCTGTAGGCCTCGTACCACTGCATGAAATTAGCAGCCCAGTGATGCTCACCAATCATTTCTTCGGTACCATCAAACGGGTTAGCTGCCAGATAAGCGTCTACCTCAGCATCAGTTACTGCAAGTGACTCGCCAAAGATAGTCCACTGTTGCATAGAACCTCGTACTCCCGCGTTGAAGTGGTCTTCAGCACTTCCACTGGCCCAACCCTTTAGGATCGCTTCGGCTTGTAGAAACTCTACTTCTGCGTAGGTCATAAAGATGAAGGGATCATCAACATCCAGCATAGCTGGGTTCAGGCGAGAGTAGGTTAGTTCCCGGTCGACAGGTTCAGAGACACCTTCAAACTCCCGAATAGTCTCTGCATCGAATCCATTGGGCATTCCTTTCTGGGCATCGAAATCGGTAATGTAAGGTCCGCCCCATATGCCAATACCACCACTGTAGATCATTAGGCGGGGATCGTTCCGTTCTTTTAGCCAATCTACCAGGGTCTTACTCAGCATATTGTTTGCACCCCAATCGTCAGGAATCATGGCTCGAGAAATACCATTTTGGTTGAACCACTGGCTAGGACCAGCTGCCATCTGTAGCCACGCCATATCCTCGTTGCTCTCCATTACACCCCCAGCGATAGCTTTTTGTACGTACTCTTGAGCCGTACTGGGGTCTACGTTAGAAATCCGCATAGCTAAACGAAGCATCAAGGAGTTAGCAAACTTTTTCCACTTGTCGAAATCGCCACCGAAAATAAGGTCAGCATTACCCACCTCATCAGGCCCAGTTCCAATAGTATTGGCCGCTGTCTCTAGCTTAGCGAGCATATCTTTGTAGATAAACTCTTGATCGTCGTACTTAGGAAAGAATATTCCATCAACCCCACTGTTAGCTTCAGTGTAAGGTACGTTTCCGTGCAAATCAGTTACGATATGCATAGGGACAATGTACATTACCTGCGCCATGTGGTGTAAATTCGTCCAGTTAGGGTTTGTTCCCTCCGGTCCGGTCTGCCGGATTACCTCCGCCAGTGTCTTCAAGGCATTGGGGTAGAAAAACCGCATGGTGCCGTCGAAACTATCCAAGTGGCGCATATATTTATCGCCCGAGCCTCGCTCACCACCTATTTGTAGCGTAGCCATTTGCTGAATCAGGCCTGAGGCTAAGTTCAGATGCACCCTTCCGTTAATAAAGCGGTTTTCCGCCGACTGTACTGTACCCTGAGAGAACATAAACTTCCAGTCTAACTCAAGAGCGGCCGTAGGATCATCGTTTAATGCTACTAACTCGTCGTTATCGCAACCCGATAAAGGTATCAGGCAGATGCTAGCGAAGAGCAGTATTATACTTAAATATTTCATTTCTATTACTCTTTAGTTTATTACTTAATTAAAAACCTACCTTCAGGTTAAATCCGTACGAACGGGTTTGCGGAACTCCAAAGTACTCCAGTCCTTGTGAGTTGGTATTGTTGTAGGTTGATTCGGGATCAACATTCTCTAGGTTGGTATATAAAAGGAGTAGATTTCGCCCGACAAACGAAAGTCGTACAGATTGTAGCGGAGTATTAGATAGTAAGCTGGTAGGTAGGCTGTAGCCAACACTCAACTGCCGGAGCTTAGCGAAAGAAGCATCGTAAATAAACCGATCAGCCAGTCCTTGATACGCTCCCCAGAAACCAGGAATTTCGGTTTCATCTAACGTCTTGGTGAACGCCTCACCATCTTGGTTAACTCCGGTGACAGTCAGTGACTCTCGCCCTTCGGATACAAAACCTAGTCCGGAAGTAGGTTCTACGGTCATTCTGTGCTGACCGGAGCCTACAAAACGGGCATTAGATCCGGAGTAGAGTTCTCCACCTGCCTTGAAGTCAACCAAGAAGTCTAGATATATGCCTTTGTAGGAAAAGGTGTTGGTGATACCTCCAATGTATTTGTGAACTCCGTTTCCTAAGATAGAGGTTTCAGCAGATCGTACTGGTTGACCACTATCTTCATTGAATACAGGTTGGCCATCAATCATCATCTGAGTAAATCCAGTAATAGTGCTGAACCGCTGTCCTACAATATTCTCGGTAAAAGCGGAGCGAGTACGAGGTTCTCCGGTCTGAAATCTTTCAATACCGGGAGACAAAGCAATTACCTTGTTATTATTCAGTGAGAAGTTGAAGCGCACATCCCAAGAGAAATTGGTTTTCTGAATAGGAGTACCGGTCAGCAATAGCTCGATACCGTTATTTTCCATCTCTCCGATGTTGATAGTAGTAGCCTCAAAACCAGAAGTCCGTGAAATCTGAGCGTTCAGAATATCATCAGTGGTCCTTTGCTGATAGTAGGTGAAGTCCACTCCCAAGCGATTGCTCAAGAATCGTAGATCAACCCCTATTTCAAACTCCGTGGAGGTTAGTGGAACTAATAGTTGGTTAGGAATTGAATTTTGGGAAATGCTAGCGGTTGGTTGACTCAAGTGACCTTGTCCCAGATCATACGTCAGAGCAAGGCGGTAGGGGTCGGTATCTCCACCCACCTGAGCCCAAGATGCTCGTAGTTTCCCAAAGGGAAGAATGTTACCATCTGCTAGTCCAAACAACTCGGAGAACACAAAGCTACCCCCAATAGAAGGGTAAAGTATACTATTTGTCTCCGGATTCAGCGTAGAGAACCAATCGTTACGGGCGGTACCCGTTAGGTAGATAATGTCCTTATAGCCAACATTTACTGAACCGAATACAGAGTTGATGCCCTTTTCATTAAAGTCGTAAGAAGGGTTCTGGTTCGCCAAGTTGGCAAAAGTGTTGAAGAATGGAATATTGAAGTTATTACCACTTAGTTGCAGTCTCTCGAAAGATCGGCGCATGATATTTCCTCCGACAAAGGCATCCA
>CAKZYJ010000071.1 GCA_937884755.1 uncultured Flammeovirgaceae bacterium
AACCATAAGCGAAAAAGGCTTGGTAAATAACCCTACAATCTCAATAGGAATCATTATAGGATGTAGCCACCATTGTACACCAGGGGTAGCAATAATTTGCTTCCAGTAGCCTTTATTTCCGTTGAATTGAGTAATTAAAAAAGTAATAATTGCCAGCACAAACGTTACTGCAATATTACCCGTGACGTTAGCCGCCCCTGGCAGCAGTCCTAATAAGTTGTTAATCAGAATAAAGAAGAATACGGTTAGCAAATAAGGCATAAACCGTTTGTACTTTTTTTCGCCGATCAAAGGTCGGGCAATATCATCGCGCACAAATATTATAATGGGCTCTAGTAAAGATTGTAGTCCTTTAGGGGGGGTACGCGGATCTTGCTTGTAGCGCTTAGCAATTGAAAGAAAGATGATCAACATGACCGCCACGCTGATGAACATAGCGAATACATTTTTGGTAATGGAGAAATCGTAGAAGGTACGCCCTTCGTCTACGGCTTCCAGGTGGCCTCCATCATCGGTTAGCATGTAACCCTTGTAAGGAACGTAATTATGATCTTCATCCAGGAATTTGGATGACATAAACACTTCCAGCCCCCGATCAGGAGAAAAGAGAATGAGCGGCAGTGGCAACGTAACGTGGGTGTGGCCGATGGTAATAAAGTGCCACTCGTAAGCATCCTTCACGTGGTGGAAGATAAACTCGGTGGGCCCTGCGGTTTCTGGGTCGGATTCACTATCAGCAGCAAATGCCGGTGCCGTCAGGAGTGTAGAAAATAAAAACGCGAAAATTAATAGTATGATTGTGCTATATCTGGCTTTTCCCTTGTTGACTGGTATCTTTTTCCAAATGCGAGCGCAAGTTAGTCATCAAACCATAGATTTCAATCCCGAGGAAGGCAATATACACTAGGGCAAAATTGATTACGAACGTAATCCGGTCAGATACTCCTTGCATGAGGATAAAAAAGATAATCGCTACACTAAGTAAGAGGCGAAAAACAGTAGTGGCTAAGTAAACCAGTATCATTTTTTGCTGATCTTGCTGCAATGCTCGGTACGTAATGATGGCTGCTAGTCCGTTAACTACCAGAAAAAACGGTACCCAGTAGATAGCAGTGGAATGTATGTAGGGAAACTGAATAGTGCGCAATCCTAGAATCAGGGCACAAAGTAGAACGGCTAATACCGTGAGGTAGGCCAGGTGCTGGCGGGGTATCAAAGGTTATTCGTTTTTAGGTAGGCTGCGGATAAGAACGTACAGTGAAGAGGCAAACGCTAACAAACCGAAGACTACCACAAAAATCGGAAAGCGATTTTCTAGGTAATCATCGAGACGCATACCTCCCCAAACGGCTAGCCCCATAACCGCAATCATCTGAAAGGCTAGTCCGGAATACTTTACGTAAGCACTAAACTGTTCGTGATTGGGTTTCTTCCTCTGATTCGGGGCTGGTGTATTCGTCAGTGGTTTCTTCGGGTTCATCGTAGGACATGTCGCTCACCGATACTCCCATACGGCATGAGCCGTTAAAGGTAGCTCCGGCTTCAACAATAAGTTTGTTCGTAATAATGTCGCCGTGGATAACGGCAGTAGGTTTAAGCGTTAGTAGCTCTCCCACCTCAATAGAGCCTTGAATCTCGCCGGCAATGATAGCATTGTCGGCAATTACTTTACCTTCTACGTAAGAAGACGATCCCAGGGCTACTTTCGCCTGACAGTTTACATTACCTTTAACCTCTCCTTCCACACTGATATTACCGGAAGTGATGATATCACCTTGAATGGTGGTACCTTTGCCAATGCTGCTGGTGCTGTTAGAATCTTCCACTTTGGGTTTTTTATCTTGGTTATTACTAAACATGATTTGTTACAGGTTAAAATGAGACAAATTCTTCTGGGTCCATAGGGTTTCCGTTATACCACAGCTCAAAGTGCAGATGGGGACCGGTAGTCAGTTCTCCGGTATTACCAATAATGGCGATTACGTCGCCAGCACTTACAAATTCACCCATCTTTTTTAGCAGACTAGAGTTATGTTTATATACGGATATTACGTTACTACGATGTTGAACGGCAATTACGTATCCAGCGTCCTGCGTCCACGAAGCCAGAATTACGGTGCCATCGGCCACGCTTTTAATGGGTTCGTTCTTTTTTGATACTACATCTACCCCATAATGAGCGATCTTCGGATCATAAGGGGCGGATATAATACCGGCTAGCGGTGAAAAAAAGAACAGCTCATCCAGTTGGCTGGAAGGAGCTAATGAAGCCGAAGTTAACATTTCTACTCCACTTTCCTCAAATTCTTCCCGAAACTCAGTATCAATTTTGGAAGGTTGTTGGTTAGCTGCTTCCCGACTGCTACTTATTTGCTCATCTACCGCTCGGCTATCCGCATTGGCCAAGTATGTTTCTTCAGTCTCTAATACACTGTCGCCGCGTACAATATACTGAAATGAGTTAAAAAATTGATGGCTTTGGACAACCTCTTGCTCAAGCGAGTCAACCGCTAGCGACAACTCAACCAACTTGCGATTAGCTTCGGCCTGAGCGTAACGCGGATCAAACCACTGCTTTAGTAACGTATTTACCAAAAATAAGCTGATAATGAAAATTATCATGCAAATTGATACAATGAACATCGTTAACTTGGCGTAAGTAAATGTGAGTGTGGTTTTTTCAGCGAAATCCTCCTCATTCCGAACTATCACCAGGTACCTGTTGGTTAATCGGCTAAAAAACGTCTTTCTTGATTTCAAAGCTTCGTATTTATTTACACAATCACCCGACGGAGCTTCCCATAGGCATGAGTCCCGACGAACCTATTAAACAAAACTAAGCATTTAATAAGAATACACTAAATTGCGTTACAAGGGTACTGAACTGTAAGCCGTTAGCTTTATTTTAAATCTAAATATTATTCCATTGAAGGTAAAGGAACTGGGGAAATATTACATTTTGATGGGCGTTCTCGCAGCCTTGGTGATTGAGGGCTGTGCACCGGATACCAGCGGGGTTGTCTCCAATGTGTACCATAATACCACGGCAAGATACAACGCATACTTCTATGCTAAGCTCCAAATGGAAGAAATTGAGCAGGCTATTGCCGATAACCAGGAGGTGAATTATAATAAAATCCTCAAAATCTTTCCCGAACCAGACACCAACCTGATTAACGGATTAAGCGAACAGCTGGATAACTGCATCAAGAAGGCTTCTATCGCTATTGAGCGCCACCCCAACAGCCATTGGGCTGACGACTCCTACATACTAGTTGGCCAAAGCCGCTCCTACAATCAGAATTACGTAGATGCTATAAAAACCTTTAAGTATGTAAACACGCGTAGCGAGGATGATGAGGCCCGACATCGTGCTCTGGTACACCTGATGCGTACTTTCATTGATGCGGGCGAGCAGAATAATGCGGTGGCAGTAGCTGATTTTCTGCGGAAAGAAAAGCTGAATCGTAAAAATAAAGTGAATTTTCACCTCACCAGTGCCTATCTGGCTCAGCTTAATGAAGATTATAACCCGATGGTGGGTAATTTGCTAATCGCTGCCCCATTAATGGAAAATAGAGAAGGTCGGGCTAAAATATTCTTCATTTTAGGGCAACTGTATCAGCAACTCGGCTTCGATGCCCAGGCGTACCAGAATTATGAAGAAGTACTGAAGAGTAACCCAGAATACGAACTGTTCTTCTACGCTCGTCTGAATATGGCGCAGGTGTATGACCTTTCTAAAGAGAGTGATACTAAAAAGATTCGTAAGTACTTTGTAAAACTGCTGAAGGACCAGAAGAACGTAGAATACCGAGACAAAATCTACTATGAAATGGCCCAGTTCGAGCAGAAGCAGGATGATCTGGAACTTGCTATTGAGTACTACAACGAATCGGTAAGAGCTAGTATTGGAAACAATCGACAGAAGGCCTATAGTTACTGGGAATTGGGTAAAATTTATTACGATGACTACGCCAAGTACGAATTGGCTAAGGCCTACTACGATAGCACTATTGCCGTACTACCGCAAGATGAACCCCAGTACGAAGCCATTGCCGCCCGCCAGCAGATTTTGGCCAACTTTGTGGAGCAACTAACTATTATTCAAACTCAGGATAGTTTACTCGCCCTGGCAGCTATGGATACGCTAGAGCTAAGCGCTTATTTGGATGAGGTAGTGGCTGCCCAACAACAGGAGCAGCGCCAAGAAGAACGTTTAGCTAATCGCCGTTCCCGTCAGCAAAGAATGGCCACCCAGTTAGGCCCGGCAACCAGTCCGTTTGCTACCGCCGAAGAGACGGCCGCGGCAGCAGTAGGAGAGAACTGGTACTTC
>CAKZYJ010000072.1 GCA_937884755.1 uncultured Flammeovirgaceae bacterium
GCCAGAAAAGTGGAGTGTACTCGCCAGCAGATAGCCCCCCATCACAATAGCCAGGGTGATCATTACTTCGGTTTCGTAATCGTCAATAGTACGAGTGAGTTGTAGGGTAACATAACCTAGGACTAATCCCAGCCCAATACCTCCAAACACCTCTTCGGCAAACAACAACGCAATTTCTGAGGCACCCACGTTTTCCAATCCCCGGTCGGCAATGCTGAACAATGTAAGAAAGATTACCACTCCCACTCCATCGTTAAACAGTGACTCGCCCACAAACTTAACTTCCAATTGCTTGGGTACCCCAATTTTCTTCAGAATACCTAGCACCGCAATAGGATCAGTAGGTGAGATTAGTGCCCCAAACAACAGACAGTGAATAAAAGGAATTTCGTAGCCGATGATATGATTGGAGACCCAGAAAAATATTCCTCCAACCACAAAGGTAGAAACTAACACTCCGATCGTAGCTAAAGTAATAATGGGCGCTGCCTGCTCCTTCAGTCGCCCCCAATCGGTATGCAGCGCTCCGGCAAATAGCAGAAAGCTTAGCAGCACATCCAGAATCAGACCGCTCAGGTCAATGCTTCGCATCACGCTTTCGGCTGAATTGGTGACTTGCGCGTTGAATGTCCCCACCAGTATAATAATAAGGGTCAGAGCAATGGCCATAATCATCAACCCGATAGTAGACGGCAAGCGAAGAAATCGCACATTGATGTAGGCAAAAATAGAGGATAGCACCACCAGAATGGTGATAATTGAAAAAATATCCATAGGTACTTATTAGGCTATGAAAGTGCAAATTAGCAATTTTCTCTTTTCCCAAGAGAAATCTAAAATGATTATTATGGACTAAGCCGTTAACTTCAATTTCTGAGTTTGGTTTGAGCTAAAAAGAGCGGATAATTTTTCTGAGTAACCAATCAGCTTTAACTCTTTATGGTTATATTAACTCCTTGTTTATTCATTGTATTGCCCCTTATGAAGCCATTATTGTTACGCGGCAAGTGTTACCTCTTTGTTGCCTCTATTACCTTTATCTCTCTCACGAGCTGTATTTTTTCCGAAGATACTGAACCTGAAAATTTAGAAACCCGGTTGGCGGCGTACGATACGCTAACCCAGGAACAAAAAACATCTCCCCAGTACGCTACGCAAACCTTTCAAATGGCCGATGGGCTGGCGGTCAATGTTTTTGCAGCTGAACCCGACATAGTAAACCCTACCAATATTGATGTAGATGCCCAGGGGCGGGTTTGGGTGTGTGAAGTCTATAATTATGGTATCCCCGAAGGAGAGCGCACCCAAATGGAGGGACGCATTACGATTCTGGAGGACACTGACCAAGACGGGGTAGCTGATTCCCGTAAAGTATTCTACCAGGGCGAAGAAGTTGATCTGGCGGAGGGAATTGCAGTACTGGGTAATAAAGTGTACGTAACCCGTAGCCCCAATATGCTGGTGTTCACCGACGAAGATTCCGATGATGTCCCCGATCGTATTGATAAGTTATGGACGGGTATGGGTGGTCCAGGCGACCATTCGGCTCACGCCTTGATATTTGGCCCCGATGGGCGCTTCTACTTCAATATGGGCAATATGGGCTACGAAGTATACGATTCTACCGGGAACATCGTGATTGATCAGGCAGGAAATGAAGTAAAGAGTAACGGTGCCCCCTACATTGGCGGTATGGCTTTTCGATTTAATCAGGATGGCAGCGGCTTTGAAGTACTCGGTCATAACTTTCGCAACAACTACGAACTGGCGGTAGATTCCTACGGCACTATCTGGCAGTCGGACAATGACGACGATGGCAACCAGAGCTGCCGGATTAACCGGGTGATGGAGTACGGTAACTACGGATACCGCGATGAAGTAACTCAGGCTGGTTGGCGTACCCCGCGTACCAATCTGGAAGAGACTGTGCCTGCTCAGCACTGGCACCAGAATGATCCGGGGGTAGTGCCTAATCTGCTGATCACCGGAGCAGGTTCTCCTGCTGGCATGACGTTCTACGAAGGCAACCTATTACCCGAAACATTCCGTAATCAGATCATTCATACCGATGCTGGACCGAACGTGGTATGGGCGGTGCAATCCCAGCCTACGGCCAAAGGATACGAGGCGGCCACAGTCCCCTTACTAAAAAGTATGGGCGACCAGTGGTTCCGACCGATTGATGTTTGTGTAGCCCCAGATGGCTCCCTACTGGTGGCCGACTGGTACGACCCCGGCGTAGGAGGGGGTGTTGCTGGTGATTCCGAAAAAGGACGTATCTTCCGCATAGCCCCACCTGATGCCCAATACCAGATAAGCTATCATGCAATAGCCAGTACTGACGATGCTATCGCCGCTCTGAAAAGTCCGAATATGGCTACTCGCTACGAAGGCTGGATGTACCTACACCAGCAGGGTGCTTCGGCAGAACCGGCTCTCTTAAGCCTTTGGAAGGACGAAAACCCAGTGTTTCGGGCACGGGCGCTATGGTTACTTGGGTTTATCAACGCAAATAAGTACGTAGAGGAAGCCCTGGCCGATGATGATCCTAACCTACGGATTACTGGCATTCGGGTAGCTCGCCAACAGAACCTAAACCTCCCTGAACTAGTGATAAAAAAGGCCGGAGACCCTTCCTCTGAAGTGAAACGCGAACTAGCCATTGCTCTGCGCTACGAAACCTCTCCCGAAGCTGGACAAGCCTGGGCGGCTCTAGCTCGAGATTACGAAGAAGGCGACCGCTGGATGCTAGAGGCTCTGGGCATTGGAGCTATGGATAACTGGGAAAATGCGTTTGCTGCTTGGCACGAATCCGCCTCGGAGCAGTACCAGGCTAATCAAAAGGAGTTAATCTGGAGGGCTCGCGCTACCGAAGCCCTGCAACCGCTAGCCACCGTCATCAGTAATTCCAGCACTCCCGTAGATGATATCCCCCGCTACTTCCGAGCCTTTGACTTTCACTTGGGTTCGGAGAAAAATGAGGTACTGATGCAACTACTAACCTCGGAAGAATCTCCTCGTCGCGAGACGATCAACCGATTGGTATTACGCCACCTAGATGCCGAGCAGATTCAGCCCACCCCTACATTCATGGCCGTCGTTCGCCAAACGCTGGAGCAGAACCCCGGCACCATGGATTACGTCACCATTGTAGACCAGTTTGGGCTTACCGACTACACTCCGGAATTGCTATCACTACTTTCATCCGAGAATAGGGACGTAGCCTTACTCGCGGGGAACGTATTGCTGAAAGAACCCTTTTCGGCCAGTACCCAGATTCGGCAGCGGGTATATCAGGATACGGCCGAGGCTTCAGCCATCGTACCGTTACTGGCGCAAATCAACCAAAACGCTGCACTCGAGCTACTCACAGATTTTGTACTTTCCGATCAGCTAGCCGAAACCCACCGAAAAGAGGCCATTCAAGGGCTTGCTAATTCCTGGGGCGGTGAAAACTACCTGTTGGATTGTGTGAAAAAAGAGTCTTTTCCCAAAAGCCTGGAACCAGTGGCGGCCAGCGTATTATTCAATGTGTACCGTAGTAGTATTCGTCAAGAAGCCGCTGAGTACTTACCAGCTCCCGGTGGGAGGGAAGGTAAACCGCTACCTCCTATTCGCGATATGGTGAGCCGAGCTGGTAACCCTCAGCAAGGTGAAGTAATGTTCAAGAATCTATGTACTTCCTGCCATCAGGTAAATGGAGAAGGCATCAATTTTGGCCCAGCCTTGAGTCAGATCGGCAATAAGCTTCCCAAAGAGGGGTTGTATCGCGCAATTATCTATCCTAACGAAGGAGTCAATTACGATTACGAAGGGGTGACTTTGGAGCTGACAGATGGCAGTGGGGCGATGGGTATCGTAGAAAGCGAGAACAACGAGTCGCTGGTTTTACGCCAGATGGGGGGTAGTCGTAACACCTACGCTAAAAGTGATATTCAGTCGCGAGGAATACTGGAGCAGTCACTAATGCCTAACCTTGCTACCGCTATGAGTGAAGAGCAACTAGTAGACTTGGTAGAATATCTAAGTACATTGAAATAGAGACTCTAATTACGAACCAGCTTTCATGATTGTATCTACTTCTACTATGCCCAAACAATTACTGTTTACTATTCTGCTGTCATTGTATGCCGTATCACTCTTCGCCCAGCAAGATTCCCGTCCCAATATTATCCTCATCCTGACCGACGATCAACGATGGGATGCCTTGGGTTACGCCGGAAATGATATTATTCATACTCCCCATATGGATTCGCTGGCGCAGCAGGGGGTGTACTTCAAAAATGCCTTCGTAACCACTCCAATCTGCATGGCGAGTCGGGCCAGCATTATGACCGGACTGTACGAGCGAACTCATCAGCATACCTTCTTTGCCCCTCCTTTGCAGCAAGAGTACGTCAATATATCGTACCCCAAACTGATGAAGGATGCGGGTTACCGGACAGGCCTCTTTGGTAAGTTTGGGATGAGCTTTGAGAACCAATTAGATACGCTGGTATTTGATGAATTCTATAACACGGGTACCAACGGATACTTTCGCTTGCAGGGCTACGGAGCCAAAGACATTGTACACCTGACCGATTTAACTACCGACAAAGCCATTGATTTTATCCAAAGCACTCCAGAAGGCAAGCCATTTTGCCTATCGCTGAGCTATAACGCCGCCCACGCCGATGACTCTCACCCTCAGCAATTCTTCTGGCCCGAGCGCAACGATGAACTGTACCAGAATGTAGAGGTTCCCCGCGAGGAACTACATCGAGAAAAGTATTTTCAGCAGCTTCCTGATTTTTTGCAGGACAGTTTATTTATGGGAGTCTATCGTTACCAATGGCGCTTCGATACGCCCGAAAAATACCAACGTATGGTGAAGGGGCACTACCGCCTGATCTCCACCATTGATGATAATCTGGGACGGTTGCGTAAGTTTTTAGATACTCAGGGCATAGCCGACAACACCATCATCATATTCCTAGGTGATAATGGCTACTTTCTGGGAGAAAGAGGGTTGGCCGGAAAATGGCTGATGTACGAAAACTCTTTACGGGTACCGCTCATTGTCTATGACCCTAGCGCGACTAATGCCCGCACGGTAGAAGATATGGCTCTTAACATTGACATTGCCCCTACGCTGCTAGACTACGCTGGCGTAACTATTCCCAGGCAAATGCAGGGCAAAAGCCTGCGTGGGTTCACTAGGGGTAAGGTAACCGATTGGCGAACCGACTTTTTGTGTGAGCACCTCTACGACCGCCCCTGGATACCCAAAAGCGAAGGTATCCGCACCAAAGAATGGAAGTATTTCCGCTACATGGATCATCCGGAAACCGAAGAACTGTACCATCTGACCGAAGATCCACTGGAACTGGTTAATTTGATCGACGATCCATCGTATCAAAAAAGAGTAGCGGTATACCGGCAAATACTGGATGAAAAAATAGCTAACCTGACAGCCGAGAGAGTGCAGTAAAAATTGGGTACTCCTCTATCAGGTAGCTCCTACTATAGTTTAAACCGTCCAAATAGTGTTGTTAATCCTGTTTGCTCATTTAATTTTACCTACTGAAAGTATTACTACTAAAAATATTAGTCTAAAGGTTAGCTATTGACGCAATGCTGTTTAAATTGTATAAATATAATCTACCTCAGCATGAAACGGAGACAGTTTATTCAGCTCGGAGCCATAGGAACGCTACTTCCATCCGGCGTTGCTTACGCTCATCGTCAGAGAGTCTTCCAGAAAAATAGCATTCAGGAACCAGCCCGCGAGGTAGCGGTGGTAGGTAATTACGACGTCGTTGTATCAGGAGCAGGGCCAGCAGGAGTAAGTGCCGCCATTGAAGCCGGTAGAACCGGAGCGAAGACCTTGCTGCTGGAAGCCCAAGGCTGTCTAGGTGGAGTATGGACCGCCGGACTACTTACCTGGATTCTAGATCATTCTGAAAAGCCAGGACTGATGCGGGAGATAGAACGCAAACTACTGGAGAGGGATGGAGTTAGCACTGCCATTGACACCGGAGGTACACTCTCATTTGATGCTGAAGTGATGAAGTTACTACTGGAGGAACTCTGCTTAGATGCTGACATTGATATTCTCTTTCATACCCGAGTAGTAGCTTCGGTAAAAGATAACAAACAACGGCTTACCCATATCGTCACCGAGTCCAAATCGGGACGAGAAGCTTGGCAGGCAAAGATATTTGTAGACACTACTGGCGATGGCGACCTGGCTGCCCTGAGCGGTTGCAGCTTTGATCTAGGACGGGAAAATGACCAGGCATTGCAGCCCTTCAGTATGCTAGCCTTAGTTACTGGCATTCATTTCGATGAAATATCCCAGTTCTCTCGCTGGAAGGGCGATACCAAACAGCAATCTAAGCGACTGCTACTTGAAGAAGTAGTGAAGGGCGGAGTACTGCCATCCTACCTAAAACCGGGTCTTTACCCCATCCGCGAGGATTTGTACATGCTGATGGCCAACCATGAATACGGATTTTCACCGCTCAACGCCCGTGAAGTAACTCGCGCTACCCTACGCGCCCGACAGGAAGTAAACACTATTGTAAACGCATTACGCAGCAATGGAGGAGTGTGGCAGAATATCCGTCTGATTGCTACGGCGGAGCAGATTGGTACTCGTGAAGGAAGGAGGATTCACGGGCTGTATACGGTGAGTAAAGAAGATTTAGTTAAAGGAACTCGATTCGAAGATGCTGTATGCCGTGTGACCTTCGGAGTAGACGTTCACTCGGTTAAGCAAGATGAAGAAAATGATATCCAGAAGGAAGGGCGTTCTTACAACCAAGGGATCAAAAGTAAGGACTACGATATTCCACTTCGAGCCTTAATCGCTAAAGATGTGGGTGGTTTGATGATGGCGGGGCGTTGTATTAGTGGGGACTTCATCGCTCATTCTAGCTATCGGGTCACGGGCAACGCAGTGGCTATGGGACAAGCGGCTGGCCGGGTAAGTGCTCTGGCAGCCAAAAAGAATCTTTTGCCTCAGGAAGTCAGCTATCAATCAATTGGAAACTAAATATAACAACCATAACTATGAAACGACGGGATTTTCTTCGTACTACCGGTGTATCAGCTACTACTTTAGCCGCCGGATCACCTTTCATTTTAACCAACCGACCCTGGTCCTCCGATATAGTTCGCGTAGGGGTAATTGGTACCGGAAGCCGGGGAAGCGGCCTCATCCGCACGATGGGGCGTATTCCTACGCTGAAGGTCACCGCCGGATGCGATATTCTACCCTTTCGGCTAGAAGAAGCCTTACAGCACGCTGACAACGCAACTGCTTACCAGGACTATCGTGCCTTGCTGGACGACGAGGAAGTAGATGCTGTAATTGTGGCTACTCCCCTTTATCTACACTCTCAGATGGCCAACGAGGCGCTGGATGCCGGTAAGCATGTCTACTGCGAAAAAACCATGGCCTACAATGCTGAGCAAACCATCGGACTGGTAAGCGCTGCCAATCAACACGATTCACAGGTTTTTCAGGTAGGACATCAGTACCATTTTTCGCGGCTATACCAACGGGTGGTTAAGATTATTCAGGGAGAGCATATTGGCAAAGTCACCGCCTTTGAGTGCCAGTGGAACCGTAATGGTGATTGGCGGCGTCCAGTGCCGGAACCTAAGTATGAACGTACGATTAACTGGCGCATGTATCGCGAGTATTCCCTAGGCCTGTTGGCCGAGTTATCTTCTCACCAGATTGACATCGTCAACTGGATTACCCAGGCTCATCCACTACGGGTGATTGGCACCGGGGGTATTGATTACTGGCAGGACGGACGAGAGACGCTGGATAACGTACACGTTATTTTTGATTATCCTGATGGCATCAAGGCTAAGTTTACCTGCACTACGGCCAATGCCTACGATGGTTACCAGATTAAAGTGATGGGAGACAAAGCCACCATCATTGTGAAACCTAATGAGGCCTGGATTTATCCGGAAGAAAAAAAATCTCAGGAAACTGGCTGGGTAGACGGAGTAAGCGGTGCCACCAAATCTACGTTGGAAAAGTACGGAGCTATTCCGATAAATGTAGAACATACCGAACCCACACAGCAGGCACTGGAGGATTTCGCTGAGAGCGTTCTTCACCAAAAACCACCTATTTCTGATGTTTATACCGGAGCGGAAACCAGTTTCGCGGTACAAATGGCTCTCCAGTCCATTTTAGAGCAGCGGACCATAGATTGGCAGGATCGATTTACCAGTTCATTAAACTAAAAGCGTCTGTTATCTTTTAGACGAAGTTAATCTGGCCACTGTAATCCGGGCTAGATCAATAGGCAGAACACAACCTTCTGATTATCTGCGTACTACGCTCTGAAAAGCAAGGGTGTATTCTGCTCTATTTTGTCTTTTTTGAATTGATTTATTGAGGTGAGGTAAAAAATTATGGCTAATCTGTAACCCTATCCCGAAATTTTAGTTAATTAACGTAATTAAATTAAATGACTATCAGTCAGTAATCATATATGGGAATTGCCGAACGACGACAACGGGAACGTGAACAACGGTCGCAGGATATAGTAGATGCCGCTGAGGAAGTATTCTTTTCTAAAGGCTACGAAGGGGCTACAATGGACGAGATCGCAGAGACGGCTGAACTAAGCAAGGGAACCCTGTATCTCTACTACAAAACTAAGGAAGAACTTTACTTCGCTATTGCGATGCGGGGCGACGCTATTCTACGAAAGATGACCCTAGAGTCCATACATGAGGAAATGACTGGCCTCCAGAAAATTATGGCCATGACCCAGGCCTATTTCCGGTTTTACGAAGAGCAACGGCCTTATTTTGACGCACTCCATTTTATGGATACTGCTACTATAACTCGGGAAGAGATGGACGAACACCATCAGGCCTTCGAGCGAAGTGAGGGCGCGTTGCAGCTTCTACGCAACTTGGTAGCTCAAGGTGTTGGGGATGGTTCTATTCGGTCGGATGTAGACTCGGTGAGGCAGGCCCTTTTAGTTTGGGGACAGGCGTTGGGAGTGATTCAGATTTTGATTTCAAAAGAGTGTATGATTGCTGACGTATTTGAAGTAACCCGCGAGTCACTCATGGAATCCTTCTACGTCACTTTAGAACGCTCCTTATCCGCCTAAAAAATTTTTTTGACCATTACTGACTCATAGTCATCTGTTAAATTAATGTTAAGTATTTCTATAATAGTGCAACAATATTTCCCTGTGAACGATACAGACTTTTTATCATCGAGAATACCTCAAGTCGCTAACAACCGTTCTACGGCGATTGACCCTGGATTACGGTCGGTTCACCGTGATTTGACTGCTGAGAACGCCTTAAAACCCGTACTTAGAAACGTGATTACAAGAAACAAACCAATAGCTAAAAAAATTTACGATCATATGACTATCAGTCAGTTACTAATCAAACGTAAAGTCATGACTAAATTCACCTTACTTTTAGTACTCGTCTGGGCAGCTGAAGTCAGTTTTGCCCAATCAATATCGACCAGTAATTCGCCGCTAGATGCGTACATCGCCGAAGGACTAGAAAATAACCTTCAACTCATCCAGGAAAACCTGAGTGTGGAACAACGATGGACCGCTATCCAGGAAGCTCGAGGGCAGTTTATGCCAGCTATCTCACTCCAGGCTGACTATACTTTAGCGGGAGGTGGTCGGGCTATTGCTTTCCCAGTAGGCGATCTGCTGAACCCGGTTTACAATACCCTGAATCAACTAACCGGGCGTTCCGACTTTCCGTCTAATCTGGAAAACGTGAATGAGCAGTTTCTGCCGGATAACTTCCACGATACCCGGGTACGAGTAATTCAGCCACTATTCAACACCGACTTACATAACAATCTGGATATCCGAGAGAATGAACTAGCGGCCCAGGAGGCACAGCGAGAAGCCTTCAAAAATCAGTTAGTAAAAGATATTAAAGTAGCCTACTTCAATTATCAGCAAAGCGAGCAGGTGGCATCTATTCTAGATCAGTCGGAGATTGTCTTACAGGAAGTACTGCGGGTAAATCAGGTATTGGTGAAAAATCAGAAAGCAACTAAAGAGGTGGTATACCGATCGGAGTTTGAACTAAGCCAGTTAGCCCAGCAACAAGCTGAAGCCCAACGAAGCGTACAAGCAGCCCGCAACTACTTCAACTTCCTGTTGAATCGGCCACTGCCTACTCCTATCGAGGTTGACGAAAAACAAAGTCAGCCCGAATTAGCATTGGTGGTAGACAGCATTCAGGCTCAGCAAGCTTTGGTACACCGCCAAGAACTACGGCAGCTAAAAAGTACGCAACTAGCCAACCAGTCAGCTTTTAAAATGTACCAACAGCAACGTTTGCCCACCGTAGCCGCCGTACTGGACGCTGGCTACCAGGGATTTGGATACGAATTTGATAGCAATCAGGATTACTGGCTAGCCTCCTTCTCGCTGAAGTGGGATCTCTTCACTGGCTTTCAGAATAAAGCCCGCCGACAACGCTTTGCCCTACAAGGGCAACAGTTAGAGCAGCAACTAACTGCTCTAGAAAAGCAAATTCAGCTAGAAGTTGACGATAATCAACAGCAGGTACAGGCGGCCTACACCGCCTGGCAAGCTGCGCAAAAAGGCGTGAGAAGTGCCGATCAAAACTTTACGGTAATTAGTAAAAAGTACCAGCAGCAGCAAGCTACTCTGCTCGAGCTACTAGACGCCCGCACTACGCTGACGCGTGCTCACTTACAAACCACCGTCGCCCAGTTCGACTATCTCAAAAAATCAGCCCTACTAGAAAGCAGCCTTGGCATAGCAATGAACAATTAACAATGCCTCCGTAGCGCGGCGCAGAGAACAATCAAACCATCAATCATTATTCATCACTCATTAATCATCAATCCATGAAATCCATATTTTTCCCTTTAGCAATACTCATTGTTTCTGCTGGAATCTATTCTGCTTGCACCTCCAGCCAGGCGGAGCAGGATCCAGGCAGTAAGCCAGAAGTTTCCCGTGCGGTAACGGTAGCATCTGTGGAGCCGTCTCAGGCGCCACTCACTTTAGCATCTAGCGGAGTGCTAGCATCTAAAGCCGAAATGAACCTTTCGTTTAAAACCGGAGGCATCGTTGCCGGCATCTACGCCGACGAGGGCCGGTTAGTCCGTAAAGGGCAGTTGCTGGCTAAGCTAAATTTAGCCGAGATTAACGCCGCCGTTATTCAGGCCGAAGCCTCTTTAAATAAAGCCCAACGCGACTACGAGCGTACTGATAACCTGTTCCGGGATTCAGTAGCCACGTTGGAACAGCGTCAGGATACCCAGACTGCCTTAGAGGTAGCGCAGGCTAACTTACAGGTAGCTAGGTTTAATCAGCAGCATTCAGTCATTTATGCTCCTCAGCCGGGCAAGATTCTTAAGCGTAAGGCTGAAGTAAACGAATTGGTAGAACCCGGTAATACTATCTTTGAGTTTGCCTCGGCCAAAAGTGCCCAGATCATCCGTATTGGGGTTTCCGACCGTAACATTGTCCGAGTTCACGCGCTGGATTCAGCCCATGTGGCGTTTGACGCTTATCCCGAGCAGGTATTTCCGGCATTCGTCTCCGAGGTTGCCGAAAGTGCCGATGAGCGTACCGGAGTTTTTGAACTAGAACTGACCGTAGACAATCAGGGATACGATCTGAAAAATGGCTTCATCGGTAAGGTAAATATCTTTATCACCCCTCAGGAAAGATACTATAAAATACCGATGGACGCACTGGTAGAAGCCGACGAGCAATCCGCGGCTATCTTCGTAGCCTCAGAAGAAAATCGAGCAAAAAAACTGGAACTTGCCCCACTCTACATCGGCAACGATTATTTCACGACTTTAGCCAATACCGAATCTCCGTTGAACGTCATCACTTCCGGAGCGGCCTACTTACAGGATGGAATGCTGATTTCTGAAGCGGGAAGTCGGAAGATGGAAGTTGGAAGTCAGAAAAATCGAGACTAAACTATAAATAATAAATGAGGATCAATCGGTTTGTAGCTCTCAACTTCGAGCTTCGAGCTTCCAACTTCCAACCTCACCCCAAATACAAATCCCTATGAAACTCCCTAGCATCGCTATAAAAAACTACCAGTTCGTACTGATTCTGGTGGCCCTCGCTTCGCTCTACGGAATTACTTCCTACCTGACGATGAAGCGTTCCGAAGACCCCTTTATGAACGGTCCGTACTACGTAATCACCGTGGTTTATCCGGGTACCGGTCCTAAGGACATGGAAGAACTGGTAGTTGACCCGATTGAAGAAGTGATTGACGAGCTAGAAGATATCAAGCAAATCAACACCACCATCGACGAAGGTTTGGCCTTTATTCAGGTAGAAGGACTTTGGGGGGTTGATCCCGACGAGCAGTACGACGAGGTAGTAGCCGAAATCAACAGTATCAAGCCTAGCCTGCCCGACGATATTTTCCGGATTGAGGTAACCCATTCCACTCCCAAAGAGGTGTCTATTCTGCAACTGGCGCTCACTTCCGAAACCGCCTCCTACCGGCGGATGCAGGACTACGCCGAGGAACTGGAGAAAATCCTGAAAAAAGTAAACGGAGTCCGCACGGTGGACGTACTTGCCTATCCCGAACAGGAAGTACGCGTTTCGCTGGACTTTCAGAAGATGGCGAACCAGAACGTAGCCCTCAGCCAAGTAATTAACACCTTGCAGGGAAATAATGCGAACGTACCGGGGGGAAATGTAAAATCAGGCGGGAGATCGTTTACGGTGAAAACCAGCGGTGGTTATAAAACACTGGAAGAACTCCAAAGCACTGCGATTGCTTCCGGAGACGGAAAACTGGTATACCTACGCGATATTGCCGACGTACACTTCGACTACGAAGACCAGCAGTACTACGCCCGCTTCAACGGCGAACGGGCACTGTTTCTGTCGGTTACCCAAAAGGAGGAAGTCAATATTCTGGATCTTACTGAGGATATGAACGCGGCCGTTGTTGATTTTCAGTCCCAACTACCGAATGAGCTAAATTTAGAATATGCCTTCATCCAGGGGCCATCGGTGGCGCAGCGTATTCAGGGTTTCGTCGGAAACTTAGGGCAAGGCGTTGCCCTGATCGGAATCATTGTGCTGATTTTCTTAGGAGTACGCTCGGCGGCAGTAATCATTACCGTAATCCCGACTACCATCATCATCTCTATTGGCATTCTGAACGGCGCCGGTTTCGGTCTGCACCAGATTTCTATCGTGGGGCTGGTGATTGCGCTGGGATTGCTAGTTGATAACGCTATCGTGGTGGTAGAGAACATCACTCGCTTTATGCAGGAAGGCTACTCACTCCGGCAAGCCGCAGCCAAGGGAACCGCCGAGGTAGGTACGGCCGTGGTAAGTTCTACCGTAACTACCGTGCTTTCCTTTATGCCGCTGGCCATTATGGATGGTAGTGTAGGTGAGTTCCTGCGGTCTATGCCGCTGATCGTAATCTTTGCCCTGGTCACCTCCCTGATTCTGGCCATCACCTTCACCCCTATCCTATCGCGATACCTGCTGAAAGCACCTCGTAATCGTCAGAAAGTATCCCGTATTGACCGGATTATCCAACGAACCATTGAAGGCCCCTACCGGAGAACATTGAACTTTGGTTTACGTCGCCCGGCCTTCACGCTGGTATTGGCAGTACTGACTTTTGTGGGAGGAGTTGCCTTGTTCCCGCTGGTAGGAGTCAGCCTGTTCCCTACTGCCGACAAGCCACTGTATCTGGTAGATATTGAAACTCCCAAAGGGAGCAATCTGGACAAGACCGATGCGGCCGCTCGCTTCGTAGAAAGTGTAGTAGACACCTTGCCGGGAGTGGAAAGTTACGCTACCAATGTGGGACACGGCAATCCACAAATCTACTATAACCGATTCAGCAAGAGCTATACCCGCAACTACGCCCAAGTGCTGGTAAACCTGGATGCTTACGAGGAAGAGCGTTTTTATGCCACGCTGAACCAGCTACGTGACACTTTCAGCCAGTACCCCGAAGCCCGAATTACTCTATCGGAACTAAAGCAGGGCGTACCGGTAGAAGCACCTATTGCCATTAAGATTATCGGTAAGGATTTGGAAACCATCAAGTCCATAGGCAAGGATGTGGAAGAACTTTTTGAACGTACCGCCGGAACCGTGAATACCTACAACCCGCTGGCAATTGATAAGACCGACATCAAGGTAGATATCAACCGCGATAAAGCTGGACTGATCGGCCTCTCGCTCTACGATATTGACCTGGCGGTGCGTACTAGCCTGACCGGGCTTTCGGTAGACGAGATGACGATGGATAATGGCGATCAGTTTGATATTGTGGTTCGCCTACCCTACGATCAGCAACTGACGCTGGATGACTTCAATAAGATTTACACTACTAACATTACTGGCGATAAAGTACCGCTAAACCAGGTAGCCAAGCTGACCTTTGCCCGCAGTAATTCTCAGATTGATCATTACAATACCGACCGCACTGTCACCATTACTGCCGATGTACTGGATGATTACAACATTATGGCGGTGACGCAGGAAATTCTGGATGAACTAGATCAGTATGACTTTCCCGAAGGCTATTCCTACTACGCCGCCGGTGAGTACGAAGCCCAACAGGAATCTTTCGGTAATACCGGACAGAGTTTACTCATAGCTCTAATAGCAATCTTTGCGGTGCTAGTACTACAATTCAAGTCCTTCCGCCAGCCGATGATTGTGTTCTCGGCTATTCCGCTAGCGTTTACCGGCTCAATTGTAGCGCTGTTCATTACGGGTTGGACCTTCTCCTTTTTCGCTTTCGTTGGTTTCACTAGTCTGGTGGGGATTGTGATCAACACCTCCATCATCCTGATTGACTACACCAATCAGTTGCGTGACTCCGGCATGCGGATGGTAAGAGCCATCAAAAAAGCTGCCGAAACCCGCTTCAAACCCATTGTGCTTACCACCCTGACCACCATTTTAGGATTATTACCGCTAACACTCTCATCTGGTGATCTGTGGCCGCCCTTAGGCTGGACCATCATCGGCGGTATGATCTCTTCTACCTTTTTAACTCTATTGATTGTTCCGATTTTGTATAAGCTGTTTACAAAAGAGCAAATGGTAATAGAAGAGGAAGAAGAAATGCTAGTAGCTGGTTAATAGGGCTTACCGATAAGGCATTTCACCCTGACTGAATAGCTGTTGGCGGTTCTGTCCGTCAGCATCCATGACCCAGATGTTTTTGAGTGTACCTTCTTCGTTAGAGGTATGCTCAAAAACAATTTGGGCTCCGTTGGGCGAGAAGCGAGGGTTCAAATCATTAAAGCCATTGGGCCTATCGCTGGATAGATTCGTCATCTGTTCCGTTACCAAATCCAGCGTAAAAATCCGTGCATCTAGCTGGCGACCGATGGGTGAATCAAAGCCTGATACATCTTGGGTGAATAGTAGCTGTTTTCCATCAACAGAAAATGAGGGGTGTTCTAAACGATTGGTAATACTATCGAGCAGAAGCTCTGGGTTGCTTCCGTCTTCATTCATTAGGTAGAAATCAGTATCACTAATGTCAGAGCTTACAACCTGAGCAACTATCTTCTTGCTTACGCCTGACCAATCCACTGCTTTGAAGTGGTAGCCTTCCGGTGCCGTGGCTACTTCAGTCAGGTTGGTTCCATCGCTATCAATGCGGTAGAGCTTGTTGTAATGGCTGTAGAGCAACTGCCCTCCGTCGGGCGACCAGCAAAAGCCTTCGCCGTAATGATGATATCCGGCTAGAGGCAAGGAAGTAATCTGGCTCATTTCACTACCATCGGTTTTCATGGTATAGAGTTGCTGCTTCCCATCCCGGTCGGATACGAAGGCAACCCACTGCCGATTGGGGCTCAAACGAGGGTATACATCCCGTCCTGGATGATTGGTAAGCTGGCGAATGTACTGGCCGCTAGCATCGGCAGCGTAAATCTCCGTATTATCTTCCGTAGTCCGGCTAAACAGATACGCCACAGCAGGAAAAGGCATAGTAGTGAAACTCCAGAGTTCGCTTGTAGTCTGGTTTCCTTGCTGGTCGTAAGCTACTACCTGCCTATAATAGGTGGTATTCCAGGTCAGATCGCTCACTATTAATGAAGTATCGGCTTATTCAGATGCTACGGTTCGTTGGGTAGTTTCTCCAGATTGATACAAGGATACATCAAATCGAAGCTCTGCCTCAGTTTGACGATTCTCGATACCCCAGCTTAGCGTAACTGAATCAGTGTAGCCACCCGAGCGAGCCGCTGGGAAAGGTTGTACCGGAATGTTGAATGCAGTAGCTGCTTCCGGTTCCATCAGCATAGTAATATCAGTTGTGTTACCTGAAGATACCGCTATGGCAACGCTATCTTTAGTGTAGCCAACCTTTTTCGCAATGAGGGTGTACTCGCCTTCGGGTAGAGAGTCTACCCGAAACTGACCGTTGGCATCAGTGAGTAAAGCCACGGAAGGTGGTTGAGTAGTCAGGCTCACCCCGGAAATAGGGTGGTTAGTAAGGCCATCAAGCAATGTCCCTTGCAAGGCTCCTAGTATAGCTTGTTTCTTCTCCATAGACATGACTAGCTGAGACGTTTGGTTAGTGTTGACCTGAATACTGGCGTTCTCGTTCAGATAGTTCCCCTTTTCAGCCGTCACGGTATACTGACCTTCAGAAAGGGCCTCGATCAGGAAATGACCGCTGCTATCGGTAAGGGTAATGGAGGTGGGTGGAATGGTAGCTACCACAACCCCTGAAAGTGGTTGATTATCTTCATCGGTAATGATCCCACCAATACTGCCGTATACCAGCGGCTCAATGGTGGTTTCCTGACAAGCAATGGTCAATAGAGTGGCTACGATGGCTAATAACTTTTTCATAGTTGAGTAATTTTAGGGCAGGGAAGTGCCTGTGAAGTAGCGTAAATAGTTCGGTGATTAAATGATATTTTGTAATAGGTAGATGTTGATTCTAAATGCGTGACTTTTAGGTCAATTGTTGTTTCATGCGTAACCCCCGACACTACGGGTTGATCGAAAATCCTTGCTCGATGATGATCGTCATATCGGAACCACGTTGCTGAATTTCATAAGCCGGGGCTAAGGAATTGTGCTCAATCTGGATGAGTTCCAACTGCTGACCATCTTGAATAATGGAGTAGTCCATCCCATTGCCGATCAGGTCTTGCTGAATGCTATTCTGGCTCCCTAACTGGCGCACTTGCACTCGGTTGTTGTTGCCGGAAAGCGATCCATCAAACTGGTGCAGTTCGCCACTTTGATGATTATCCAAACTGTTGTTTTAACATAGATGATGGGAGTTTAGCTGATGTGATTTGCATTTTAGTTCAATATTGATCTGGTTTTGCTGGGCATTGGTTTGCTGCACGTTAGCTTGTTGGGCGATACCCTGCTGCCATACCCTCACTTCGTTATACTGAGAAGGTTCGGAAGTAATTTGCTTCAGTAAAGCTTCTTCGTTAAAAGATTGCCCCTGAAGGCTAAACGAAACCAAAAAGATCAATAGTGTCAGTGGAATATACATGTGTAGAAAAGTAAATAGTCGTTAGTTTGCCCATCAGGCCAGAAGCCTGATGGGCAAATAGAGAATTATGGAAGGGCTACACCCTGGGCTACTCGGGCATAGTGACCGGTGCCTTGCTGTGAGATTTCTGTTCTATCATTCACACTATTGTTTTGAATAGTCAGCACGTAGTGCCCACTACCATTCTGTAAAACTTGAGCGATACTCATCGTTGCGTCTCCACCATCTATTCCTCCAATACCAGCTCCCTGGAGGACAATCGCTTCGTTGCCTAGACCTCCATATTGGATGATCTCCGCACTGTTTTCTTTAGCCTCACCGAAACCGGAGCCTTGTGCAATTGAAGCAGCATGAGTAGTCCCATCCTGATCTATAGTGGCTTGGTTTCTTTCGGCTTCACCACCCTCTACACCTTGTTTGATTACGGCCGTATGGGTGTCATCAACCTGCTTAATAAAGGCCACGTTATCCGAAGCAATCCCATCATTGGCTTGTTCAATAACTACCGTATGAAATTCATTTTGTTGGTCTACGATAGCAGCATTGTTTCTGGAAAAACCTTCGTTAACACCTTGGTCAATCTTGATAAAATGTCCTTCTCCTCGTTGTTCAGCTACCGCAGTATTATTGAGGGCGGTTGAACGACCAAGGGAAGCTTGTCTGATCGTTGCTTCATGTTGTGATCCATCTTGAAAAACGTCCGCAAGATTCTCTTTTGCCAAGTCATCAGACATCCGAGCTCCCTGATCTATTTCTGCTCTGTTTTCAAAGCTGATCTGCGTGATGAGCGCCTCGTTTTGATTACTCTGGGCGTAACTGTTCACTGAGCCACAAAATAACAGCCCACCTGCAATAGTTGAAATGGTTAGAAAATAGTTGAAAGTGTTCATGATAAAATGAATTAAGTGAAATAAATAAAAGGTTAATTGAAAATGTATATAGATAATTGAAATTGATTTTAGGTTTGATTCAGTAATCGTTGGTCTTTATCTTTTCCTGCCAATGTAGAAGTTGAGTCCTACATTGGCCGAGTAGAAGTAGTCGTTAAATTTACCCTGGGCCATCTGATCCAACTCGTCGCTAAACACGTAGTGATAATTCATACTGGCCTGGATACCTACCGAACTGTTCAGCAGATACTCAGCTCCCAATCCTACTACGGCTTTGGGTAGCCACTGATTCTGAGAATTGCCTCTGATGGCTCCGCCTCCCAGCCGGATATGCGGGCTAAAGCGGGTATCGGGAAAAGTACGCCAAATAGTATTGATCAAAGCATAGTTAAAGTTATCCTGGTAGAAACTTTCCCCCGCCAGCGTGCCTCTGCCTACTTCTATCCCCGCCGAAAGAAAGCTACTCAACTGCCACTGGGCATGCACCTCACCTGATAATTGGTACAGCGGGTTAGGATAATCTCCCGCGTAGCGGAAAGTGCCTAAACTACCTCCCAGCGCAAAACGCCCCCGCTGAAACTGGTTTCTTCGTCGGCCTAGAAAGTCCCGGTCGGGGTTCAGTTCAGCTTCCCGTACATACTGCTGTATCACCGGGGCATTCATCTCTTCGGGGTGTTTCAAGTTCCATAACCCTTCTTGTATTCCTTCAATCGTCAGGCTATGTACTGCCTTTTCAATGGCTTCGCGTACGGCAATCTCGGTAGGTTCATTATAGGTAAATCCGGTCTCGGCTTCTAGTAGCCGTTGAAAGCTGACAAACTTAAACAATCCGGCGTCTAGCTTTTGCGATAGGATTGTCCGTGACGTATAGACTGTCTTCAGGATGCGGCCGGTGCTGGTGGAAGTAGCCCGCAAGTAGACGGTTACCCGGTCTTGGCGGTATTGCGCTGAACCACCTGCCCCAAAGTAGCGGGCACCTGCTCCACCAGTCATGGTATTGGCATCGTAAGAGATAATACCACCCTCCAGAATCACTCCAGCAAATAGTAAAGGAGGAAGCGAAGTATCTACTTGTCCGCCCTGTTGCTCGTTGTAGGCCTGACGCGATGATCGGATAATCTTCCGTTCGTTTAACAGATTAGAAAGCCCTTCCCGCTCAATAGTCTCGTACCAGCCCGATTCTTCCAGGGCGCGTAGCAATATAGATGTAGCCCCTTGAGTGACGGCGGTTGACCAACTGGCTCCTACTTCGGTAGGTTTGTATTGCCCGGTCTGATCACGAAACTTATACACGGCTGCTACCACTTTTTCTTCCGGTTCGGGTAGTGAGGTTAGAGCGGAATACATATCTGATTCGGAACCCAGCCGTGCTCGCGACTGCTGCAACGGCTGATTCAGGTAGGGAGCACAGGCTGTTGAGAGCAGTGACAGCACGAGTACTAATCGTATAAAATGTATCATGATGGTTTTATAATTATTTGAATCAGTTTTAGACGGCGGTTGACAGTCAACAGTTGATAGTCTAGAAAGTACTGTTGGCAGTGGACTATGTACTGTGGGCACCTATTAAAAGTAAGGAACGCTGACGGTGGTTTCTCCCCCAGTCCCCGTGTCCAGAATGGTAATTTGAGTCCCTTCTCCGGTAGGGGTTACATCAATCTGGTAGTTGCCCATCTCGTACTGGCCTTCCTGTAGTCCCTCTTCGCCAAACTGACTATTAAATAGGTTACGGGTAATCTGTCCAAGTATCTGTCGGTTAAGACTTTCTTCAAAATCTTGCAAAGGGTCGCTTTCAAAACGACTACGGTCTGATTCGGCTTCATCCTTAAAGTCATTCTGAGATTTAGCCGAGGAAAGCATCCAACCGTAGTTGAGGTAGTTGCCCCCGAAGGCCGGGTTGGTTGGCTGGTACACAAAGTCCTGAGCATACCCCGTCATACTGACTACTAGTAAAGTCACAGTAACAATAGATCGATAAAATAGCATGATCTGGTTTTATTTAATATTATAAGTTGCTAACTATTTTCACTAAAATATTCCGCTTCCTTGTTGGTCTTCATTACTGAGTTGTTGGACAACACTTTCGTAGTGCTGCACGTATTGACTCGCAATATCCGCAGCATACTTGGCCATACCCTCCAGCACATCGTAGCGGGGTTGAACTCGGCGGGTGAATATTTCAGTTTCGTTAATGAAGATGGCAATTTGACTACCCATTCCATTCATGGGCTGCTCCCGAATAAATAAACTATACGTAGTAGTGCTCACCGGGGCATTCCAGTTCTGGTAGAATAATTCATAGAAATCTCTTCCAACTTTGGTAATGGTTTCGTCCACTACCAAACCGTTGATTCCAATGTTAGTATGTGTACTTTCCTGAAACCCATCTCCTATCATTGGGCTTTGGGCTATTGCGTAAGTTTCTGAGAGAGTAAGTAGCATGATTAAGGTTCTATTAGCTCGCATTATCTATTGAGTAAGTAAACTTGAAATTCACCCCTTAATGAATACTAAGTGCTAATTATTACCGACCTTCTGAAAAAAATAAATAAGAGAAAAGGTACGAGATTAATAATTGGGAGAACCAGTGAAAACACCTCCTAAAACAGCCTCACTATCAACAACTTGTATAATTGTCTCAGTTTTTTTCTTTTGAGTGGAAATTTATACCTATTGGAAAACGTAAAGTATGAAACTGCAAAAAAAGTCCTCTTCTTTTAAGAGGGCGAATAAAAATAAAGGTAGATGATACGAGTAACTATCTCAGTTGCTTTGCTACAAGTAGGCTACTTAATCACTTTAACTCTATTCAACTTCCTTTTTATACATCCCAAAAAACAGAAAAGGCAGAAAGCCGACGCTAAATAAAATAACCCCTATTGCTAGCAACATAGCTGCTCCCGGCCAATGCATAAGTTTAAAAAACACTGATAGTCCGGTAATCAGTGCGCTGACAAAACCAAGAATAATTTTCCACCTTACCGACATCGCTTTACCTACACTGGCCTTATAGCGATCAAGAGCAAACATGGGGAGAAAGATCATGGTAAAACCGAGAAACCCATAGGTGAATAAGTTACCGCCACCTGGCAAATGTAAAAGGGTCATCATCCAGCCAATGCTGATACAAATAGAAGCAATCAGCCCAATAGAATACATAACTTGTTTCATAACTATTATTTTTGATGCGTTTAGTAAATACATGGTCTCCTCCTGAATTTCATCCAAACCGTTCGGGCTAATTCGCTTCCAAGCTTGACGATACGCCCGATCAAACGGATAACCTTGCTCAAGCCCATCTTCTACCACACAGCAAAAGTGATCCAGCAAGTCATCTTTTACCATCTGAATCGACAAATTACTGTACTCAATATCTCCTCGTATCTGCTCTACCTGCTCATCACTTAGCATAGGCGGATAACTGTTGGGATTGAGGAAACACTAACTGCTGGATGGTTTGCATGAATTCTTTTAACTCATCAAACTGTAACTGCTTTTTGGCATGCCCCTGTTTGGTAATAGCGTAATATTTACGTACCCTTTTCCCGATGTTTACGGTCTCCACCTCTACCAGACCATCTCTCAGGAGCTTATGCAATGCCGGGTAAAGTGACCCCTCTTTAATGAGAATTTTATCGTCAGTCAGTTCCTTCACCTTCTGTGTAATCTCGTAGCCTTACATTTTCCCGTGGTCAGCCAGTAACTTGAGGATAATTGTGGTTAGTGTGCCTTTTAGTAATTCAGTAGCGTTCATACTACAAATATATAAAGTTTTTTAATGCATCAAAATTCTATGTATTAACTTGCGAATATTTTCTTTACTGTGAAAGCCCCATCTTATTGAATTAGTCTTTACTACTTTCCAAGACTATGAGCAGACCTGTACTGTTCCTCGCTGCTGATAGTGTTTGAGATTAGCTACAATAATAATACTGATGATTACCAGTAAAAACCAAGAGTTGATCTTACTGATGTGTACCAATTCCCAGGCCCTCTCTTGGTTAGGGTACTGCCAAGCCCCGAAGAATGTTGAGATATTTTCAGCAATCCAGATGAAGAAACCGATGAGTAAAAACGATAGAATAGTAGAGATACGAAAGCGTTGCCCGTTTACCGTAAATTTGACGTAAGACTTGCCAAAAAATAAGAATAATCCAGCAATGAGAAGCCAGCGGATGTCTGGCAAAAAGTGATGAGCGAAGAAGTTCGCATAAATAAGTACTGCTATGGTGTAGGTCACCAAATTACGAGGCCACAGTACAAATTTGAGTGATAAACGCCGCCATGCTTGACAGATATAACTGGCTACACTGGCGTACATAAACCCACTGTAGAGCGGTACTCCGGCAATTTTAGTGTAAGCTGACTCGGGGTACGACCAAGAACCCATGTGCACTTTGTACAACTCTAGTCCCAGCCCAATCAGGTGAAATAGACAGATCACTTTTAACTCATCCCAACTCTCTAATTTGCTCCAGATCATTCCTACCTGAATGAACAGGCATACTATCAGAATAAAATCGTAACGAGGTAAAAACGGAATTTCTATTACTTTGGATAAGCCCAGGGTTAGAAAAATCAGCACGGGAAAAATGCAGGAAAGTGCCTGCTGTATACCAAAATGCCAAAGGGGAATTAAGCCGCTATGCCATACGCTTCTTACAGTGCTCATCGTTTGTTTCTATTATCTGCAATTCCAAAAATATAAACCAAACGATAATATTTTAAATTATTCTCATTGGTTTTATTACTCTCACCTGTACTTCTGGCGTTGTTTGTCTCCATCAAGAGCATTCATTTTCAGTTTAACCTGAAATTATTCTTTCTCGTTGGTAATTTGCAGAACCCGTAAGAACTTGAATTCGGTTCATGAACCAGGAAAATCAGATAGCAAATAACCTAAAGCCAGATCATCGAAAGGAACATCTAATTGAGCAGCTTCGCTCAATTGACGATCCTTTGGTATTTAAACAGATAGCGTCGATACTGGAAGGAAAAGAAGTTATTGATAGAATCAGTCATTTTCCTCAGGTGCAGAAGCTCATGCGGGAACGGAGAAACGAGGACTATGAGGTACGTACTCGCCAGTCAATTCATCAAGATAATGACCTTAGTCGCTACGATACTAAAGTGGTGGGTATTCTATTCTATCTAGGTATCGTAAGCCTGCTGCTTATTGGAGCGCTGGTAACAGCCTTCACTGAAGAAAACCCGTCCCCGTCCTTAGTTGCCTGGTTATCCTGGCTGGGCGGATTACTCGGCTTTATCTACTTGGTATTCATTATTGATGCTCTGTTACTGTTTTACCATGCTAAAAAAGCAGCAGTTTCCGTCAATCAGGCTGAAAAGAGAAAAAGAATACTGGCGTTGCTATTTCCACCACTACGTATCGGTTCTCGTGATATTATTAGTAATGATTATACTTGGCTGCCGGGTTGGCACTGGAGTAAAGTAAATGAAGGGTTATTTACTGAACTTAAAAAGCGGTTTGTGCTACCCATGATTGGCATTGCTGTATTGATTATTCCCGTATTGATCATTGAGTGGAAGTTTCTGGACGAAGTTCGTACTACCTTTCCTCGCCTAAAGATCAACTTGATTTTAGAAGCAGTCCAGACCTTTATCTGGTGTGCCTTCACCTTTGAGTTTTTGCTAATGATCTCCATTAGCCGTCGTAAGCTGCACTACGCAAAAAAGAACTGGATTGATCTGCTAATTATTCTGCTGCCCTTCGTTTCCTTTTTGCGTACGCTTCGCATCTCCCAAATTGCTCGCCTGAAGTACGCTACCCGTTCTTTTAAATTGCGAGGCGTAGTTACCAAAGCCCGGCAGGGCTTAATATTCGTCGATTTTCTCCAAAGGATATTTCAATTGCGCCCGGAAAGTGAAGTGAAGCGGCTATACCGCTTACTGCAAGAAAATCAGTGCGACCGGGAGGAGCTACAAGAGAAGCTTAAAGATGCAGTGTTGTTAGTAGAGAAAAAGCAACAGCTTAATAACCAAAGTAGCTAAGACCTCCAATCTTCAAACATCGGAAACGGCTTTTTCAAAGTCTCTATATTAGTCTGGCTATCGTACTGGTACAACTCAAAGGCTTCGGCGTACTGAATTTTGATTCTTTTACACTATAATAGCCAGAAAGTACACTTAAAGCTTAATCCATATCCGAAGAAATTATCTCGAAGGGATGCATTAAGGTATTACCTACTTTATCTACAATGTGCAAAGAATGTTGGCCCGGTGGCAGCAGTAGCGCCATCTGATGTCTCACCTGGGTCTCACCCAGATACTCATCGTTCACGTGCCAGTACAGAGTTTGTCGGGCATCGCGATGAGTTGCTTCAAATACCGTTCTTCCCCGCTGGCCATCTATTTCCTTGGGTATATAAATCTTAGCGTGGGCTTTAGGATAGATAATATCCAACGGCAGCCGATCTTCATCCAGTAGATAACAGTCGGCCCGGTAGGGTGGTAAAGGTTGGTACCCCGGGTGTTTACGCTGATAGTACCATTCCTGCACCGGGGGCAGCACAAACCATTGCTTAGCGTGTATCCGGTGCACCGGTTCACAATCTCCCCCTACCCGGTACTGCTCATCAGCATCTAAGTGCACTTGCTGGTGGTAGGGCGATACCGGAGATCTTAGCCCAGCCCTCGGTACCCAAACACTCAGCGTATCGGTAGCCTCCCGGGGTGCCCGATAGCCACTGGCCCCACTGACTTGCAAACGAGCCATATCGCTACGCGGCATATCAAACCAATCGGTTGCAGGTATCTGCTGCACCACATCAAACAGCAAAGGGGCAGCCGCAGTAGCTCCGGTTAGCCCTGGGCGACCTTCGCCATCGGCATTGCCTACCCAAACCCCAATTACGTAACGGGGAGTGAGTCCTACCGCCCAGGCATCGCGGTGGCCGTAGCTAGTACCTGTCTTCCATGCCAACGACTGCGAAGAAGAAAAATACTGCCAACCCGCCTCAGATTCGGGACGAACCACCTCCTGCATTGCCCGAAAGGCAAACCATAGCGAAGAAGCACTCAATTGGCCAAAGGGCGATAAAGAAGCACTCTCGGTGGTTGGTAGCTCTGCTTCGTAGTGTAGAGGGTGAATATCAGAGTAGGTATAACGGTTCGGTTCCGGATAGCGAAAATAATGATTGAGGGAGCGAGCCATACTTCCGTACATTCCCACCAAATCCCACAGCGTAACCTCCGCTCCGCCCAGTATTAAACTTAGCCCGTAGTGGCCGGGAGGCTGATTGAGCGTATTCATCCCCAATTGCTGTAGTTTGTGATGAAGCTTCTCTACTCCGTAGTCTTGTAGCATCCGCACCGCGGGCACATTCAGCGAACGGGACACGACTTGGTCGGCCGGAACGGCGCCTTCAAACTGCTTGGAAAAATTCTGAGGGGCAAACCCGTCAATGTAAGTAGGTATATCCGGAATCAGCGATTGGGGCAGGATCATTCCCTCGTGCAGCATAGCGGCGTAAAGAATAGGTTTAAGTACACTACCGGTACTGCGGGGAGCCGTAATAATATCTACCGCTTCACCGTGTTCCGTTCCGGCGGGAGCATTCCCTACATAAGCTAGGGTGTGGCCTGTTTCTACATCAGCGACTAGCACTGCGGCATTGTATATATGATTAGCTTTTAGCCGGGTGGCGTGCTGCATTACTACTGCCATCACTTGTTGTTGTAGCGTAGCATCCAACGTGGTAGTTACCCGTTGGCCTTCTCTGCCTTCCTGAACTGCCCGAGTCAGTAGATGAGGCGCCAGTTGAGGTAGCAGTTGCGGAGCACCCGACAACGGTTCGGTGAGCGAAAGCTGACAGGTCAGCGAATCAATGATTTGGTTACGATACAGTTTTTCCAATAAACGGTTCCGCTTACGGATAAGCTGCTCGTCGTTTTTTCCGGGATAAATTAGTGCCGGGCTGTTCGGTAGCACCGCTAGCAACGCGCTCTGCGCCCAGGATAATTGTTCGGGACGAGTGCCGA
This sequence comes from uncultured Flammeovirgaceae bacterium, assembly GCA_937884755.1. GTDB lineage: Bacteria > Bacteroidota > Bacteroidia > Cytophagales > Cyclobacteriaceae > Tunicatimonas. The sequence goes on from CAKZYJ010000072.1 coordinate 26,433, forward strand.
AGTAGCGCCAGGCCGCCGCATCCAACCCTACCACGTTTCCTCCAAACGGAGCCTGCGAAGCGTAAAGGGCTAAAATCTTATCCTTAGACAATGCCAGCTCCAGACGGGTGGCCAGCACAATCTCCCACAACTTTTCCGGCAATGTTCGGGGTTTCTTTCTCGACATCCGGATCACCTGCATGGTGAGAGTGCTGCCTCCGCTTATTACGCGACCCGCTTTCATATTCTGGTAAAATGCCCGAGCCAGCGAAAAGGGATTAAATCCGGGGTGCTGGTAAAAATACTGGTCTTCAAAGTGAAGAATGGCCTGCCGAAACTTCTCGGAAACCGTATCGCTAGCCGGGAACCGCCACTGTCCATCCGCCGCAATGCGAGCGCTTAACAAGTTTCTCCGCTGGTCTTCCAGCACCGTAGCGTATGGGGTGGTAAAGAGTGGATTGGGCAGCGAGAAGTAGTAGAACACCCCCACTGCTACTAACAACAAGCACCCTAATCCCCACTTAGTGAGTAATTTAGGTATCCACGACGTAATGTGTGTAGTAGCGCGTTTCATATCAAACTTTACTCGCTAGGATGGTACTCGTTTCTTCCAGTATTGAAAACAGACAAGATAGTCTTTATACTGTAAACATTAGAAGATTATGTGAGTAAATAGACTAGGGCGTGTTGACATTCAGGCTAACGAGGGATTTTGAAGTCAGTTTTGGTCTGATTTAGGTATTTGAGAAGGACGATGCCAGAGTATCGGCCGCCGAAAGCCACCGTGAATTCTAAGGTTAAAACAAGTTTTCTGCGTATAATTTTTCTGGGAA
>CAKZYJ010000073.1 GCA_937884755.1 uncultured Flammeovirgaceae bacterium
TTCATTTCGAGTCTCTGTATGAGGAAGTGAGACCTTGCTTTTTTCGTCTATTCCCGGGTTGTGAAACTATCCTAGCCAGAATTGAGGCGGGAAAAGAAAAAGAAACAATTGACCTGCTTGGCAAGCTCTACCAGCAGCAGTATCCCCAGTTGGCGTTCGAATACCGCTTCCTGGACGAAGACTATCAAGCCCTCTATGCAGCTGAACAGCGCGTATCGACGTTATCGAGGTACTTCGCCGGATTGGCCATTCTGATTTCCTGTCTCGGCTTGTTTGGCCTCGCCGCCTTTACGGCAGAACGACGAATAAAAGAAATTGGGATTCGCAAAGCTTTAGGAGCGAGTGTCACTAGCATTGTACAGTTGTTGTCGGGCGACTTCACGAAGATGGTACTAGTGGCTATTGCTGTTGCCTTACCCATCAGCTATTTCGTAGCAAAGCACTGGCTGCAAAGCTTCGCTTTCCACATTGACTTACAGTGGTGGTACTTTGCCGGAGCAGGATTTTTGGCCTTACTGATCGCTTGGTTTACAGTAGGACTGCAAACCGTAAAAGCCGCCCAGGTTAACCCGGTAGAATGCCTAAAAGATGAATAAGTCTTCGCATCCCAAATATCTACTTCACCTCTTTCGTTGGTTTTGCCATCCAGACTTGCACCCTTTCATTGAGGGAGACTTGTTGGAGTTGTACGAAGAACGAGTCAAGGAGCAAGGGAAAAGGAAAGCGAATATTCGGTTGACTTTAGACATACTATTACTTTTTCGGCCTAGTATTATTCGGCCATTCAAACAATATCAACCTGTAAATCATACTGCTATGCTAAAAAGTTATTTCACCATCGCCTTTCGTAATCTAGCGAAAAGGAAATTTTACGCTGGTATCAATATTCTGGGCCTGTCTATCGGGCTTACTTCTTGCTTGCTGATTGTCATGTATATCCACCACGAGTTAAGCTACGATACCATGCACACCAAGGCCGACCGAATTTACCGGGTGGGCTTAAAAGGTTCCGAAACAGGAGACATAGTGACTACTGCGCCGCTAGCATTTACTGCAGTAGAGGAGTTACCAGAGGTGGAAGATGCTACCCGTATCTGTCATTTTCTTGATATTCAGACGATCCGTTATAACGAGACTACCATTGTTGAGGAGAAGATATACTTTGCTGATTCTACTTTTTTTGATGTCTTTAGTTTTAAACTTTTAGCTGGTGACCCCGCTACTGCCCTTACCAAGCCTAATACTTTAGTTATTACTGAAGATATGGCCCAAAAATACTTTGGGAACGATCCGGCTTTAGGTAAAACCTTACTGGTAGGTGACGGAAAGATACCCCACGAAGTAACCGGGGTGGTAGAAAACCTTCCTTCCAACGTGCATTTCCACTTCAATATGCTACGGTCGATGGCTTCGCTACCGTTAAGCCGAGTTGATGATTGGTTTAGCAATAGCTTCGTCACCTATCTCTTGCTACACGAAGGCGCGTCCCCGGAATCGTTAGAAGCTAAGTTTTCGGGACTAGTAGAAAAGTACGTAGGACCGGCAATACAGCGGTACTTGGGAATTTCCTTAGAAACCTTCATCCAGCAAGGGCATCAATACGGCTACTTTTTGCAGCCCCTCCTGGATATTCATTTACACTCCAATTTGAGGCAAGAGTTAGAACCGAACGGCGATATCACCTACGTGTATATCTTGGGAGCCATTGCTTTTTTCATCATTCTGCTGGCCTGCATCAACTTTATGAATCTGGCCACCGCCCGCTCTACTAGTCGAGCCAAAGAAGTGGGAGTACGAAAAACATTGGGATCGCTACGTTCTAGCCTGGTGGGTCAGTTCCTTACAGAATCAGTCGTATTAAGCCTAGTTGCTACTTTATTAGCTGTATTTGCTGCTAACCTATTACTCTCATCTTTCGGAAACATTGCCGGTAAAGAAATATCATCGGTACTTTTTATTCAGCCTTGGTTTCTGCTCAGTTTATTAGGATTAATGCTACTAGTGGGAGCACTGGCGGGCAGTTACCCCGCCTTTTACCTTTCTTCCTTCCGCCCCGTAGAAGTGCTGAAGGGAAAGTTAAAGGCAGGTGTAAAAAGCAGTGGTATTCGAAACACACTCGTTGTTTTCCAGTTTTTTGTTTCCATCACCCTCATCATTTGTACATTGCTGGTTTATCAGCAATTAGAATACGCCCAAGCGAAAAACCTAGGACTCAAAAAAGAGAACGTGGTGATTATATACGGAGCTCAGCGCTTGACTGGTGGCCAGCAAGCGGTCTTCAAGCAAGCCTTATTGGATAAGTCGCAAGTGGTGAGCGCCAGTGTTTCTAATAGAATTCCTCCAGGTGTCATTAGCACCACAATCTTTAGAGAAACCACCACCGAAGAAGATGCTATCCTACGCTTCTATGAAGTAGATTATGACTATCTGCCTACGATGCAAATCGAGTTGCTGGAAGGTAGAAACTTCTCTCGTAGCTTTTCTACCGATACTGCCGCGATCCTACTGAATGAAGCAGCCGCCAAAGCGTTTGGCTCAGAAAATCTATTGAACGAAGAGGTAGTACGTACCGGTTCGGGTAGGGCTTACCGAGTGGTTGGGATATTCAAGAATTTTAACTTCGAGAGCTTACGCAATGAAATAGAGCCTTTGGCTTTGACACTCTCTACTCAGGGTGCCTATCTTGCGGCTCGGATTAAAAGTGAAAATGTATCGGTCACAGTAGCCCAGATAGAAAACCTGTGGGAGCAATATGCTCCGGATCAACCCTTTCAGTATGCCTTTCTAGACGAGAATTATGATGCTTTGTTCCGCGCTGAACAGCGATTAGGCAAGGTGTTTTCTATCTTCACCGGACTGGCTATTACCGTAGCCTGTCTGGGCTTATTAGGCTTAGCTACGTTTATGGCCGAACAGCGCACCAAAGAGATTGGCATCCGCAAAGTGATGGGGGCTTCGGCAACGAACATAACCCTGTTACTCTCGAAGGATTTTACCAAACTGGTGATCATTGCCTTTGGTATCGCTATCCCCATCGCCTACTTTATCATGAAACGGTGGCTCGAGGGCTTTGCGTATCGCACCGATATTAGTCCCTGGGTGTTTTTACTGGCCGGAATAGGGTCACTACTCATTGCCTGGCTCACCGTAAGCTGGCAATCCATCAAAGCCGCTTTGGCTAACCCAGTAAAATCGCTGCGCAATGAGTGATGGTCACAATTTATGATTATCCCATATGAATACTTGAGAGACTAATTAACTAGGATCTTGCACTAATGCAGGCGATGCTTGAAATATGACCAGATGAATCAAATAGCTTAACAGTCTAGGTGTAGTTAGCATGGCTTTTCTGGTAAACAGACTCTATCAAAAAACTCAACCCCCTCAAGCATATTGCGCTAAAGGAGCATTTTTCACATTATTTACTGATCTTATCTCGATGGTTCTAATTTATCTGTTTACAGTGCTGCCGGAATTTCTAGTTCTGGCTGAGGCATCTTCATGGGTGTAATCGGAACGGATACTGCTTGCATCAATTGCTCTAACATATCGTTGGTGTAAGGCCCCATGTAGGGTCCAAACCACGACATCACCCGCGACTCATACTCATTAAGGTGATAGTATTTTCCGGGAATAATATAGCCAGCATACCCTCCGTTGAAGCTGGTGACCAAGGCTTTGTAGCCTTTTTTGTGCATAGCATTTTTAAGAACAATGGCCGTTTCACCACTAAAATCGCCGGGAGTGGTAGCCCAGATCAGGTTCCCAATCCGGGCAGCCTGTAGATAGACCTTACCAATGGGCGGAAATAGTTTTTGGCTAATGGCCGGAACGAGCCGGATTCCATTGGTTACCCGCACGTGAAATTCCGGCAGATCCATTTCTAGATTTACCGAGGCCAGTGTTATGCTATCGTGCAAAGAGATTGTGCTCTCGTACTTCAGTACGCTATCGGCCAGAGCCTCACCAATGAACTGGGGCTTATCGAACTTCTCCCCGGCAGATACGGGTCGATGGCTCCCCACGCTACCCGCGAAAAAGACAGCCATATCCGCTCCGGCATTTTCCAGTTTTCGTTGCCAGTAGCCTGGATAATCACCACTAAACAGCATGTTGTCACCACCCAGGGTAGTGGCGTGGGCATCGAAGGAACCTAGAATAGCCTTTTGTCCGGAGTGTTGCTGAGCCAGCAGAAAGATAAATTCCGGGTTCTTAGTCCCCTTTTCTCCCACCAGCCGGTTAGCCACAAAATCGGCCGCATCAAAATTACCTACCCCAAGTTGCCCGAGCTGCAAATTTTCTACGGATTTAATGACCGCCTGGCTGAACCTATCTACCAGCCACTGTACTACCCCAGCGTTGAATTCTCCGGCAAAAGCTTCTCCCACCATACCCTCCGACCAGGCTCCCACACTAGCATGCGTATGGGTAGCTGAGAAGAAAAGCTGGCTTCGCGACAAACCCATCTGTTGCTCCAAATAATTACTGACTCCCGCACTCACTTCGGGTGGAATAATCAAAAGATCGGAGGCAACTAACACCAGTAGTTGATTCTGAACCTGTAGTGCAACGGCCTTCACAAATACCGAATCGTGAATACCCTCAGCGGGCTTTCCGTCCCGATCGCCGTAGCCGGCCAGCGGCACAGCGGTAAAGGCCCCCTCCGCCGGATTATCTTCCGGAACATTTAGCAGCGGAGTGATACTCTCTCGAGCGAAGCCTACCTGAACTTGGCCGGTAGACGGAAGCAGTTCCGAAGTTACACTGTCTAATCGGGCTTGGGTGCTACGATAGTAATCGGCCTCGAAGTAGGGAGTATAATCTACGCTGGCCAGAGCCAGAAAAAGCGCAACAACCAGCACCAGCAAAATACCTGCTACAATTTTGATCAGCGTACGTACCATAGTGAGGTTACCATTGAGAGCAGAAAGTTAGCCTTTTCTCAAATTCTTCCAAGACTCAGCCTGACTAAGTGCTTTGGCACCCAATAGCAATCCAGACTTAAGCCATATTGGCTACGATTCTTTTTTGTGGATACTGCACGGGAGTTTTATCTTACCAAAATTTTATTCAATGTTATGATATGAAGAACGTAGTTTGGTTTTATTTGTCGGCTCTTCTGATTCTAACAGTAGGTTCCAATCTCCAAGCCCAGTCGCCTAATATCATCCTGATTGTGGCTGATGACCAGGGCTACCACGACCTGGGAGCCTATGGCAGCGAGGTGGTTTATACGCCGCATCTGAACCAACTGGCTTCGGAAGGGGTGCGGCTGACCAACTTCTACGTGACCAGCTCCATCTGCACTCCTTCGCGTAGCGGTTTGCTCACCGGCCGCTATCCGCAGCGTAATGGCACCTACGAGCTCTTCCGCAACGACCGGGTAGACGATGGCCATCAGTATACCGAGCAGGAGTACAGCATTTCGCCCGAACGGGTGCTGGGTACTGATTTGCGAGAAGTGTTTCTTTCCGAACTACTCCAACAAGCCGGCTACACCAATGGCATCTTTGGTAAGTGGGATTTGGGGCAACTTAAACGTTATCTACCCCTCCAACAAGGATTTGACGACTTCTACGGTTTTGTCAATACCGGTATCGATTACTATACCCACGAACGCTACGGAGTGCCGTCTATGTTCTCGGGCAATGAGCCAACTACTGCTGATAGCGGCACCTACAGTACGTATCTGTTTGAGCGGGAAGCCCTGGCGTTTCTGGATGAAAACCAAGACCGCCCGTTCTTTCTCTACCTTCCCTTCAATGCTCCCCACAGTGCGTCGAATCTCGATCCGGAAATTCGTGGTTCGGTGCAAGCCCCACCGGAATACTTAAACCGTTACCCGGAAGCAACCACCCGGCAGGAAGCCCGGCAGCGGGGCTATCGTGCCGCCATTACCTGTATGGATACCAGCATCGGCAATGTACTGGCCCGTATCCGAGAGTACGGACTGGAAGAGAATACGATTGTGGTCTTTCTATCGGATAACGGGGGCGGTTTAGGGGCGGATAATTCACCCTTTCGGGGAAAGAAGGGACAGTTCTACGAAGGCGGTATCCGGGTGCCCTGCATCATCAAGTGGCCGGGTACGATAAAAGCAGGAACGGTTAACGATCAGTTTTTATCTTCGCTGGAGATCATGCCTACCCTACTAGCGGCAGCTAATGTTTCCGTACCCGATTCTATCGAGTTAGATGGCTTCAATATGACTTCAGTGCTGCAAGAGGAGGCTGAGTCTAGCCGGCAGGAGATGTACTGGGAACTACGCGGTGACCAGGCAGCCCGCTTAGGTGAATGGAAGTGGCTGAAAAATAAGGAGGGAGAAAGCCTGTTTAATCTGGAAGAAGATATTGGCGAAGAAAACGACTTGAGTGCCGACCGACCGGAGATACTGAAGATGATGCGGGAAAAATTCACCGATTGGCAACGGGAAATGCAAGACGCCGAACCGCGAGGGCCGTTTAAAGACTTTTGAGAAGATAGAAGTTTTGAGTTCTTGAGTTCAAGGTTCGGAATTCGCTAGAAATTAAGAAATTTAACCAGCATGTCCCGGACTTGATCCGGGATGACCAAGGACAAGGGACAAATGACTGTGGACTAAAATCAATCATTCAAATTCAGTGTTTCCGTATCTAACAAACTATCTGACGAAAAAAACTGTATTTACTGCTATGGGAAGAGATGTACAAACGATTCACGAAATGCGGCAGAGCGTATGAGACTACAATCATTTACTAAACTATTTGGTATCGCTTTTATCTACCTCATCGTATCCTGTAGTCAGGAAAAGGCCGTTGAAGTAAACCGGCCTATTGATCTCTGGGTGTTTCGTTCGGTGCTAGACCTTCAACCCCGCATGCTCACCTTAGCGCTTGACTCCGCCGGGTATGCCGCCTATGACCTTAGCCAGGGAACGCTATACAAAGTCTGGAAAGGCGGAGTGACAATGGAAGGCACTGCCTACACTGACAAAAAAAATGTTCAACCTACCACTTGGGGAACGCCCTACCTTTCGGATAGTACTCAAAACTTTCAATGGATCGCTCAATCCGATGGTAGGAATGAATTATTGCAGGTAGTGAATCGGGGCTACGTTATAGAGAATGATCAGGTCCGACTAAATTTTGCCTTGATATTATCTTCGGGCGATACGGTACAACTGAGTGAGCAACCTGAGTTCATTCGCAGCGAAGACGGAAAGCCCGGTTTCAGTAGGGTGTTTACTACCTCCGGCGTACCCTCTGGAATTACCATCGCTATTCAGTCTAAAGACAGCACGCTGAACCTAAAAGCCAATAGCCAAACATCCTGGACCACGTACTTCGATGAGCTTCCTCCCCTATCGCCTCCGCAACTACTAGCCGGTTTTGATCACCGGGGCCGCTACTGGATGGAAAAGAGTGATTGTTTCACCTGCCACGAGCTTGACTACAACGCTATGGGCCCTGGCTTACAGCAGATCGCTCAGCGCTACGAGAAGACCGATGAGACGATGGAGCAGTTAACGCTGAAAGTGAAAAACGGCAGTAGTGGCAGTTGGGGCGAAAGGATGATGAATCCTCATCCTACCCTATCCGATGGGGTTATCAAAACCATGCTGAACTATATCTTCTCCCTTAAGCCCACTGAAGAGGGAGCGATAAAATACCAGACCGTATCCCAAACGGAAGATGCTGAAGTGGAAAAAATCACCAAACCCGGTTTCGGCGAACCCTTGGCAGGAGTTCATCCCAGCTACGATCTTAGTAAGTTACACCGTCAGGATTTTCAGCCGCGAGTAGGGGGGCTGGCCTTTCTTCCGGATGGGAGGTTATTGGTAACTACCTGGGATACGGTAGGTGGAGTGTACCTGCTAGACGGAGTAGAAACCGGCGATAGCAGCCAAGTCACCATTAAGCGAATTGCCTCGGGCCTGGCCGAACCGCTGGGGATTGAGGTAGTAGGAGATGAAATATTTGTACTACAAAAGCAGGAGCTTACCCAGTTGATTGACCTAGACGGAGATGAGATCATTGACGAGTACCGCGCTATCTGTAACAGTTGGGGAGTAACCGACGACTTTCATGAATTTGCCTTCGGCCTGGTTCATCAGGAAGGACATTTCTACGTGACGCTCTCCATGGCCATGCGACTTATTGCCGGAGAGCAGCAGAAATACGATCGGGGCCGCACCCTGAAAATCAGCCGGGACGGTAGTTACGAATGGATCAACTACGGCTTACGAACCCCTAATGGTATTGGAGTGGGGCCGGAGAACGAACTTTTCGTGACTGATAATCAGGGGCAATGGCTCCCGGCCAACAAGCTGCTTCAGGTAAAGGAGGGTGAGTACCACGGTATGGCCTGGGGCATCCTCGATTCCATGCCTGTCCCGCCTTCAATAGCTCATCCTTCTGTTTACTTGCCACAAGACGAAATCGGCAATTCACCTTCTGAACCCATCCTCATGCAAGATGACCCGTACCAAGGGCAGCTACTGCACGGGGACGTTACCCACGGAGGCATTAAACGAGATTTTTTGGAGTAGGTCAACGGCGTTTTGCAGGGAGCCGTCTTCCGCTTTTCCCAGGGTTTTGAAGCCGGGGTGAATCGCCTGGCCTGGGGACCCGATGGAGCATTGTACGTAGGCGAAGTGGGTATGGTGGGCGGCTGGAGCTGGCAGGGTAAACAGTTTGGCCTAGAGCGCATGGTGTACAACGGCAAGACTACCTTTGAGATGCTGGCCATCCGGGCTCAACCCCAGGGCTTTGAAATTGAATTTACCGAACCCCTGGCAGCAGAAACGAAAATCCGCCCCGCTGACTTTATCATACAGCAATGGTGGTATCAGCCTACCGCCAGCTACGGTGGCCCCAAAATGGATTTGGAGACCATGAATATTACCCAATTTAGCCTCTCCGAAGACCGCACCCGCTTGTATCTAGAACTACCGAGTCTGGTAGAAGAACGAGTTGTATACTTCCGCCTTCCCGAAGACCTGCAAAGTGCGAGCGGGCAGTCGCTCTGGTCGTCCGAAGCCTGGTACACCCTCAACCAGATTCCAGCAGCCAACACGACGCTCAGCCATGTTTCACCGTAAAATTCGTCGAGAGAATCTTTAAACTTCCTGCGGTGCTATTGTACCTAAATGAATCGTATCAAAACATCTTAGTCTCAAAGCTATTATGCATATGAGGATCGCCATCAGTGACTAAAGGAAACTAGTTTATTCTGAAGTGAGACTCCGCATTAAATCGACTTCAGATTGAACAGTAGACTATGAGTTTTAAGATGATTTGCACGGTAGCTCTGGTGAGTTTATCGTGGCTGGCCCATGCCCAAGACACGACTCGTACCACCCCAGTAATTACGTTGAGCGGATACACGGATGTGTACTTTGCTACTTTCTCAAATGAGTTAGAACCCAACGAAATCCAACCCTTTACCACCGTTTCGCCCCGCAGCAACCGGTTCGGGCTAAACGTAGCCCAACTTTCGGTTCAGTACGATAGCGACCGGTTGCGGGGCACGGTTACTTTACACTACGGCGATATTGCGCAGGCTACTTGGTCAGAAGAATTTACGATGGTGCAGGAGGTCAACGTGGGCGTAAATCTGTATGGCGACTGGTGGTTAGATGCAGGGTTCTTCACCACTCACATTGGCACTGAAAGTTTTCTACCCAAAAACAACTACTTAAGTTCAACAGCAGTAGCTACGTTTAATGAGCCGTTTTTTCAGAGCGGTGCTCAGCTGTCGTACGAAGGCTCTGATAAGCTTTCGGCTCAATTACACGTAGTCAATGGTTATAATCTTTTTTTGGATGTAAACGACGCAAAATCAGTCGGGGTGTTATTATCCTACGCCTTCAGCGATCAACTAAGCATCACTTATACCAATTTACTGGGGAGAGAGTCACTAGATAGTGCCTCGATCCGGCAAATCCGTTTTTACCAAAATCTGTACGTCAACACCGAACTAACTCCTAGGCTGCTACTAACCGTAGGTGGAGATTTGGGTATACAGACCCGCTCGGTGCTAGACAACTCCGAAGCTACCGCCCTCATGTATAACGCACTGGCTACCCTCCGGTATCAGTTTATGCCTCAGTGGTCAGTTACCGCTCGGGGCGAGACGTTTCAGGACCCCGACGGCTTTATCTCCGGGGTATTTAACACCAGTCAGAATGGCTTGGCGGGTTTGCAACTACAGGGTATTACGCTGGGGGCAGAGTATAAGCCTACTGACAACTCCTACGTCAGAGTAGAAGGAAGGAACCTTACCACTGACTCTGACCTACTTTTATTCGACTCAGGCACCAGCAATACGCGTAATGAATTTATGGTTACTATGGGATTCTTCTTTGATCATATTCTTCGCTAATCTGACCTAGACACTCAATGAATGATACGGATCACTAATGATCTATCAGTTATTTATTGGTTTTCTTAAAATGGATAGCCAGACCGTTAGAAGCTAGCACTGATCGCTCGATTATATCTTTATTGGTTACCTGCCTGGTTTCAATCGTTACCTGCGTTGGATCAGAGGCTTCAGCATCGTCGTAGTAGAGGGTGGCTTCATACGCCTGACCAGCTTCCAGAAAGCTGAGGGGGATACTAAAGTCGCGCGGCTGATCTCCTGTGAGGGCTCCCAAGAACCATTCTTCATCCTGTCGGCGGGCAATCACCGCATGTTCACCCGGATAGCCTTGTAGTACCCGAGTATCATCCCACACTGTGGGTAAAGCATCAAAAAAGGCTAGTTCCGGCACTTCCTGAATGAAATCCTCGCTGTTTCCGGCTCCGCCCTTTCTACCGGGAGAACCGGCTGGACGGTCGTACCAGTACAGAAACTGCCAGGGGCTGTAGATGCAGACCGCTTTGGCCAGTTGGGAGGCATGAGAACCCATCGTTTCGGTTACCCGCGGGGCAAAGTAGCAGTTGGTATGATCGCCTGCTCCGGCAATCATGCGGGTGAAGATGGTATTCAGTACCATCGCATTCGGTGGCGACTCCTCATCCCCCCGAATGCCCTCCTGAGTCATCAGGTTAGGATAAGTGCGGGAATATCCGGTAGGCCGGTATTCGTCGTGAATATCAACCATAAGCTGATGGTCAGCGGCTTTCCGAACGGCCTCGTGCAGCCAGTCGGTCCATTCCTGAGGTCCTACATTCACAAAACCGTATTTTAACCCAGCTACTCCCCAGGATTGTACCAGGGGTAGTACTTCGTCCAGTTGCGTCTCCAGCACCCGGCGGTTAACGTACAAAATCACTCCTATGCCTTGGCTGCTAGCGTAATCAATCACGTTCTGTAACTCCAAGGGGCCGTCCGAACGATTGGGATCTACGGTAACAGTAGTGGCATCGGAAGCCTCATCGTATTCGTTGCCGTACCAACCAGCATCAAACTCAATAAACTGTAGGTTATGATCAACTGCAAAATCTACGCAGGCCATTCCTCCGTCGGTAGTTAGCGTCACCTCCCGAATTACTTTCCCCGGTCGTATCCAGGAGGTATCCTCAATTTTGTTAGGTTCGTTAAGGTTCAGTAGTAAGTAGTTGTTTTCCAGAATTTCTCCGGCACTACGTCCTGCCATCACAAACCGCCAGGGCGTCTGTAAGCTCTGATTAGTTACCACTTTACCACTTAAGTCAGCTACTAGTGTGCCCGACACAGCGGTTTTCGGAAGCAACTTCATTCGGGCGTAGTCTACTAACCCTGCTTCGCCAATAGCGGTAAAGAGGGAATCGGAAAGTTCTACCAGCAACGGGCGCTCTACCGCCACCGAATCGGATAGCTGAGCAACTGGCATCCGGCGAATCTCGCTCTGCGCCCGAAGAGAAGTCCATGTGGTAGCCTCAGCCGGTAACGCAAACTCGGTATGTTCCTGTTGAATCACCAAATCATCTCTGCTGCTGGCAAGTTCGTAGCGGAAAGCTACCCCTTCGTTGTAAGCCCGAACCCGCAAGTTATACTCAAAATCATCTTCGGCCAGGGTTAACAGCACTTCCCGGTATACCTCTGGATACTCACTTCTTTCACCATAAACCGGCTTCCATTGAGTATCTACTTCCTGAGTTTCCTGTTTAATAATTTGAAATAGCTGGCCCAAGCGGGAATTCTCTCCCAGCGTTAATCCCAAACCTGATTTGCCGATTAATTCTTCCCCCTCAAATTCCACGGTGAAGTAGGCTGTTGACTCTTCATCACCCGGATGCAAACCAAAAACATAGGCTCCGTTTGGGCTGACTAGCTCTACTCCGGCTTCTTTCTGGGAGCAACCGGCTACAGTAATAAGATAGCCAACCCACAAAATGGACAATAAAAATGAGAGCAGTTTCGGAGGTTGAGTAGTCATAAAAGTAAAGATTTAGATTGTGAGCACTGATGTCTGACGGACAAAACAGATTTCTGCTAAACAGATACTCCCGCCTTAATCACTCCTAAGTTAGGCTCAAGCCAGTGGTCGAACTGATCAACCATTTCCTCAAAGGTACTGCGGTGGGTAACCCAAAGATCAATATTAATGCTTCCTTCTTCTCCTACTTCCAGTACCTCTACTCCCAACTCGTGCCCCAGTATGCGCGGGTAGGTGAAAAATGGCTGCCGACCGCGGTAGGCATGAAAGTCGGTACCACAAATGCCAATGCGGTGCACCTTCACTAGCGCCTCGTCAGCCTGCAAGTCTTCGTTTTGTGGAGTATCGGTATAAGAAAGTTTGCCGGGTTCGTTTAGTACAATAGTTTTCATTTAGCTATTTCCTTTTTTCTATTTACTATTTGTTTCGCTCAGCGTACATTCCAAAGATTTCGGGATTCGCTGATCCGGTTGACGTGCAGGATTTGGGAAGTCAGTTCGGTACGGTCAATACCGTTTACTTCGAGCAGCACCTCAAAGTAAGGCGGAATCGTTTCAAATTCTTGCCGCAATCGTTCCTCTAATTGTTGCAATAAAACTGGATCAGTGAGCATCTTCAGACTTTGAGAAGCACCAGTATCCCACAAACCGCCGCACATCAGTACGGTATTATTGTTGGGACCCGGAAATTTAGCGATAAATCCGTAGTCGGTATGAAAAGAATCCGGGTCGCCCGAGGGAGCAAAGGTTTGAACGGCTTGCAGGCTGTCGGCCTGGTACCGGAGAACATCCGAAGGGAGCAGATCGAACTGGGAATTATCGAAGTAGTTATTGAACAGCCCGAAAGTTTTCAGCATACCCACCAGCACAATATTATTATCCAGCAGATCCTTACTGCCAAACTTAGTCATGTAGCGGATGCTAAAACTCTTATGACGGGAAAAGAATATCTGGGTCAGGCTTTTAATCCACTCCGCACTATTTCTAACCAAAAACGAGTACGAAAGCTGGCTAAGCTGCCGGGTTGGATCCTGAAATGCAGCAGCCATCTGCTCAAAGCTTTCCGCTGAGTTCATATTGTGAATCCGAATGGTGCGGTTCACCTCTTGCTCTTTATCGTATTCCGAGTAGATAAAAAGATCACCCAGCACTACGTAGTAGGGGCGACTGCTACTCAGAAAATCAGCCCATATACCCGACTCAGGGATTACCTGATAAGAGGAATCTGTCTCAACCTTCGTCCGCCACAAAAATACACTCAACAACAGAGAGGCTAGTAATGCCGCATATAGTATCCATCGGTCGTTTCGGGTGGCAGTGGTTGTTTCGGGGGATGATTTTTGTCCTTCCTGCTCGCTCTGTTCTTCTGGCTTCTGCAAAACCACCTCGTAGCTGCCCTTAGGTACTGCGAGCCGCCACGCATCCTGCTCGCCTTGGGTTTGGTAGTACTTAGTAATTTTTTTCCGCAGATTGAACACGTATACCCTCACCAGCGTGCTCTCACTGGGGTCAAACGCGTGGTCGCCAAATATCTTTTCGGCAATGGTGGTTTCTTTAGGAATATCACCCCCCAGGGTTGACTCCACCAGAAAGTTCAACAGGTTGGCGTAGGTTTCCGACCGGCCAAACGCAGGGCTATCGATGATTTTTTGGGCCGTATCCCGGAAAAGCTGCTCATCCTGCATGATCGGTTGTTGGGGTGATTAACCGTTAAAGTATTAAAATAAGCCTATTATTAACAGTTAATAAAACGGTTTTTTTAACCTACCAACTGCCGTCAGAGTTTAGTATATTAGCGTAATCCTGTTTTCCGTAGTGGGTGAAAAGATAATTATGCTGTTACTTAAGTCAATGACCCGTATTCTTAAACTGTTGCTTTCCGCCGGACTGGCCATCGGCCTACTGGCCCGCTGTGGCACCGATAAACCCGCCGAGGTAGCGGAAGCCGAAAGTCGGCTACCCGAAGTTATTGACTTTAACTTTCACGTGAAGCCTATTCTGTCTGACCGTTGTTACGCTTGCCACGGCCCCGATAAAGAAAATCAGGAAGCCGATTTACGGCTGGATACCCCGGAAGCTGCTTTCGCCTCTCTGGCATCCGGTGAAGGCCACGCCATCGTGCCCGGTAAGCTCAATAAAAGCGAAGTCTACCACCGTATTGTTTCCGACGACCCGGAATACGTGATGCCCCCGCCCGAATCGCATCTAAAACTCACGGCGGAAGAGAAAGCCATTCTCGTCAAATGGATTGAGCAGGGCGCGGAATACAAACCCCACTGGGCCTTCATCAAGCCCGAAAAACCTGAGCCACCGGTTACCGAAAATAAAGACTGGTCGATTTCGCCCATTGATGATTTTGTGCTGGCCCGTTTGGAACGGGAAGGCCTTACTCCCGCTCAGGAAGCCGATAAAACCACGCTCATTCGGCGATTGAGCTTCGACCTCACGGGTCTGCCGCCTACGCTGGAGGAGATTGACCAATTTCTGGCCGATGATTCTCCTAATGCCTACGAAAAATTGGTGGATCGACTGCTGGCTTCGGATGCCTACGGAGAACGAATGGCAGCCAACTGGATGGACATGGCCCGCTACGCCGACAGTGACGGTTACCTGGACGATAAGCACCGGGATTTCTCACCCTGGCGCGACTGGGTAATTAATGCTTTCAACGAAAATATGCCCTACAATCAGTTTGCCACCTGGCAACTAGCTGGCGACCTGGTTCCCGAACCTACGCAGGAAAGCGTACTGGCGACGGCCTTCAACCGGCTGCATAAGAAAAATTCAGAAGCGGGTATTGTATTTGAAGAATATCGGCAGGAATACGTAGCCGACCGGGTAAGCACCCTGGGGCAGGCGTTTATGGCTCTCTCCTTAGAGTGCGCCCGTTGCCACGACCATAAGTACGATCCCATCAGCCAGGCCGACTTCTACAAAGTATCCGGGTTCTTTAACAGCACCCGTGAAATTGGCACTCCGGTGTACGGTCCCGATCAAACCCCTGGTCCTTCCCTGTTGCTTAGCAGTGAAGAGCAGGAAGACATTATTCGGTTCGTTAACCAAAAAATTGAGGGTTTTGAAAATAAACTTAGCCAGCACCAGGCTGCACCTGGCCAGCCCTACGAAGACTGGAGGGCTAAAAGCAATATCACCGAGGCTAAACTGAAGCAGCGGATTAAGCGGGATTTGGCGGCTCACTACCCCTTCGATCAGGTACAATCAACTAATGACGAATTCACCTCAGCTAACCTGATCGATGGTCGTAAGCCCGCCACCTTGAAAGAGCCGATTATCAAAGAAGGGAAGAAGGGTAATGCCTTCTTCGTGAGTGATTATAACTCGGTAAAATTAGGGGAGAAGGTCGGCTGGTACGAGCGCACCGAACCATTTTCGGTTTCGCTCTGGCTGCATCCTGATACGGTGTACGAAGAAGTGGGAGTATTTTATCACTGTGAGGATTTACGGTTGGGTTACAAGGGCTATTCGCTGCATCTAGCTGATAATCATCTGCAATTCATCATGGCTCACTCCTGGCCCTACAACAGCATTCAGCTTACTACTGAGGATGCTCTGCCGGCGAAGGAATGGGCGCAAGTGACGATTACCTACGATGGTTCCAGTCAGGCTGAAGGGGTGAAGCTATACGTAAATGGCCAACCGGCGGAGGTAAGCGTTGATCACGATAATCTGTACAAAGGCATTCTCTACGAGTACAATATTCACACCTACGGTTTCAACGGGTTTACCTTAGGCCAAAGGGTTCATATTATCCCGTTCAAAAACGGAGGCATTGATGAAATCAAGGTTTACGACCGAAACCTAACCGACTTGGAAGTACTGTACTCCTACAATCCAGCTGAAGCAATGGTGATGATCAATAATCAGTCGTCGGAGGAAAGAGAGCCGCTACTACGAGAATACTACCTTACTCACTTCGATGTCTCTGATCGAGTCCTGCGAGATAGCCTACACCAACGCCGGGTAGAACTAAATAACCTACTGAACGAAATTCCGGAAATTATGGTGATGGGCGACCGGGAAGAACCCCGCCCCACTTATATTCTTGACCGAGGATTGTACGATGCTCGAACCCAGGAAGTACAGCCCGGCGTGCCGGAGTCGGTGCTAGCTTACGATGAAAGCTTACCCCAAAACCGCTGGGGACTGACCCAGTGGCTCTTTGATGAGGATAACCCGCTCACCAGCCGGGTTTTCGTAAACCGTATCTGGCAGATGCACTTCGGAGCCGGACTGGTAGAAACCGCTGAGGATTTTGGCAATCAGGGGGCCCTGCCTTCGCACCCTGAGCTACTGGACTGGCTAGCGGTCACCTTTCAGGAATCGGGTGGCCGGCAATCCGGTTGGGATATTAAAGCCCTGCATAAAGAAATAGTGATGTCAGCTACTTATCGCCAAAGCTCGGCGGTTACCCCCGCCTTAGCGGAGAAAGATCCGGATAATATTTTGTTAGCCCGAGGACCGCGGTTCCGCCTTCCGGCCGAGATGATTCGGGATAATGCCCTGGCCATTAGTGGCCTGCTGGCAGAAGAGGTGGGCGGCCCCAGCGTGTATCCATACCAGCCCGAAGGGTTGTGGGATGAGTTGAGTAATAAATCCTGGCGCTATCAGTATCTACAGGAACCCGGTGACGGACTATACCGGCGCAGCCTGTACACCATCTGGAAAAGAACCGCACCCCCACCGTCCATGCTAATCTTCGACGCTCCGGAGCGAGGAGTATGCACTGTGCGTCGGCGCGCCACCAGCACTCCACTTCAGGCCCTGGTACTGCTGAACGACCCTCAGTATCTGGAAGCCGCTCGTGTACTGGCTGAACGCCTGATCAAAGAAAATCAGCAGGATACGACCCAGCAACTCGAGAAGGCATTCCGACTTATTACCGGCCGCAGTCCCGAAGAACCGGAAATTAGTATGTTAACGGAATTTTATGCCAAAGAAATAAACCGGTTTGAGAATAATCCGCAGGATGCATTGGCTTACTTAAGCATTGGCGAGGCTGAGCTAGACCAATCCTTACCCACCGTGCAGGTAGCGGCCCTGGCCACGGTTTCTAACGCCATTATGAACACTAACGAAGCGTATACCCGACAGTAATTATGGAAGAGATAAAGAGATTACGATTACAGCAGTCGCGAAGAGACTTTTTGAAGCAAAGCAGTTTGGGCTTTGGAGCCTTAGCACTGGGTAATCTGCTGAACCCCGCTGATGCGCTAGCTAAACCAGCCGCTAACGGAGGAATTATTCCGGGTCCACACTTTCCGGCTAAAGCTAAGCGGATGATTTACCTGTTCCAAAGTGGCGGCCCCTCCCAAATAGAAACCTTTGATTACAAACCAGCCCTCGCCAAGTGGCATGGCCAGGAAATTCCAGATTCGGTACGGGGAACTCAGCGTAACTCGGGGATGGTAACCGGACAGTCTACCTTTCCACTGGTGCAATCCATCTACGACTTTAAACAGTACGGGCAATCAGGGGCCTGGGTGAGCGAGCTTTTTCCTTACACCTCTCAGGTAGTTGACAATCTGTGCATTATCAAATCTATGTATACCGAAGCCATCAACCATGAGCCAGCGGTGATGTTCGTGCAAACCGGTTCACAGTTGAGCGGACGACCCAGCATTGGTTCCTGGCTTAGTTACGGCTTAGGTTCGGATAATGAGAATTTGCCCCACTTCATCGTGCTTATCTCCAAGGGAGGTGGTGCCCAGCCGCTGAGTTCGGCCTCCTGGGGCAACGGCTTTCTGGCCTCTCATCATCAGGGAGTACAGTTCCGTTCGGGCAAAGACCCGGTGCTCTACCTCAATAACCCCTACGGTGTGCATAAGGAAGACCGGCGGCGGGCTTTAGACTACATCAAAGAAATGAACGAGCATCAGTACGGTATTTGGGGAGATCCGGAAATTCATTCCAAAATCACTCAGTACGAAATGGCCTACCGCATGCAAACCTCCGTGCCCGAAGCGGTAGATGTAGGCAGTGAACCGGATTATGTATACGAGTTGTACGGTGAAGATGCCCGCAAGCCCGGCACCTACGCGGCTAACTGTCTGCTGGCCCGACGGTTGGCCGAACGAGACGTAAAATTCATTCAGCTCTACCACATGGGTTGGGACCAGCACGGCGGTCTACCGGCCGGAATCAAGCGGCAAGCCCTGAGCACCGATCAGGCTACCGCCGGTTTACTTCAGGACCTGAAGCAACGCGGGTTACTGGAAGACACACTGGTAGTTTGGGGCGGTGAGTTTGGCCGTACCAGCTTTTCGCAGGGAAGGCTCACCGCCGATAATTACGGGCGAGATCATCATCCAGGCTGCTTCACCATGTGGATGGCCGGTGGCGGCGTGAAGCCCGGCATGGACTACGGCGCACCCGATGCATTCTGCTACAATGTGGCCAGCAATGGAGTGCACGTCCACGATTTTCAGGCCACGCTGCTGCACCTAATGGGCATTGATCACGAGCAGCTTACCTTCAAGCATCAGGGCCGCCGCTACCGTCTCACCGACGTACACGGTCACGTAGTGAAAGACATTCTGGTATAATGATTAATAAGGGATGAATGATGAGGAATGATTAATAATCAGATATTTACCCATTATTTATTAATCATCATTCACTAATTATCAAATACTATGAAAGCTACTCGAAGAAAGTTTCTTGAAGCAACCGCTAAAGTTTCTACTACTGCACTTATTGCGCCTAGCACTAGCTTCACTATTCTCAAAAGTAAGCCAAAGTTAGAAGAGCAGATCATCGGACACGGTGAGTTCAAGTATAGGGTTGAACAAGAATGGGGTGATCTTAATCCGAGTACCTATCCGGTTAATAATTGTCATGAGATGGTTATTGATCAGCAGGGAAGGTTAATTATGCTGACTGATCATCCTAAAAACAACATACTGATTTATGATAAGTCGGGAAAATTGTTAGATAACTGGACATTAGATTTCAAAGGTGCCCACGGCTTAACTATCCATGACGAAGGCGGAGAGGATTATCTGTACATTACCGATCTCAGTACCGAGAAAGTAGTCAAGACTACCATTGCTGGTGAAGTTGTGCTGACCATTGATCATCCAGCAACTTCCGGAGCCTACGGCGAACACGATAAATTCAAACCTACCGAAACCGCAGTTGGCCCCAACGGAGATATTTATATAGCCGATGGTTATGGCTCACAGTTTATTCTACAGTATGATAGGCAGGGTAACTTTATTCGTAAGTTTGGTGGGGATAGCTTTTTAAGTAAGGAAAAATTCAAGCAGGCTCACGGAGTAACATTAGATACCCGTGATCCTGAGAACCCGACCTTAATCTGTACCGCCCGAATCAAGAATTCTTTTAAAAGATTCAGCCTGGACGGACAGTATCTGGAAGAATATTACCTGCCGGGGGCTTACGTAAGTCGAGCAGTAATTGATGGAAAGAATTTGTATTCCGGGGTATGTTTTTCAATGCCCGAAGGCCGGTATAATATGGCCCTAAATACCGGTTTCGTTACTATTCTGGATAAGAACAATAAGATGGTATCTAACCCCGGAGGAACCAAGCCGAAGTACAAGGACAATCAGCCTCAACTGGCGCGCCAGGAAAAGCCCATTTTTAAGCACTGCCACGATGTATGTGTAGACGAGGATAAAAACCTATACGTATGCCAGTGGAATGCCGGAGGTATCTACCCCTACAAACTACACCGGGTTTAGAAGACTTTCAATCTTGACCAAGTAACCCAGAACCATCTCTGTCACCTCACATGGCCAAGTAGTGAAAGACATATTAGCTTGATACACTTTTGTGCGCAGTCAAAGTGCCTTTATCTGAAAAAAAGACACTGATTACAGTTCTTTGATTCGGATGTTTTTGAAATAGACTTTCTGCCCTATCTGCTCTTCTTTCCAGGCCCCGTGCAATTGCATAGCGATAAAGCCTTTTTCGTGATAATTGTCGGTAGTATTTACTGCCTCAACATCGTTGATCCAGGTTTTGAAGCTATTACCTTCGGCATGAATTCTAAAGTGATTCCATTCACCGGGTTTAAAAGCGGCCTGAGCTTCATTTTGGTCTACCAAGGGGGTTAACCACCCTCGACCACCCTCTTCGTAAAAACCACCCGTCCAGGCCCGGTTGGAAGGGTCAATCTCAACCTGATAGCCATATACCCGGCCCGCTTTCCAGTCTCGGGTGCCCTCCCCCAGTTTGCCGTCGATATAGGAAGTAGTAGTATCCTGCTCATAGGTAGCACTACGAATCTGTACGCCCGAATTAATCGCCGAATCAATTTTGAATTCAACTTCGAGAATAAAGTCATCGTATTCATTCTGCGTAGCTAGAAAGCAGTTGGGTAAGTCTTCTTCGGTAAGACCCACAATCATCCCATCTTCTACGTAGAAATTAGCATCGCCCCCGAGAACCTCCCAACCGGAAAGGTCATTTCCATTGAACAAGGATTGCCATTCGTCGGCAGGTGTGGCCGCGGGTTCTTCACTGGTAGCTTCTTCCGCGTTATTAGATGATGGGGCACACCCCCAAGCGCCTGCCAAAAAGACGATAATGATTATAGATGTTATGGTTCTCATCATTAGTTTCGACGTTCAGGTTTAAAGTTCTCAACTGGGTTATCGTCCGGTGCTAAATCAGACTTCTTCTTGGCTTCCAATATAAACAAAGTATTACCAGCAAACCCAACTGCCCCAATAAATTTACAGGCCAGCAATTGTGGGCTAGTAGCTGATTACCGTTGCCATAAAAGAAATTAAAGACTAGCTGGGCGGCCCTGTTAAGCACTGTGCTGCCCGTTAGACCATTTGCCGATGGCACCAGTAGCGTAACCCAGGTCGTCAGCCAAGATATAGATAAATAGTCTCATCTAATAAGACGTACTCCGCCAATTGCAGTGACCGTACGGAATACTACCAACAGCCGGGCGGAGGATCTATTAACGCACAACTATTTCTGAGTCATGTTGAGCACCTTCGGTGATGGCCAGAAACTGATTGGCCTTTAGGTTGATGAGGGTCTGCACGGTTCCGGAAGCGGGCCAGCTAATCTGCAAAGTATCAATCATACTGCTGCTTCCTAATCCAATCTCCTGTCGCAATGTGTTGCCGCCAAAACTACCTCCGGAGTTTACCTCCCGGAAAATAGAGCGTGACTGTCCCTGTTCGATAGTTACAATCCGGATGCGGGCGCCAATGGCCATCCGGTTTGATTTGGTGCCTAGCAGCTGTAAAGTAATCCAGTGGTTAGCCTCCGCACTGTTGCTGTAGGGGTTTTCAAATAGGCTGTTCTGGTAAACATCTCCGTAGTTAGCTCCGCCCATATTCACAAAAATATCCTGATCGCCGTCGTGATCCAGATCGGCGAAAGCTGCAGCGTGCCCCTTTTGCAAATTCCCGAAGCCTCCGGCAGTAGTTACATTTTGAAATTCTTTACCCTGATCGTTCCGAAATACCAAATTAGGGATGATGGAGCGGAAGTCGGGATCACCGGTGCCTAAAAACATATCCAGGTAGCCGTCATTGTCCAGATCACCAAAGTTAGAACCCATGGTGTGCATAATCTGGTACAAATTGGCTTCCTGCGTCACATCGGTGAAGGTAGGTCGCCCACTGGCGCTCGGCCCGTTATTGCGGTAGAGTCGGGGCATGTCCGCTTCAAACGGAAGGTTCTGATACTCAGCCGCTACCTGATGAGCGATAGAACCCGCCGAACCCCGGTTGTAGCCGGATACAAAAATATCCAGCCAGCCGTCATTGTTGTAGTCCCAAAACCAGGCGGGGAAAGTATTGATATCCTCCAGCAGCCCAGCTTCTTCGGTCACATCCTCAAAATGGGGTAGTCCATCTTTGATAACCCCGGTATTTCTGAACAGAAAATTTCGTCCTTCCAGGGTAGAGACGTATATATCGGCCCAGCCATCGTTATCGTAATCACCAGCTACTACTCCCTTCACGTATTCGGTCAGGTTAATGCCCGCTGCTTCCGATATTTCCGTGAACGTAACTGTATTTTTCTCCCCCCCCTGATTTACGTATAGCTGAGTAGGAAACTTATAGAATTTACTCCAGGGGGTCTCATTCCCAACCAGTAAATCAACCCAGCCGTCGTTATTGAAATCGCTCCAGACCGCAGTTTGGGTAGGCATAAACTCCAGCAGTCCAACCTCCTGGGTGACGTCGGTGAACGTAGGAGTGCCATCAGGGCCGGGGCCATTGTTTCGTAATAGTGAGTTAGGATGACGACCGTGCTCTTCCAGCCAGGCTCCGCGTAGCACCAGCACATCGGGCAGCCCATCGTTATTGTAATCGGCGTGTACCATATTCAGACCACTGACTAAACCTTCCAAACCAGCTTCCTGCGTTCGTTCGGTAAAACTCATACCGTTATTGCCGTCGTGCTGAAAGTACTGCATCTGGTCTTCCAGTCCCCAGGAGGTAATCATAATGTCCAGGTAGCCATCCTGGTTGAAATCTTCAATTACGGCACCCCCCGACAGAGCGCGGGTAGCCAGCCCTAGATGAGGTGCCACGTCTTTGAATTTCTTCAGCGGATACTCCGAGGCAAATGCTTCCGGAGAGATAAGCCAATCATCGGGTACCTGCTCGGGATATTTGCCCAAAGTCATGTAAGCGATGTTCAGCAGCCAACGGGCATCCAGCGCCTCGGGGTTGCTTTGCAGAATACGCGTATACGCTTCAATCGCCCGCGAAGAGCCGTCCGGTAGCTGATGGTAGCCTTCGGCGGCGATAGGAATGATACAGGAAGCCGAAGTATGATTCATTACGCAGTTCTCTTGCTCCCCCTGTCGCAGGTAACTGATGGCAATCAGCGACTCCAGATCTTTCAGTCGGGCATTGACCGCCTCGGGGTAATCGTCTTGGTACTCCAAAAGAGCAGCATACAAATCCTGAAAGGAAGCCGCCGCTTCTTCCGACCGGCCGGCATTCAGCAGTTCGATGGATTTTATATAGTGGTAGTCCAGTTTATTTTCCCCACCGGGGGCTTTTTGCCACAGACTGTCGTAGTGGGCTACTCGCAATTCGTGCATGTAGGGGTGCCGATAGGTGCGGTTTTGTTCGGCTATTTCCTGCAAAAGGTCAACCATGTAGGCCGAGGCGGTAGTCTCCTGATTTTGGTTGACGCACCCACCCACGAAGATCGTCCCAAATAACACCCAAATGAAAAGCTTCGCCATACTGTAATCGTCCGGTAAAGGTTTCTAATGTTACGTATTTTATGCCCAAGCTCCCAATCTCAGAAGAGGTAAACTTCAACGTTGAATTTACGCTTAACTCATCAGTTTCCGGAAGGACTTAACCGGCCTACCTGATCTTGATCTCGGGCTGCCCGCTCAGCCGCTCCAATAACCCGGAAGGCTTCTGCCCGCTGCCGATAGGCATCCAGATAATTAGAATCCAGGGCAATCGCCCGGTCAAAGTAGCGCACACTCTCCCGTTCCGATTGCATCATATTTTTCTTGATATACCCCAGATAGTAGTAAGATTCTTTGTTACGAATATTCAGTTGGCGAGCCTGGTCAAAGTCGTCGTACGCCCGCAGGTAACGCCCCATCACCAGCCAGGCCTTTCCTCGTTCTACGTACAAACTGTCCGTAGGCTGTTCATCAGGTAGCGACGTGGTTTCGTAAGCTATCTGATAAGCCGGTAGAAGCTTGGCACTTAATTCTGCTTTTCGGTGAGTAGAATCTATGTGGAGCACTCGCTGAAAATCATCGGCGGCGGATTGAAATGCGTGCTGCTGTAGTTTTATACTTCCCCTCTGGTAGTAGAAGTCCGGCCGATCAGGATTGATTTCAATGGCGCGAGAAAGCGAAGCAATCGCACTATCAATTTTGCCCTGCTCCCTGAGCACTATTCCCCGATGATAGTAAGCATCTTCATCGGACAAACTTACCAGTCCGTTCTCGGCTGCCGAAGCAAGCAGAAAGCTACTGAGCTTATTGGCTACCAGTTGGTGTCCGGAGGCGGTCCAGTGATTATCATCCGCAATGAAGTGGTGCTGTATTACCTCTTCGGCGGGTAGCTCATTGATGAAAATCGGGTAGAGATTGATAAATCCAATACCATTTTCCTGGGCGAAGCTTCGCCAGTACTGGGTGTGCTGATCTTCAGCTTCTCCCTTTTTCACCTGGGTACGCCAGGGATGCACCGTAATGGTCAGCGGAATCTGGTGTTGCTCACAAAGCGCTACCAGCTTTTGCATATAAACGGTCATCAACTCAATGCCCTGTTTACCCCAGCGCTGGTACAAACTTTCGTCTGAGTACCATTCCGAGATGGTGGTATGAAACTGAGGGTTGTTTAACAGCACATCGTTGTTGAAATGGGAGAAGAATGTGCGGTAAAGGTCTACAGTGTTGTTACGGTCAATCAGGTTCTGACTGATGTTACGGTAAAATTTCTCCCGCTGGCGTTCCAGGTAGAGCCTACGAGTGGCGTAGTAGATAAACGAGTGATTTCTTAGGGCACTTTTTACCTGTGGAAGCACCTGAGCAATGGGCGAAGTGCTGGGTTCAAACTCCTGGTAGGCGTATTCATTCTGAATATCCGAGATGTCGATGAACACGTATATTTCGTCAACATCTAACCCAATCTCTTCTAGTAGATACCGGGTTTTGTAGTAATACAGCTTGGGGCTGTAGCTTACAGCGGCGGCATTTAGCAGCTCGATTCGGCTGGTATCCAGTTTGGTTAGTAATCGACCCGTAAAACTTTCCGCAAACGGCACCCCCACCGCTTCGGTATGAGAGTCGCCCATCAGCAGTATGCGGTACTTATCCGACGTTAGAGGGATTGACCGGACTTCTTCATCCCGGAAGCCCAGCGAGTTGGTGGCGATGGGGTAAGCAATTGGCCCCCAGTGGGTGGCTTGGGTTCGGTTGGGTAATAAACCGTGGTGATAGTAAGGATGAGCCGAACGAAAGTCGTGATCATTGGTAGGAACTAGTAGCCTTCCGACAATACCATCAACCAACAGAACAATGACCAGCACTACCAGTACCAGCGTAGTTTTAGGATAGGTTTCAAATATGCTTTTTTGGGAACGGGGCACTACAGATCATTTGGGCGATAAAGCACACCATTGTAAGCACTGCCCATGTAACTACCCCAGTTGATTTGCTCCACAGAAACGTCAACTTCCTGCCTCAGCACCTTCATACCGTTGAAGGGGCGATAGTGAACAGTATCGGTGATGTAGGTATAAATTACGTCTATCTGCTGATCATTATCAAGATCGCCTATCCAGGGCGTTGCCGCCGGATTCACTCCCCGAAAAGTGCCGAGTAGCCGGTAAGTAGCCGGTTCGGAAAAATCAAAAGCCAGGAGTTCATTGGTGATACCGTACAGAGAGTAGTAGTGATCCTGAGTCAACGTAGGATCGTACCAGTTGGTGCTCATGATAGCCTCGTCCCGTCCATCTCCGTTTAAATCGGCCGCCAGCGGACTACCAATTTGCAAGAACCCCAGTGAATCCAGGTAGCTGATTTCCCCGGTTTTACCATCGACCATAATCTGAATGGACTGGGCTACTTCCGGAAAGATGCCCCGGCCCATATTAGCAAAAAAATCGGGGGTAGCATCCCCGGTGAAGTTACCTATCGCCAGCGATCCGTATACCTCAGCCCGGGGTATTTCTACCTGCCACAATAACTGATTAGTAGCTCCGTCAAAGGCCAGCATTCTTCCGTCTACCGCATTGGCTACAATATCCGCAATACCATCCCCGCTAACATCAATAATGACCGGTGGGGCAATAAACCCCCGCTGTTCTCCCGAAGCCAGTTCTACCGCTTTCGAGAGATCCCTTTTTAGCAAATCAGCGAGCGGTGCCCGGTAGAGGTGGCCGCCGAAAGTTTCACCTCCTGAGCCGAACACGATGGTTAGTTCATCGCTATTTTCCAGGGAGGCGCATACCGGAGTCATATAGGTTTCGGCACTGTCGGGCATAGCCGCCCGGGCGAGCAGCTTGCCGGAAGCACCGCTCACCACCATCAGCCAACCCGCCGGGCGATTTGGGTCGTTACGAGGAATGGTAGCATCGCCGCCATTAGCTACCAGCAGATCAGCCGTACCGTCCTCATTAACATCCGGAATGAGTTGGGGGCCGTAGAAATTCAGGAATACCGAGTCAGGAAAACGGGCAAAATCTGCTTCCGAATAGTAGCTCCATAGCCGGGAACCGGTCTTTCCGTCCAGGGCCATTAGTTGCCCAGCCCGACCGCTAATAGCTACGTCGGGCACTTCATCCGCATTGATCGTTAGAAAAGCGGGAGAACCTACCATCTGGTCGCGGCCCGACACCCGCCACAAAACATTACCGTTTTTACCGTCTAGAGCAATCACCGCCGAGTCGGAACCCTGAAATTCGTCGGCTCCGGCCCCCAGCACAATATCCAGTACGCCGTCCTGGTTCAGGTCTACCGGGCGGGGTGATGAAAACGAGCAGATAGCCGGCAAATGCACCTGCCAACGATCCAGCGGTTTATCCTTTTTCCAGTACACCGAAAGCAGCACCGCCAGCAGTACGATAAGTCCGATTCCAATCAGTTTTCCTTTCATATCCAATTATCTTTTTCCGACAGGAACGAACGTCCGCACTTCGGCTTCGCTCATATTCACGGCCAGGCTTTGCTGGCTCAGGCTCACGTAGTCTTCCACAATGGTTGCTATTTCCTCCGGGCTAAATTCTGATGCTACCTGTCCGGTTTTCTGGGCAATTAGTAGCTGTTGGTAAGGGCGCATTACTCCCAGATAACGATCAAACTGCGCCAT
>CAKZYJ010000074.1 GCA_937884755.1 uncultured Flammeovirgaceae bacterium
CGAAGCCGCCGTAATTGACGGAAGCTATGTAAAGCTGCGCGAAGCATCAGTATCGTATCAACTGCCTAGCAGGTGGTTTGATAACAACTTCTTGCAGTCAGCTCGCTTGTCGGTAATAGGTCGGAACTTGGCAATTCTCTTCCGTAACAATCCGCACATCGATCCAGAAATCAGTAGTGCTGACCTGGGTTACAATTACGGACAGCTACCCAGCACCCGTAGCGTTGGTTTCAACCTAAACGTCAAATTCTAGAAAACGAAGAAGCTATTCCCCCTTACACAAGGGGGCAGGGGGATTTTTTGGAATCCCCTGCTTCCCACATAAAAATATAGACTCATGAAATTATTTATAAAAACCTGGATGTTTGCAGGCTTACTGATTGTAGCCGGAGCCTGCACCGACGATTTTGAGGAATTAAACTCCAATCCTAATAAACCGACTACGGTCGATCCTCAGTATTTGCTACCGCACGCTATTCAGACCTCGATTGATAACTACTGGGGCAATAAGACCCGTAACGAGCGATTGAACTTTGATCATGCCATGTCGTGGGCCGGTTACCTTACCCGAAATATCTATGAAAACGAAGGCGACAATTACAACGTGCAGCCTTCGGTAAATATTACCAACTGGGAGGTATTCTACACCGATGGATTAATCAACTTCCAGAAGATCATAGAATTCTCAGATGCCGATTCGGAAAATCCCAATGCTAACTTTGAAGGGGTAGGTTTGGGGATGCAGGCTTGGGTATGCTCAATCATTACCGATGTTTGGGGAGCTGTTCCCTATTCTGAAGCTCTATCGGGAACTGCGGAAGAGCCAATCTTCTCACCGGCCTACGAAGCTCAAGAAGCAGTATACGCCGGAATCATCGAGCAACTGAAAATGGCCAACGAAAAGCTGAATCCCGACGGACCTGCGATTGCGGGAGATATCATGTTCAACGGTGATGTAATGATGTGGAAGAAGTTTGTTAATTCCACCCGATTTAAGCTACTAAATCGTCAGGCGCATAAAGTAGGTTCTTCATCGGCTGAGATGCAGGCGATGCTAGCTGATCCGACTACGTACCCAATGATAGAGAGCAACGATGAAATTGCCCAACTGGTGTACGGAGCACTTCCTACTAATAATCCCTGGAATGACATTCTAGTACAGCAGGGACGTACCGACTGGAACATTAATAGCATACTAGTAGAAAAACTACAAAGTTTGAACGATCCTCGGTTGGAGGTATACGCTACGCCGGGCAATTTAGCGGAAGGGGTATTTAGCGGTCATCCTAGTGGACTACCAGCTGCCGTGGCGACTAACTTTCTAGGATTTAGTGCCACCATTAATCAGGATGTGTTTGCTAAGATTAACTCTCCGGCAGTACTGATGAGCTACGCCGAACTGAAGTTTGTGATGGCTGAGGCCGCTCTAGAAGGTGATATTGCAGGAGATGCTCAGATGCTCTTTGAAGAAGGCATCATGGCGGCTTTTGACCAGTACGGTCTTATGGTTCCCGACGGATACATTGCTCAATTGGGAGCCGTATCTAAGGAGAACATTATAACCCAAAAGTGGTTAGCACTGTTTGGTCAGGGCATTGAAGCTTGGACTGAGCTTCGTCGTACCGGGTTTCCCGTAATGCCAGCTGCTGACCCTCAGGCTCAGTTTGAGAACGATGGCGTACTTCCCACCCGTTTGCAGTACCCTAACACCGAGTACTCACTCAACGGATCTAATGTGGAATCAGCCCTAGGCTTATTAGGCGGCGCTGATAATATGAAGACCCAACTTTGGTGGGTAGAATAATAACAAATTGTATCTGGTGGGGGGTAACCTCCACCATCTCTCATTGGAATAAACACCTAATATCATGAAAAAAATATATTCTTTAATATTGTCCGCTTTCTTGTCACTCACGCTTTTTAGCAGTTGCGAGGAAGAATCAGACATGGCCTTTGACCGTGTTACTTCACCGGTGCTACTAGAAACTTCAGTTTTGAGTTCAGATGGCACCATTGATGAAATTCAGGCCACTTTCTACGAGTTAGATAAAACTGGTATTTTAGATCAAAATGTTGGAATAGACTCCATTCCAGTATCAAATTTAGCAATTGAAGTTTTTTCCGGTAGCACCTTAGTTGGTAATTTCACTACTGATGGCTCTGGTACTTTTGTTGTTCAACAGGATCAGGCTCAGTTTCCCGGAAAATTGGAGTATGTGGGTACTTATAATGAGATAGCGTTCAGAATTGCTAAGTAGTATCCTGCGCTGAGTTATATTTCAGAATAAACAATAGGTGTCAACGCTTTGTTGGCTTATAAGATTTTGAAATACGATGCAATTACTTATTTTTGTCCAACAAAAAACTTAATACCTGAATTCATGAGTAATAACATTACATCTCGTAGAAATTGGTTAAAACAAGGTGCCCTATTTGCCGGGGGCTTAATGGGTGCACCAGCATTAATGTCTGAATTGAAGGCTCGTCCTGCCTTTGGTATGACACCTTACCGCGGAAAGTACAATCTCCAAGAGTATCACATGGCTCCGCCGGATTTTTCCAAGATCAAAGTGAGACTGTTAGCAAATGAGAACCCGTACGGACCTTCGCCTAAAGCGATTAAAGCTATTGCGGAAAGTGCGAGCAAGGGAAATCGCTACGTGTACAGCAGTTCGCGCAAGATGGAGGAAATGCTGGCTGAGAAGGAAGGCGTAAAACCCGAAAATATACTGCTCGGTCCAGGATCAACCGATCTTCTTGAGAAGACGGCCATTGTGCGGTGTATGAACGGCGGGAATGTTATTTCTGCTGAGCCTGCGTACATGTCGCTGGTAAATACCTCTCGATCAGTAGGAGCTACTTGGAAAAATATTCCGCTAAAAGCTGACTACGCCCACGATCTGGATGCTATGGCTGATGCAATTGACAGCGATACTAAATTAGTCTATATCTGTAATCCGAATAATCCGACGGGTACCATTACCCCTTCAAATGAGATTATGGCCTTCGGACGAAAAGCGGCTGATAAAGCTCCGGTGTTTATTGATGAAGCTTACATTGAGTTGGCGATGGACCCTGAAGTGAAGACTGCCGTAGGACTGGTGAACGAAGGTAAAGATGTAATCATTGCGCGTACTTTCTCCAAACTACACGGTATGGCTGGACTACGGATCGGCTATATGGTGGCTCAGCCCGAGCGAATTAAGTCGATCAAGGATATGGTGCGCACTGAAATGGGCATCAGTGTAACTTCTATGGAAGGTGCTATGGCTAGCTTAGCGGATACTGAGTTTCAAGAGAAGACCCAAACGCTGAATCAAGAGTGCCGCGAATACACGATGGGCGAACTGAAGAGTATGGGCTTTGAACCCTACCCATCCTACACTAGCTTTATCATGTTCCCGGTTGATATGCCTACTGACAAGCTTATGTACGCTATGGTAGATAAGGGTATTGGTATTCGTACGTACAATATCAACGACCAGCCCTATTGCCGTGTGAGTATGGGAACCATGGATGAAATGAAGCAGTTTACTACCGCTCTAGCTCAGGTGTTTGACAAAGCAACTGTACAAGCCGGTGGTAAATAATTCTGTTAGCTTTTATCCTTTAAGTGAATAATCTTTCTTTAACAGTTGAGGGCGGAAAATAATACTTCTTCTGCCCCAACTGCAAAGAATCTCTAAAGAGTTATACTGACTACTTATCTTTTCTATTGACAGTTCGGGACTGCTTTCTGGTGGTTTGCTGAAATACCTGTGCCTCTATGAATCCAGCTGTAATTAAAACTATTTCATTAGTCATCCTTATTTTCTTGGGTTATTCGTTACAATCTAAGATTAAGAGTAAGGAACAGAAAGCGGGACTAAAAACAGTGATCTTAAGTATCGCTTTACCCGCTACCATATTTATTGCACTATTAAAGATTGAGTTTAGCTGGGAAATGGCTATCGTGCCGCTGTTAGCTCTTGGTTTTAACCTAACCATGTTCTGGCTGGCCGATAAAATGCATCTAATACTACCGTCAATCCAACCTGGAACCGCTCGCCATCGCACGGTTAAAATGCTCATTCCATCGTTAGCACCCGGACTTTCAGCTTTTCCGTTTATTTTAGAATACTTTGGAGAGGAACCACTCGCCATGGCTGCGTTGGCCGATGTGGGAAACAAAGTGTTTGGCTTAATCATTCTCTACCTCATTGCTATGCGCTGGTACTACAGTCTGCATAAAATGGAGAACCAGCCCGTGGGTGCTAAAGTAAAGGGCATGCTGCTCTCCATGATTAAGGAGCCGATCAACATGGTATTGTTGGTAGCCCTCAGTATGCTGGCTCTTGGGTTTTCGTTTAGCTCATTGCCGGAGTTCTTTCAAATGAGTGCTACCCGCCTTAGCTTGATGATGACTCCCTTAGTACTGCTGTTTATCGGTATATCGGTAAAATTGAACTGGCAGCAGTTCCGTACTATTCTCTCGCTGCTATTACTGAGGTCTAGTATTGCCTTCTCGGTAAGTGCTTTGCTGTTGCTACTGTTGCCGGTGCCTAACCTGGGCATAGCGTTACTCATTGTTATTTTTCCTCAGAGTGCTTGTAGCTTCTGGCCATTCGCCCATATGTCAGCTGTAGGCGGTATGGAAGAGATCAGTGAGCGCACCGATAAACCTACTTTTGATCTGGACTTCGCCATGAATATCCTGGCTTGTTCCTTACCGTTCTCTACCGTGCTAATCCTCGGCATTTGTACTGCCGGTGAGTTTTTTGCGGCCCCCGTAAATGTGTTCACCATGACCGTGATCTTCGGAGCACTGGCGACCTTGCCGTTACTGCTAGGCATTTTTCGCAAAAAGCCCCAGATGGTAAATCAATAGCAGGTTGTAAGAAACTGACTTTCTATTCTTTGTTGAATACTATGTAGTCAACTTACTGATCACAGAGTTTAATCTACTCGCTGAGCCAGAAAACGGCTCGATCAAATACTTCCTCATTAGAAGCCTCTACATCCGGTACGATGGGAGTGCCGTATAGCTTAAGGTTTCGGTCGGCCATGTAGGAAACGGTTAAGATCAGTTGGGAGTCGTTGCTGAGGGTAAATCCGCTATTGGCGGTAGACAGACCACAGGTAGGCGAACCGAAACTACGGGTGTTCTCTCGCCCTACAAATGCAATGGCAATCGCTTCGCCCGAACTAGCGATGTCATTATCCAATAGTACCGCCACTTTCGGATTAGGATTTATCAGCTCGTAAGGGTTAGAGGATTGAACTACCGTATTGCCCTGAATGATTGATCTGCCATTATTATAACCCCAGGCTTGTCGGCTATCATCAGGATCAACGAAGTGACCAGAGGCACCCTCTCCGAGTACGGGACCAATGCCGGCTAGCATCGGCCACATATTACCTCCGGTGTTACCCCGCAGGTCTACTACCCATCCGATAATATCCGGACTATCCTGCGATCGAATCTGGTCTTGAATGCGGTCAGCAAAGGCAACGCCCTCTTGGCTTGATCCTGAAAACCCACTTACCTTCACGTAACCAATATTTTCCGGTACGGTGAACGAGAAGATAAGGTCAGCATCACACCGTATAGTACCTCTTCCCCAGATACTTCCCCCATCGGGTTTTAGGAAAAAGCTATGATTATCTCCTAAAAGCGTAAGGGCTTCCCCGATGCCAGGATAGACATCATCAATCGTCTGGGCGGTACCCACTCTCTCAAATACTTTACTTCTAAACTCGGTCCAGTCAATGGTATTTCGATTGATGGAGTTAGCCTCCATAATGTTGAGTACTTCATTAAGAAATTCTTCCGCCTCTGCGGCTATTCGGGGTTCTTCATCTTCGTTGCAGGAGAACAGGCCAACAAAAAGTAGACTAATCAAAAAATACTTTTTCATAGGTTGCTAGGTTTTCAAGTGGTACTGACTAGGGGCATTCTTTTTTATTTCTTCAACCAAAAAATCCCAAAAATAAAAAATAAGTCATGGCGCACATAAAACCAATTATCATTGAACCTAACTTCTGAGACTTCTTTATCTCCTTTGTCGTAAGATATTTATTTAGCTGTTTGAAAAGGAGAATAACTACAGTAACTATCATAGCAAGGACAAGGAGCTTAAACACAAGTGGTAAATAAGAAAGGGACAAATGAATGAGGAGAATCAAGCTTGTGCATATTAGAAGCATCTGGTAGAACAACCAGTTCGTCCTCTTGCTTATCCAAAAACTTGCTCCAGTTAATACAACTATTGTCCAGAAAAACATCTGTCTATAAGTATTCTCCTTATACTTAAATAAAGTTATTAACCCATAAGCACCTTCTTCATTGTATATGCTTGGAAGGACGATCCAATCATACAATTCTCTACCTAATAAGACAGTACCCAAAACTATCATAATAAGAGAGGATGTTTGCAAGAGTACTCTAGAGTTGAGTCTTATCATAGATTTTACACGACTGGTAGGTGGTACATGATTGAGTTATATCAATTAAAATCTATCAGCCTTAAGCAACTACTGCATTATAATTCAAAGGTGAAGCCTTCATGGGCGATATTGTAGCCTCGGGCTAGTACTTCTCTTCGGGCCTCGCTGCCTTCTTGCAGCAGGGGGTTGGTGTGGTTAAAGTGAATGAAGTAAACTTTGCGCTTTTCCTGCTCCGACAATTCGTCAAATAGTTGCATGCTTTCTTCTACAAACGGATGGGGTATCTCGGACATATCGCGGTTGATGCCCACTTCTCCGTTTTGGTAGAAGGTAGCGTCTAAAAAGGCAATATCTACTTTCCCGATCTCGGCTCGGATGTCCCGCTCCCACAGGTGCCATTTGTCAATATCCGGAATAAAGAGAGCTGATTTACTGGCTCCTTCTATGCGGTAGCCCACCGTCTCGGTAAACTCGGCTCGGTGGGGCACCAGAAAGGGCACTACCTTTAATGATTCGGTCAATTGTACTGCCGAATCGGCCGACAAGCTCTGTATAGCGATGTTGTTCAGTTTCAGCAATTGGCTCCAGGGGCCGCTGGTACGCAGAAAGTCTACCATTCGGGGCATGGCGTACACGGGTATTTCTTGGGCATTTATGGCTTCTCTACCCAGATGCATCAGCCCGGTGTAGTGCCCCATGTGGCCGTGGGTCAAGAAGATGCCTTGGGGAAGTACGATAGACTCGTTTCCGGCGTAGTCGGATAGTAGTTTGGTCTGGTACTTAAAATCCGGACTGGCATCAAATAGCCAGGTAGTGCGGGTTTCCCCATCTACCAACCCCAGACTGGTGACCATCTTAGGCTCGGCGGCGTTGCCCCACTGATCTACACAGCAGGCTTTGGTACACCCAATCTGAGGATAGCCCGCATCTTGCACATTACCCAGTATCACTAAGGATGTCTTCGTTACTACGGTAACCTCTTCTTTAACCGATTCCTGCGTTTCTTGAGGATTTTTACAGCTATGGCCTAAAGAGATAATTCCTAATAGTAGAATGAAGAGTCTTTTTCTCATTGGCTTGTGAACGTTCTCGTATAACTAACAGATACGGATTTATATTCTTTCTATTTCAGTTTATGACGGATGGAAGCAAATTCGTATGAATTTGGAAGTAGTTCAACCAGCCGTAGCTGAAGTTATACTTTGTTGGCAATCATTTTATTCAAGAACTGATGATGCTACCTCTCTATGAAGTTTCCATTTACCATCAATTTTCTTCAGTATTACTAGGAAAGAGTTTCTAAGTTCTATTTGCTTGCCCTCTTCGTTGGTGTAATATGTCCTACTCGAGCCCCAGTCATACGCCATTGAATCATTCATTATATAAGTTTCAGTTGGTGTCATTATTATACTGTCGTAAGGAAATATGCCACGTTCTCTTCCCAGCGTGAACATTTCATCAAAGCTAGGTCCTCCTGGTCTTATTGTTTTTGCATTAGGAGTTACCCATTGTCCAATATCCTGATACCTTCCTTCCTTTATAGCAAGAATAACGCTGGAACGAGTTTCCTCAATTGATTTTAATTCAGCTTGAATGTCGATTTCCATAGTAGAATTAGTTACAGTTTGATTGTTTTTCCCATTACAAGAAATTAACAATAAAGCCATTAATGTGATTGTTAGGTCTTTCATGTATGATGGTTTTACGGTTAGCATAACGTCCAGATAAGCTCAGTGGGCATACTCTTTCATATTACTTTTAAAGTTGCTGTTTCATATTGAAATTTATTCATAGCTCAGTTTGCTCATTGAGCTTCTCATTTGTTATATGCCTTTTTTACTCAGGTAGAATTCCGCCATTCACCTCGATAATTTGTCCGTTCATGAATGAATTCATCATGATTGAAACAGCAGTTTGAGCAATATCCTCTGATTCTCCTAAGCGTCCAACAGCAATAGTCTTTTTCGTTTTGTCGAAAAGCTCCTTTCTATCAGACTCCTCCATAAAGTCCCAAAATCCACTATCTATAAAACCTGGCCTTATTACGTTGAATCTAATTGGAGCAAGTTCAACTGTTAATGCTTTTGCAAAACCTTCTACAGCGTGAAATGCAGCTGTCACAAGCACCGTTCCTTTTGTTGGTTTTGTTGCAAATCCTCCAGTTATGAAGGTGACAGATCCGTCTTTAGAAATCTTCTCAATCCCAATTTTTGTAATCATATAGAGACTCCAAAACTTTCCGAAAATGTATGTCTCCTTAATTTCCAACGGCGCATTCCTGAAATCTCCTGTTCCACCTGGTGCAGCAGTTATAAAAAGATGATCTACCGATGGAATAGATCCAAATAGTTCAGAAATGGACTCACTGTTTACAACATCCACATACCTGCTTTCAGCATTTGAAGATAGTTTTGATATTGCTTTCGCGTTTTTTTCATTGTTGTGTCCTGCAATGAAAACTTTAGCTCCCAGCGATTCCGCAAGTTTTGCAGTTGCGAATCCCATTCCAGTTCCTCCGCCAATTATGAGTATGTTTTTGTTCTCTAGATTCATTTTTTATTGTCTTCTTGGTGGCATATAACGGTTCGTATATGCGGCGTTTAGACAGCATCACCGCTATATACAATGTTAGCTGCTGGCTTCTCTTATCATTAATATTCTCGGAATCTTGTGTTTGCCCACAATTTTACCACTATCTTTAAATCCCAATTTTTCATAAAACTTTATAGCTCTTTTATTAAAATGAATGACTCCAAGCTTAATTGCTTCTTTTTCACCAATCCATTCTATTGCCATTTGTGTTAATTTTTTTGCTACTCCTTTTCCTTGATATTTATGTGAAACAATAAGCCAATCTATTTCAGGATGGTCTTTAGGACTTTTATCCGCAATTATGAATCCTGCCAATTCATTTTCATGTGCGACTAATATTCCACAATCCTTTCTTTCAATAGCTGATAAGCATGACTTCTCAGATACCGAGATTACCCATTCATTCTCTTTCAACTGTTCCTCAGACAGGTCATCTCGATAAAATGATGGAAAAATTGCATCCTTTACAAATTTTTCGATATTGATAAAGTCCTCTTTTTTTCCGTTTCTATATTCCATTTATCTTATTTCTGCTTGCAGCTAACGGCCATGTATAAGGCGTGTGCTCTCACTTTATGGATCGTACTAAAGTAATGAAGTCTGTCAGTGCATCCAAAGTTTGTAGGAAGCACAGAAACACATGTCTTATACAGTATGCGGATTACGGTTGAATTGGGCTGTATTTCAAAGCCATTTCGACGATTTCTTCAGCAGTTGATTCATCGGTTAATCCTTCCTTTTCTGGCCAGAAAATTAAGTCACTCACGCTAGGATGAGGAGTGTTTACATCAAGGACTGATAAATAAAAGTCGGTGTATTCATCTGCATTGATAATTCTTTTAACAATCTCTACAAGTTCACTTTTGGTGATAGTTGGATCTTTTACCGGTGTTGGTTGAGCTGCATCCCGAGCGAAATCCTCGAGGCTTATTGAACTCCAATATGAATGAAAATACTCTTTATCATATGTCTTATTCGTAAAGTTGTTAAATTCCTCTATCATAGGAATTGACTTATCAGGGTTACCTAGAATATCTTCAATTTGTTGGATCATCGCTTTGACTTTCTCAATGCGTTCCTGATTAGCTGTTGGAGTAAGAGATTCTCTTAGGTTCATATTTCCGCATAACGGTAAGTATAAGCATAGTGCGAGATTAGAAGCACTTTGCTTTCGGTTTACCAATATGTTTGTTAAATGTTCAATTTGTTTAAACTTATCGATTCTGCCCGCATTACGTTCTTACAATGTTAGCGGTTTGGGTTTTACTTTTCCATTCTTTGTCTCAACTAAAATACGCGATAAAATATCTGCTCTTAAACATCATAAGTAAAATGACCGTGTATGTTACTAATTCAGTCGTCATCGCAATGTATTTAGTCGAGCTCGTCATAAATCCAAAGGTTTCTATCACACAAATTGTAAATAGCATGGTGTAAGCTGCAAGCAAAAATTCAGGTGTTCTACTCCATTTAGAGAAATAGCCAATCAAAAATCCAATTGAGGTGATAATTACTGAACCCCAATGAATTGGCAGCAACCAAGTTGGAAAGTCTAAATTTGTGTATGGCGTCCAAGGGACTTTGGCAGATGTCATCTCAACTATTCCACCTGTTGACCATAGAAGCAGAAAAAAGTGAACGACTACTAAAATGTATCCTAAATATTGCATTGTCTATTTTTTACCTGACCGCTAACGACTCGGGCATGGTCTCGCAGGCAGATTGCGTCGCATGATGCCTGTGAACTATGCCCCTTGTTGTGCAACGTTTATATTTTTTCTTTTAGCTCCTTAAAACACGAATTTGATTCAAATATCCCTTCAAATTCTGTTACTAGCTCTTTAGCCTTATTCTGATCAAAAATCGGAATAAAACAATTGATCATTCCCAAATTTTGAGAAACAAAGAATAAATCTACAATTAATTTCGAATTGCTTTTTTCTATTTGTTGACCAGTCAGTAAACTGGTATAAGTTAAATCAGATCTTATGAACAAATCATCTAATAGATTCATTTTTGCTAATGCACTTATTATTTTTTGATTTTTAATATTATCTGAAGAGATATCGATACAAGGATTCATTTCAATATTCTCAACTATCTGATCTTTAGTCAATCCTATATAGAAATCTGATCTAGGCAAAAACAAATTAGTATTCAAAGAATTACTTGATTTTTCAAGTTCACTTCTAACTTTTTTATACTCTAATTCTACGATTCTATTTTGTCCAAAAGATTCAGTCAAAAAACTGACACAAGTTAAAACGAATATAATTAGACGCATGATTTTTAATATGTTGCACAACAATAGTATATATACACCGGTGCGCTTATTTGTCATATATCTGCGTTGTTTTCGTTGGGTTTAATAGGTAAAAATAAAATAAGGGTGATCTTAATTGGTATTATACTCATAGATCGCCACACGATTAATGCAGTTTGTGTAAACGCTTATAAGTGTTTATTATCATTTGTAATTGATACTTACTTATTTCTACTAGGCATCTATTAATAAATAAGAAAATAATATAGTGAAGTATCGTTAAACAACAAATCTCTGGAAAAATGGCTAATTAGTCTTTACTTTAATTAGGCTGCCTAACCTTTATGCCCATTATTCTACATCAATACATGGCTAATATGCAACCGCTGTTGCTGGCTTTAGCACTATCTCACCGGGCAAACGAGACTTTTGAGTGGTAGAGTAGTAACATTTACCGGGCAAACGTGCCTTGTTGATAATGAAGTAGTGATAAACCGTTGCCCATATGTGTCAGGTAGATGGCTAAGTAGTGTCGACTGGCCGGCCATTTGTGTCTCCTTGATCGCCATCTAGTGTCGACTTATGGCTCATATGTGTCTACTAGATGGCTAAGTAGTGTCGACTAATGGTTAGGTTGTTACTCAGCAACCTATACGAGTGACAAATGAACCGTTATTGATCACTACTTCGGGGCTGACAAAAGGACAATCCGGGTCAAAATACTACCTATGTACCGCTGAAGCCTAATTACCCCTTCGAATACGGCTACTTTTTCTGAGCTTTGTGCCATTGTATAACTAAAATCAAGTAAAAATGCCCCGAGAAGAATTTTTGGAGCGTACCTATATCAGCATTGAGAACGTGCGCAGCAACCCCGAGGCCGCTACAACCCTTAAGCAGGAGGGCTGGACTACCCAGGATACCATCCAGGGGTTGAACCTCTACCAGACTGCCTACGGCGCTTTGGCCGATCAGAAAGAAAAGAACAGCCAAAAGCTAGCTAGCACCGATGAGCTACGTACTGCCGAGCGGGAGCTACGGCAACTGTACCAACAACATCTAACCCTGGCCCGTATTGCAGTACCTTACGACCGAGGTATTTACCAGTCGTTAGAGTTGAGTGGTACTCGTGAAGTAAAGCGCTCGGCTTGGCTAGAGCAAGTCCGTAGGTTCTACGACAATATCAATAAAATTGAAGTCCAACTGGCTCCCTTCGGAGTTACCCCCGAGGTTATTGCCCAGGCCCAAGCTATGATTGAGGCGGTAGTAGCGGCTCGCGCTAAGCAGTTTACCGCCAAAGGAGCCGCCCAGCAAGCTCGCACCCAACGCGAGGAAGCCTATGAGGAGCTCGATGCCTGGATGAAGAAGTTCGTCCGCGCCGCCCGCTACGC
This sequence comes from uncultured Flammeovirgaceae bacterium, assembly GCA_937884755.1. GTDB lineage: Bacteria > Bacteroidota > Bacteroidia > Cytophagales > Cyclobacteriaceae > Tunicatimonas. Next base: position 12,673 of record CAKZYJ010000074.1, read on the forward strand.
CTTCGCCGAAACTCCTCAGCAACTGGAGGCGTTTGGCATCATTGTCAAATAACAATTTGCAATTTGCAAGGGTTGCCCCGCAATGAACAATGAAAAGTGTACAGGTTGTTACCAGGTCTCGAGCGTTGGGTGGACATCCTGTGCCATGTACCACCGTCACGTCATCCCGGAATTTTCTGTAGCCTTAGCGTAAGAAAATATCAGGGATCTCGAACATCTTTGCTCGAGATCCCTGATCGCGCTTCGCTTGTCAGGGATGACGTGTGGGGTGGGGTGGTGCCATACTGCTCATTGCACATTGCGGGGCAACCTTTGCTAATTGCTCACTGTTTGAAGCCATGCTATAGCCCGTTGCACCACCGCTTCGCTGGCGACTTCTTCGTCGGGTTCTATGGGCGTACCGTAAACCTTCAGGTTACGATCAGCCATATAAGCAACGGTAAGAGCAAGTACGGAATTATTATCTAAACGGTAAGTTTTGTTAGCCGTGGATAGTCCACAGGTAGCTGAGCCAAAGCTACGGGTATTCTCCCGGCCTACAAACGCAATAGCTACCGCCTCTCCCGAACTCATCACGCCTTTATCTAACAATACGGCTACTTTTGGTTCAGGATTGGCTAAGACATACGGTTCGGTAACCGCAGTCTTTAGCCTATTACTATTGTACGAGCTACCGTTACGAACTTCCCAATGATAACGTCTTTCCTTTGCGTCAACAAAATACCCAATAGTGTCTTCACCCAGTATAGGGCTAATTCCGGCTAGCATCGGCCACATATTACCCCCAGTATTTCCTCGTAGGTCAACGATCCAACCTACCAAGGAGGGGCTATCAGCGGATCGTATCTGCTTTTGTATTTTATCGGCGAAAGCCGTAGCCGCATCGCCTCCTCCTGAAAAGGAAGTAATTTTAACGTAGCCAACATCATCAGGTACCGAAACGGGAGGAACGCTCTTTACATTAAAATTTATTTTGCTATTACCTTTAAGGCGAGAACGATCAGGGTTTACTAATACGCTATGATTATCACCCAACAGCGTAAGTGCCCGTTTGATGCCCTCGTACGTCTGAATAATGGTCTCAGCTTCACCCACCTCCGTGTACACTTC
>CAKZYJ010000075.1 GCA_937884755.1 uncultured Flammeovirgaceae bacterium
AGGAGTACCCGTGGTCTCGCACGGCATGAATACCGATCCGGCGTCGGTGGCCTACGATGCGGTGAAGCAGGGGGTGGATCAGAAGGCTGATCTAGTGATTGTGGATACCGCCGGTCGTCTACATAATAAGGTCAATCTGATGAATGAGCTTTCTAAGATTAAGCGCGTCATTCAGAAATTTGTGCCCGAAGCTCCCCACGAGGTGCTGTTGGTGTTGGATGGTAGCACTGGTCAGAATGCCTTCATTCAGGCTCGGGAGTTTACCAAAGCTACTGAAGTAAGCGCGCTGGCTATTACCAAACTAGATGGCTCAGCCAAGGGCGGAGTGGTTATCGGTATCTCTGATCAATTTAAAATTCCGGTGAAATATATTGGAGTAGGCGAGAAGATGGAAGATCTACAAGTCTTCAACAAAATGGAATTTGTCGATTCGCTGTTTAGTAAGTAGTTATTTGGGTTTTCCTAAGAATTTAGGTGCATTACGTATGAGTAGGTACTTAATCAGAAAATTTTTCTAAACGATCTTATCAAACCTCGAGCTAGCTTTCCTGTTTTATAGCTGTAAAGCGAATAGAAATGAAGAAAGCCTATTTTTTGCCTTTTTGTTTTTACCTACTCTCCTACGCTCAGGCTCAAGTCGATACTACTGTATACTCGCAAGAGTATATTGAAAGAAGTACGAAGTTTGCCTGGTTTACTCTGGGAGGTGATATACTGATGCTATCGGGAGGAGATACTGATTTTTTGCAAGATGGTACCCTACGAAATACCTCATTTAGCAATACTTTTATTCCTCGAATAACGCTAGGCGGGATACACTTCTGGGGATATGCTGACTTCTACGTTACTTTTCCTCTGTCTCTTTTATCGTGGCAAAATACTCCTACTGTTTTTGAAGAGCTTTCCTACTCCCAGGGAATAGAAACTGGCATGCGGATCTACCCTATAAAACTACAGCCAGACCGGGTTAGCCCGTTTGTAGGGTTAAGTTTCCGCAGCTTATCGTACCAACACACGCTCGAGGAAGGTGAGTATACTGAAGGAGGAGCGCGTTACCGGCGCATGATCGCCCCCCTACAATTCGGTGCTACTTATACTACCGATAAATACTTAATCTCCGCTTCGGCCTATTATCAGTTTCAAGACGAGATTGATTATTATATTTCCCCCACTCAAACTGGTACCACAACATTTGAGCCGTTTTCGTTCAATGTCAGTCTTCTACGGTATTGGGATACCGATGGGTTTATGAGAAATCCGAAGGTGGTTCGCAATCTTAATGAGCAGCATCATGTTCTCGTGAAAGAAAACCGTTTGAGTACTTGGTATTGGGGATTAGGACCATCGGCGGGGCTACAGATTTCCAGATCGGGTTATCTGGAGCGTAACTTTCCCTATTTGTACGATGATTACTTTGGAGGCTTTATGCCGGATATTACTTTCGGGCGATTTTTTAACAAACCTGACATGAATGTGGGGGTATCATTTCGAACTTTGGGTGACCGCCTAACCGGGTTTGATACTGAAATTAGATTACGAAGGTATTCTTTTATGCTAGAGTCGTACAAGAACTTGTTTAATTGGTTGGGGTTTGTGCCTTTTGCTGGAGTTACTGGATCTGTAGAGAATCTGAGAGCTAACGTAAATGGAACGGAGTATCAAGAAACCAAGCCAGCGTTGGGGTTGATATTCGGTTGGGATATTCGTGTGACGAAAACCGGAACAAGCCTTCTCCGCACCAATCTGCGTTGGATTCCTGATTTACACTTAGAAATAGAGGGTGAGAAAATGATGTTTGACCACCTGGAGTTTAATTTCATTCAGTGGGTACAATTTATTGGCCGAAAGAAAGCGTACGAAAAATACAGGACAAAGTAAGTAGCTAAAGGAGTAAGGACATTCTTATATACTAGGGAACAAATATCAAAACGGAGGATAGGCTGATGGTTATACCGATGATGCAGCCAACCAGTACATCCATGGGTTTATGGGAGCCCAAGTAAAGTCTCGCCGACATTACCAGTCCACTCAGGAGCAGAAAGCCTACTAGTGGAAGTACCAGAAAGGCTTGAGGATACTTGGTACCTAATCCAATTATGAATCCTACCAACCCAAAACTGCTAGCACTGTAAGCACTTACTTTCAAAAATAGATTGGCGATAGTCACTGCTACGATGATAGCTGTGGTGGCGGCCAAAATTACACTTAGCACCGGGCTGGCCTCAAACTTATAAACAAACAGAAATGTGACAATCAGGTAAAAAATGCTGATGAAGAAGAAGGGGAGTATCCGTTCCTGCCGGGTAGGCATGGATATAATAGCTAGATAGTTAGCCCGGATTACCAGAAAGCGGGAAACTGTTACGTAGACTATCGGGATGAGGAAAGTGGTTAAGAAGATAGCCAACAGTAAATAATCTGCGTTTCCTACACCTGGACGGACAACAATAGGAGCGTAGTAAAATAGCAGTGCAAATAAGTAGGTAGGCATCAGCAGAGGGTGCATCAGCACCGAGCACACAACCGCCAGTTTTCGTATCATTAAAGTTCCTTTCTTAGCCGAGCCACCGGAATCTGTAGCTGCTCCCGATACTTCGCTACCGTTCTACGGGCAATATTATAACCTTTATCCTTTAGTAGTTTTTCTAGCTTATCGTCTGAAAGCGGTTTGCGCTTATCTTCGTTATCAACCAGTTCTTTCAGATAGTTTTTCACCTCGCGGCTACTTACATCTTCACCCGAATCGGTAGCAATACCTTCCGAGAAGAAGTATTTAAGCGGATACGTGCCGTACTCGGTTTGTACCGACTTGCTGTTAGCTACCCGCGACACGGTAGAGATATCCATTCCAATTTCGGTGGCGATATCCTTCAGAATCATGGGGCGTAACTTGCTTTCATCTCCCGTAAGGAAGAAATCGTACTGGTACTTCACGATGGTTTCCATGGTATTGAGCAAGGTGTTTTGCCGCTGCTTAATAGCATCAATAAACCACTTGGCTGAATCTAACTTCTGCTTTACAAACGAGACCTGTTCCTTCAGCCTTTTGTCTTTTTTGTCACTCTTATCGTAAGATTGCATCAAATCGGAATACGAGCGGCTGACCCTAAGCTCGGGGGCATTCTTTGAGTTCAAGGAAAGTTCTAATTTGCCATTATCGTTCGTCAGGATGTAGTCTGGTACTACGTATTGAGTTCGGGAAGCTAGGCCAGTATCTACTCCACCTGGTTTCGGATTCAGTTTGGTAATGATATTAATTGCCTCCCGCAGGGTGTTTTCGTCTACCCCCAGTTTGCGGCAAATCTTGTCAAAGTGTTTTTTAGTGAACTCCTTAAAGTTGTTCTCAATAATATCAATAGCCACCCGAGTATAACGATCCTGTTCCGGTTTTCTCTCGAGTTGCAGTAGCAGGCACTCCTGTAAGTTGCGCGCTCCAATGCCAGGAGGATCAAAATTATGAATCTTGGACAGCAGTTCTTCTAGTTCTTCTACATCCGTATCAATATTCAGGGAAAACGCCAAGTCGTTTACGATGGCTTCCAGGTCGCGGCGAATGTATCCGTCGCTTTCAATGCTACCAATAAGTTGTAATCCGATTTGCTGGCGTCGGTCATCTAATTGAAGAAAATTGAGTTGAGTGAGTAGTTGCTCTACTAGCGAAACCGAAGTAGGCATCGGTAAATCTTTATCGTCCTCGTCTTGGTACGATCCGTCGCCTTGCATTTTATAACCGCTGAATTCATCCTCCGCCAGATAATCCTCTACACTGATCTCTTCCGAGTAGTCCTCCTGATCATTATCGCCAAAATCATCTTCGGCCGTTACGGGCACTTCCTCTTCGTTATCCCGGCCTTCTTCCAAGGCAGGATTTACTTCCAATTCCTGTTCAATACGGGCTTCCAACTCAGCCGTAGGTATCTGCAACAGCTTGATAAATTGTATCTGCTGCGGCGATAATCGTTGACTAAGTGTTTGGTTTAAACCAAGCTTTTGCATGCTATTTCTTCATGATAAAAATGTGTGCCCCCACTGAGGCGCAAATTTATGATATTATCACAAATCTTTGTTAAAAAGACCAAATTATCGTTGTTTTACGGCCAGTTTTACTACATCCGTAAGGTATTAACTAACTTTCAAGCAGGGTGGTTCTAACCCTTTTAAAAAGCACATTTCTCAAGATAATAGTATGCAAAAATCGCGGTGGAAAATCAAGCAGTTATTAGGAGATAACTTACCTCAGGAGGCCACTAGCCAACCGGTGGTAGTGAAAGGGTGGGTGCGCACTAAACGAGGCAGCAAGAATGTGAATTTTATTGCCTTGAATGATGGCTCTACCATCTATAATCTGCAAATAGTGGCTGACCCTGAGCAAGTTTCAGAAGCGGTGCTGGATCGTATTCATACCGGGGCGGCACTGTCGGTAACTGGGACATTAGTAGAATCTCAGGGGCAAGGACAACGTTTTGAACTACAGGCTGAAACGATTGAAGTACTGGGAGAGGCTGACCCTGAGACATATCCATTACAACCTAAAAAGCATTCTTACGAGTTTTTGCGGGAGAAAGCCCATTTGCGTCCTCGTACCTCTACCTTTAGTGCAGTGTTTCGCTTACGGCATGCCATGACCTTTGCCATCCACAAGTACTTTCACGATCGAGGCTTCTATTGTTTGCATTCGCCTATTATAACCGGCTCGGATGCGGAGGGTGCGGGAGAGATGTTTCGAGTAACCACCCTCGATCCTAAGAATCCGCCTTTGACTGAAGAAGGTGAGGTGGATTTTCAGGAAGATTTTTTCGGCAAGGAAGCCAACCTGACCGTATCGGGCCAACTAGAGGCCGAACTGGGCGCGCTGGCACTGTCGGATGTATACACCTTTGGCCCTACCTTCCGGGCCGAAAACTCCAATACTTCCCGCCATCTGGCCGAGTTCTGGATGATTGAGCCGGAGATGGCTTTTTACGATCTGGACGATAACATGGATCTGGCGGAAGATTTTGTGAAGTACCTGGTGCAGTTTGCCCTGGACAACTATGCCGACGATCTGGATTTCCTGAACCAACGCCAACTGGACGAAGAGAAGAATAAAAAGAAAGAAGAGCGCAGCGATATGACGTTGTTGGAACGGTTGCAGTTTGTGGTAGATAGTGAGTTTGAGCGCATTACCTATACTGAGGCCATTAACATTTTGCGTAATTCTAAGCCGAATAAGAAAAAGAAATTCCAGTTTCTTATCGACCAATGGGGTGCTGATTTGCAATCGGAGCACGAGCGTTTTTTAGTAGAGAAGCACTTCAAGAAGCCAGTCATTCTGTATAACTACCCCAAAGAGATTAAGGCCTTTTACATGCGGCAAAACGAGGATGATAAAACTGTGGCGGCAATGGATGTGCTCTTTCCGGGGATTGGCGAGATCATCGGTGGCTCGCAGCGAGAGGAGCGGTTAAGCAATCTGCAACGGAGGATGGCTGAGATGGGGATTCCAGAAAAAGAGATGTGGTGGTACCTAGAAACCCGCAAGTTTGGTACGGTTCCTCACAGCGGCTTTGGTATTGGCTTTGAGCGGCTAATGATGTTCGTTACCGGTATGCAAAACATCCGCGATGTGATTCCTTTTCCCCGCACTCCCAAAAATGCTGAATTCTAAATATTGAGTGTTATTGTGTTTAAGTGTTATTGTGTTATAGAGTTTAGTGTTTGAAGTTGAGTCAGTTCTAGCTCTGAACTCCAAACACTGAACTCAGAACACAGAACACTGTTCCTTAGCAACCCGACCACCATAACACTCTATACAATCGCACTATAACACCCAACTATGTCTAAGCCTTCGGAAGTAATTGCGGCTTATTTTCCTCATCAGCCCACCGAAGGTCAGCAGAAGCTATTTACCCTATTTGATCTTTTTCTGGCCCAAAAGGCCGACCGCAAAACCGCCTTGTTGCTTAAAGGATACGCCGGCACAGGAAAAACTTCGGTGGTAAGTGCACTAGTAAAAGCCCTGCCGGAATTCAAGCTAAAGCTAATGCTGCTGGCCCCCACTGGGCGGGCGGCTAAGGTAATGGCCAGCTACTCCGAGCGCAGTGCGTTTACTATTCATAAGATTATCTACCAGCGTACCGCTGATCCGATCTCGGGTAGATTGCAGTTCTCCCGTCGCCGAAACTACCAGAAAAATACACTATATGTGGTAGATGAAGCTTCTATGCTCTCCAACGATGGGGGAAGTGGGCGTAACGGATTGCTATCGGATTTAATCGATTATGTGTTTGAGCAACCGACCAACCGACTGATGCTCATTGGCGATGCTGCCCAACTGCCCCCGGTGGGGCAAACGCTAAGCCAGGGGTTGAATGCAGAACATCTGGAACACTTGTACGGACTCGATATCTTTGAAACCGAACTAACTGAGGTAATGCGGCAAGAGCAGAATTCGGGTATTCTGCGGAATGCCACTCAACTGCGGCAGCAACTTAGTCAGGAAGAATTTGGTATTCAGCTACAAACGAGGGGTTTCTCGGATGTATACCGGATGGAAGGCCGTAAGCTGGAGGATGGCCTGCGCTATGCTTATGATAAATTTGGAAAAGATAATACAGCGGTAATCTGCCGCTCGAACCGGGCAGCGGTACAGTACAATCGCTTCATCCGGCATCAAATATTTTTCTACGACAATGAATTGGAAGTAGGCGATTACCTCATGATCGTAAAGAATAATTATTTCTTCACCGAAGAAAATTCCGCCATTTCCTTTCTAGCCAATGGCGATTTTGTGGAGATCATCAAAGTGTTTAATCTGGAGGAGAAGCACGGATTACGCTTTGCCGACCTGGAATTACGCTTGCTGGACTATCCCGACCAGCCCGCCTTTGATGCTAAAATCATACTGGATGTATTGCACTCTCCTTCGGTGGCACTGGAGGAAGATAAATATCGGGAGTTGTTTCAGCAGGTGCTGGAAGAGTACGAAGATCAGGAAACCCGCAAGCAACAGCAGGAAGCAGTACGTAACGATTTGTACCTGAATGCTTTGCAGGTAAAGTACGCTTACGCACTCACCTGTCATAAATCGCAGGGCGGGCAGTGGGATGCGGTATTTGTAGACCAAGGCTATCTGCCCGATGAACGGCTTACAATGGAATACATCCGCTGGCTATATACGGCCGTTACTCGCGCTAAACAGCAGCTATTTCTCATGAATTTCCGCGAAGAATTTTTTTCTGGATAAGAGCAGCGGACTAGGAGTAAGGCATAGGGGCAGATAACAAGGCGAAGAAATCATCGTGTAACACCATAACACCAAGTACTATATCTTGGCTACTGGATATCAACTAGCTCTAAATCAAAAATGATTGGCTCGTAGGGTCGCCAGTCGCGGATGTTATACTCCTTCAGAAAATCCTTGCGGATAGCCGGGGGAATGACTTGAATGCCTTCGGCAAAGCCTAGGTGAGAGGGAATCATCACTCGGCCTTTACTACCCTTTTTTAAGGCGCTTACTCCCGCTTCAAACCCAGGAATTACTGTTTCTTTTCCTATAAAAAACTCAATAGGCTTATTTTCCTCCGATTCATCAAATACCTCACCGTCTAGATAATAGCCTTTATAATTAACTTTCACCAGACTTCCGGTTTTAGGTAAATCTCCAGTACCCTCTTCTAGTATCTCCAGAAATACTCCAGCTGCCAGCTCTTCTATGCTCACAAAGTTCTCCTGAAGGATAAATGCTTCCATAGTCTGATGATTGTTGACTTTAATAGAGTCTTCGTGTTCTAATTTTACTACTTCAACCTCCGCTATCACAATAGTTTTTCGGGGGATTAGCTGACCGAAAGAGTAGGAGTCAAAAGCATGGTAGGAAGGTAGGTAGAGCCGATAGCGTTCTCCCACTCGCATACGTTCAATTGCGATATTAATTCCTCGGGGGAACAGAGCATTAGGGTTGCGCTGGGCGTGAAAAAACCGGATGGGTGCCACCGAATCGGGTAGATTGCCAATAAGTTTACCGTTTAAAGTACTTAACGAATAGCGAATAGCTACAATTGATTCATCCTCTACCGCTGCTCCGGCATCGTTTGAAGTCAGCATTTCGGTATAGATACCACTGTTGAGGCGCTCGGCCTGTATGCTGTTATCGGTGAGATAGTTGTTAATAAGTTGATCTTCTTCCCGTACTTGCTGCTCAAAGGCGGATTCTTCCTGATCCATACACCCTAGCAGTGGACAGGCCACTAAAAGAGAAAATAGAAAATTGGTAAATACTGATTTCATTACTGGGAAAATTAGGTTGTTGCTTCATTGACCCAGAATAAGCGTAAAGCGTTGGAAAAACTCGAACTTTCTACAAAATCAGAGAGAAATCATACGCTGGCAGAAAAAAGATGGCAGTAGGGAAATTATTTCAGGACTACTTTTTGTTGGTGATTTAGCCAACCAATCAAAAACTTTACATAACATGAAGTACATCTTTGTATCCTTGCTAAGCATCTTTATGATTCAGGCAGCAGTAGCGCAAAACGCTGCCGAAGAAGCCCCAGACGGACCTCAAATTACTTTTGCTGAAGACACTAAAGACTTTGGGGATATTGTTCAGGGCGATAAGGTAAGCCACACCTTTGAATTTGAGAACACTGGTACTGAGCCGTTGATTTTATCGAACGTGCTTACTACTTGCGGCTGCACCGCTACTTCCTGGCCTCGCGAGCCTATCGCACCGGGCGAAACTGCTTCTATTGACGTATCTTTTAACAGTACTGGTAAGAAGGGACGCCAAAACAAAGTGATTACAGTAGTTTCTAACGCAGTAAATGCTCAGGAGCGGGTGAAATTGATTACTAATGTTCTTCCCAATAAGGATGTACAGTAGATAGGTGCTATCCAAGAATATTGAGAATCTCATTCGATAGTCGGATGAGGTTTTTTTATTCTGGAAACTGTAGGTGCATCTTAGTTCCTTCTCGACTGCTGAGTTCCAGTTTTCCGTTGAGTTGTCGGGTGAGGTTAGCAATAAGTTGAAATCCAAGTGAGTTACTTTTTTCTAAGTCAAACTCGGCGGGGAGACCTACTCCATTATCGTTGATGATGATATGCATGGCTTCGTCTTCGGCGTAGGCCTGAATACGGATTTGAGCTGAGCTATGGTTTTTATCGACGGTAAAGGCGTATTTATAACTGTTGGGCAGTACTTCGTTAATAACCAAACCACAGGCAATGGCTTTGTCTACATCCAGAGGTATAGCCGATATTTCCTGGATGATGCTAATTTGCTGAGCCTTGTCCCGAAACGTAGACTCTACGTTACCCACCAAGGAGTGAACGTATTCTTTGAGATTAATTGAGGTATAATTATCGTTACGGTAAAGCTGCTCATGAATAAGAGAGAGCGATTTTATCCGACTAATGCTCTCGTGAAAAAGATCGTAAACAAAAGGGCGGTCTTTCACTTTTTCGGCCTGGAGATACAGCAGACCCGAGATAATATTAATATTGTTCTTTACCCGATGGTGAATTTCCCGGGCGTAAGAGTCTTTTTCATCTAGAGCTTGAGTTAATTTCCGGACATCCTGTTTTCGCTCAGTAACATCCGTTACTGTAGTAATCTTGTATTGTTGTCCATCTTCGGTGGTTAGCCGACCAGCGGTAACGTACACGTCCTTCTGGTTTCCCTGTTTATCGAGCACCTGCCATTCTCCATTGCTTTCTTCGGTTTCTCCTGCCAAATACTCACGATGGAGGGTTTCCGCATACTTATGAATATTTTCGGGTAGTACTATCGTAAATGGTTGCCCGATCAGTTCCTGTTCGGAATATCCGTATATGGCACAATAGGCCTTATTTACCCTTACAAACCGTCCCTGATCATTAGTGACGCAGATACCTACGTCGGCCGCATCTAAAATCTGGTCCAGCATGTGTCGGCTGTTCAACTGATTTACCTTATCGTGGTAGGTCTTATAATTCAGCGCTCCCGAGATAGACTTCTGCAGGATTGCCAGATCGTAGGGTTTATAGATAATACTGTAGGGCTGGCAGTCCATTGCGCGCTGTATAGTCTGCCGGTCGGTGCTGGCGGTCAGGAAAATTAGGGGAAGATCACTGGTTTTTTTCTGGATTTGCTTAGCAGTATCTACTCCGTCCATCTCTCCCCGAATACGAATATCCAGGAATATCAGGTCAATGGAAGACGACTCAATGGTCTTCAGGGCATCTGACCCATTATTTACAGTTACGACGTTTTCGTAGCCCAAATCTCGCAAGTATTGTAAAAAGGTGAGTTGGGCAATGGCATCGTCTTCAACAATCAGGATGGTTGCGTCTTGCATACAGGGCTGATTTAATAGAACAGGAGGTCTACTTACTTTCGGGTCAGAATGTGATTTGCTGTTTTCATGAATTCAGCAGTAATTTTATAAAAGCGAGAGATAGGGTTAGTACGAATGATAGATAGGCAAAAAAATAATGAATTGCCACTCTGCTAAGCAGTTAATGCGTTAGTAGCTATTATCGGTGTTTCTTTCAACTTTCTTACTCTCAATCTGGTAGTCTTCCGAGTTTATACTGAGGGTATCGCCTACTTTATAACGACTAGTAGCATTACTAATTACCAGAGTACTGAGCGAGTTTTTGATCACCACGGTTACCCGGTCCTGGTCAATAGCCAGTACTTCTCCTTTCAATAGTACATCGCCGCTGCTGGCCAACACTGAAGCCGGGCGACCCTGATGCACTATCTGACCATCACGAAGCATCAATACCTGGCTAGCCATACGGGCTACTTCGGTCGGATTATGACTAACCAGCAAAGTGGTAGTTCGGTAGCGCTGGTGCAGTTCCATCAGATCATCCTGGAGTTTAGATCGCATGATCTCATCGAGTGCCGCAAAGGGTTCATCTAGCAACAGCACCTTGGGGCGGCGAATAATGGCTCGAGCTAACGCTACCCGCTGCTGTTGCCCTCCCGATAGGGCAGTAGGCTTTTGATTAGCCAGATTCTGAATATGAATAAGATCCAGTACTTCATCAATAATCTCGCGTGATTGCCCCGCTGCCAGCGCGTACTCCAAATTTTTCCGCACGCTCATATTGGGGAACAAAGCATAATCTTGAAATACGTAGCCAATAGAGCGATCCTGGGTGCGCAGATTAATTCGCTTCTGGCTTTGGTACCAGAGTTGCCCGTTAATTTCTATCGATCCCCGATCAGGAGCTACCAGTCCGGCAATCATTTTTAGCAAGGTGGTTTTACCCGCTCCGGAAGGCCCCATGACAGCCAGCATTTCGCCACTCGGTATCTCAAACGGCACATCTAACTGAAAAAAATTCTTTCCGCCTCTAAGCTGTTTCTGTAAGCTGACTTTCATTAAATAATACCTTGCGTCCGCTGATGCTGATACAAGTAAACTAAAATAAGTACGATAAACGAGAATAGCAGCAAAATAGCTGCGTATACATTGGCATCGGCGTAATTGAGCATCTCTACTTCATTATAGATTGCGATAGAAGCTACCCGGGTTTGCTCTGGAATACTTCCCCCAATCATGAGTACCACTCCAAACTCCCCAATAGTGTGGGCGAAAGTCATTACGCCACCTACCCAAAGCGAAGCCTTTATGTTTGGCAGCAGCACGTGAATTAGAGTGTTCCAACGAGATTTTCCTAAAGTGTAGGCTGCTTCCCGGTAGGTATCTGGTAGATTCTCTAAGGCCGAAAGGATAGGGTTAACCATAAATGGTAAACTGAAAATAATAGATCCGATCACCAAGCCTGGAAAACTAAATACCAGCCGGATGTCCAGCCATTGCTGACTTAACTGGCCCAGCCAGCCTTCGGGTCGTAACAGCAGCAACAGATAATACCCTAACACCGTAGGGGGTAGTACCAGCGGTAAGCTAATAACTGCTTTAAGAAGTGGTTTGCTGCTTCTTCCGTAAAAGTAGATGAAGTATACCAGTGGAATACCCAGCAAAAATAGCAGTACCGTAGTAACCGATGCCAGTTTAAAGCTTAACCAAAAGGGAGACCAGTTCATGCGTTTTACGGTAGTGCGTAACCAAAATCCTGAAAGACCTTTTGCGCAACTGGTGAAATGATAAACTCCAGAAACTGATTAACGGTGTACTCTGGAGCTTCGGAGTTTTGGAGTAGCACCATGCCGTGCGGCAATAGCGTAGCTTCAGGTACTGTTTTCCATTTTCCTTTTCTACCTACGGCTTCGGTATATTGGGCTGAGTTGGCGGTGAAGGCCGCATCTACTGCTCCAGTAGCAATGTACTGGTTTACCTGGCTTACATTTTCGGCGTATACCAGTTTGCTCTGAACTTGTTCCCACCAACCTTGCGCCTGTAGCCATTGCTGGGTTTGGTAACCGTAAGGTGCTAGCTCGGGCTGGGCGATAGCAATGGTTTTCGCCTGCTGCAAACCTTCCTCAATTGAATGTACACTAGGTTCTTTCGTCCAAAAAGCAAGTTTTCCCTGAATAAGCACATCCGGTGTCTGTTGGCCGTTTCCTGCGCTGTAGACTTTCGCCGGATACTTCATGTCAGCCGAAATGAATACGTCGTAGGGAGCACCGTTGATAATTTGGGCGGTTAGTTTGCCCGAGGAGGCAACGATCAAGGTAAGGCTGCTTTGAAATTTTTCTTCGTACAAAGCTTCAATCTGACTCATAGCCGGAAGCAGATTGGCAGCGATGGCAATATTCAAATTCTCATCCTGAGCCCTAACTAAGTTAACACTGCTTATCAGAAGTAAGAAAAGGAGAACAATACGCGCCATACGTCAATTTAGTAGTAAGCAAAAAAACGAAGATAGCACTTTCACTTACAAAAAACGTACTTTAGCTCCAGGTTTGATGTATCATCACTAAGTAGCTATTGCCTATGGATCAGTTTCGAGTAGGTAGCGTACCTGAGCACTTTATGTTGCCCTGGCATTTGGCCATTGAAAATGCTGCGTTTCGAGCACAAAACCTCGCTGTTGACTGGCAAGATTACCCCGGAGGGACCGGGGCCATGATGACCGATCTACGCTCGGGTCAGCTAGACATTGCAATTGCCCTGACCGAGGGAGTAGTAGCCAGCATTATTCAGCACGCTGCCGGAAAAATTGCCCAGATTTACGTAGAAAGCCCACTCACTTGGGGCGTTCATGTGGCGGCTAATTCATCCTATCAATCGGTGGCCGAACTAGAGGGAAAAACCTTTGCCGTAAGTCGGATGGGGTCGGGTTCGCACCTGATGGCCTTTGTGATGGCCAAACAATACGGTTGGTCTACGGATCAAATCAAACTACAGATAGTGGGCGGTATGGACGGTGCCCGTCAGGCGTTACCCCAGGGCGAAGCCGATGCCTTCATGTGGGAAAAATTTATGACTCAGCCGGTAGTGGAGCGAGGCGAGTTCCGTCGAATCGGAGAGTTTGATACGCCCTGGCCTTGTTTTGTGGTAATTGTCCGGAATGAGATCCTAGAAAAGCATTTGAATAAAGTGCGAACAGTGCTAAAGATAGTACAGCAATATGCTCAGGATTTTATGCAACGGATTGATGCTGCTACAATGGTTGCACAACGTTACGGACTATCCGAAGCCGACGCTCAGGCCTGGTTTGCGGGTACGGTCTGGAAAACCGATTTTAGTGTTTCGTCCGAAACGCTAACTCAAGTTATGACAGCACTACTGGACTGCCAGGTCATTGAAGAGCGGGTTGAACCTGAATCGCTGTGTAGTGAGCTGGTACAGTTGATTTAAAAATGTATCGAAATAAAAAGGCCGTATCAGAATGGATACAGCCTCACTAAGACCGGATAGCCGGTTGAATAGCAAGCTTCTTGTGAAGCCGGTAAATATTGCGCTGCGATTTTTTGTGAAAATCGTAGTCAATTTGGTCCATGATTCTTCGAACCAATAGCAAACCTACTCCACCTTTTCGCCGATCTTTGATAATCTGTTTGATGCAGGGTTCTTCGTACTTTTTAAAATTAAACCCCTTACCAAAGTCGTAAATCTCGAAGGTAATACCCTTATTATCATCTATCTCAATCCGAAGCTCTAAGCTGTGCTTAGGGTTACACTGGTGAGAGTGGATCATCAGGTTAGAGCAGACCTCATCAACCGCTAATACTAGCTGGTGCATCTCTACATCAGAGATGGTATAGTTTCCTAAAGTAGTTCGTACAAAATCTCGTACACTCTGTAGCTGATCTTTGCAACAGGGTACTTTATAATTATATTTCATCGGCCCCAGTCTTGGCTTGTTCCTCAGTTTCTACTATGGTTAACAATTGATGTAGTCCCAGGATTTCAAACACTTTGTATACCTTAGCACTCATATGGTACAGTACCATTTTCTTATTTTTGGCTTCCAGTTCTTGGATGTAGGACATAAACACTCCTAATCCGGCGGAAGAAATATAGTTTAGGTTCTGACAATCTACAAGAATTTTGGTGACATCGGCATTTACAGCCTTCTCCAGTGCTTCATCTAGGTATATGGAAGAACTGGCGTCTACCTCACCGTTTATTGTAATTAGGCAGCTATCGCCCTCAAAATCAGTTCGTACATCCACCATAGCTAGTTTAGTATACGCTTAGTCTTAGTTAAGGTTCTTTTTGTCATGTAAACTTGATAATCAATGCTGTATAATCGTCGTTTAGTGGCTCATGGTTACAAAATTCGTAAAGTTCTTCGATTAATTTTTTCTGGAGTATTTTAGAAGACTCTTGAGCGTGGTTGATAACTACTTCTCGAAGGCGATCAAAACCAAATTCTTCACCCTGTTGGTTCGTAGCTTCGGTGATACCGTCGGTGTAGAGCACGATAATATCTCCCGATTCGTACTGCTGCTCGCTTACTTCAATATACTGGTTAAATTTCTCGTTGCGGATAATCCCCAATCCTAATCCCCGAATTTCCAGATAACAGGCCTGTTGCTTGCGGCGACTGTAGTATAGCGTGGGAGTATGACCAGCCCGGGCAAAGCTGATAGTTTTCTTTTGGGTATTCACCACAAAAAAGGAAGCGGTAATGAAGGAGGTTTTTTCCATACAGCGACCTAAGGCGCTATTAGCGTAAGCCAGAAATGTATCGGGAGCCAAGTCTAGCGGAGCCAGACTGTGGAATACGCCTTTCATCTGCGACATATTAAAAGCGGCCGAGGTCCCCTTGCCCGAAACGTCTCCGATGATAATAATAAACTTTTGTTCGTTGATTTGATACTGATCGTAGTAATCGCCTCCTACCTGATCGGCGGCTTCGGAGAAGGCGGCAATATCAAATGCTTCGTTGGTAATTGGTTTGTTGGGTAGCAGGCTGCGGTGCACCCGGTTGGCAATCTTCAATTCTTCCTGGTAACGCTCGTTTACCAGTGTCTCATTCATCAGCTGAAAGTTCTCCACCGAGATGGAAGCCTGACTGGCAAACGTAGTGATGATGCTAACCATTTCTTTATTGAAACCATCGCTCACTTCCTTCAACAGAACCAAAGTTCCGTTGATGTTATTTTTTACTACTAGCGGAATCCATAGTACGGAACGGTACTCTGGTAGCTTTAGAATTCGGTGGCGACGCTGTCGCTGTTCGTAATCCTGCCGCTGGAGGCGTGGACGGGGTAGCGGGTTGATGATCTCTGGTTGTTCGGTGTTAGCCTGTAAGCGTTTCTTGAAAATCTCAACTCGCTCTTTCGTCATACTTTTAGTAAGCAGTTGAGGAGTGCCATTGGTGGTCGCTTCAATCCAGCCCGCGTCAGCCGATACTGCTTTCGCGGCACTCTCCAGTAAAATATCGTATACCTGAGAAATGTCGTAACCCGATTGTGAAGATTGGCTTAGTCGCTGAAAGTTGATAATTTCTTCCAGCTTTTGCTCAAATACCGAAGAAGTTGGCAGATTGAAAATAATAACCAGCAGCGAAAAAATACTATATACCAGCGTGAAGCCTAATGTAGCAAAGATGAAGGGATTAACTACCAGAACGGCGAGTTCAGGTAAATCCTCCAGGGCTACAACTTCATTGTATAGCTCTAGAGTATAGTAAATAATAAAGACGGCAATTGCCAGCATAATAGAAATGCTTTTCCATTTCTGCCGGAAATCCAGATAGGCCACCCACTTTAGGTTCACTGAAAGAATTATTCCTAAAACAAACAGTGGGATGAGAATAGTCAGAAGAATGGCATCAACGCCTTGCCGGTCGGGAAGAAAGACAAACGCAATGCTAGCTAGCAGAGAATACTCGAATATCTGCCAAAGCAGAATCAGTCGCTTCGATTTTTGGTAGAGAATCAACTGCTTCCAGACCATAAAGGTGGATATGATGAAAGCTGCGAACAGACCAAAGCGAACGTGAAAGAAGAAACTCAGTAGCAGCACCTTACTGGCCAGTGGACTATTGCCCAGCAGCAGATAAAACAGATAGATGGCTAGCGAAACAATAGTAGCCAACAGGCCGGTGGCAAACACCCTCCACAGCAAATCGATGAAATTGACCCGCTCGGCCCGACCCGTTATAAAACGGTAGTATACCGATACCGACAACAAATACAGACACAAAAAAACCAGGGCGAGTTCCGGTTTAAATCCGGAGGGTAAATCATGGGTACGGGCAAACTGTATCAGCAGGTTGATAGTCACCAAGCCCACCCAGCCGATAATACCCAGCAGTAGCGAGAGCCGAATTACATTTCTATGAAAGCCCAATCTGACCATACAGAAGAGGCGCTGGCTTGGATTAGTTTAATAGAATGATTTGGCCAACACCTGCCGTTGCAAAACTAACATAAATTTTGTAACCGAGAGTCAGAGGAAGTTTGGGTAAAACGATGAGACAAGCGGTTGATAGATCAGAGACTGTAATTAGGTGCTCCTCGAGTGATAGTCACGTCGTGCGGATGGCTTTCTCGAACCCCCGCCGCTGTAATCTTTACAAATTTAGCCTGCTGCAAGCTAGGAATATCGGCTGCTCCGCAGTAGCCCATGCCCGAACGTAGCCCGCCCTCCATTTGGTACAACACTTCTTCTACCAGTCCTTTGTACGGTACTCGCCCCACAATACCTTCGGGCACCAGCTTTTTGATGTCATCTTCAGCATCCTGGAAGTAGCGGTCTTTGGAGCCCTCTTCCATCGCCTCAATAGAACCCATACCCCGGTACGATTTAAACTTACGTCCTTCGTACAGTATTACTTCACCGGGGGCCTCATCAGTACCGGCCAGTAGCGAGCCGATCATGACGCAGTTAGCTCCGGCAACAATCGCCTTCACAATGTCGCCCGAAAAGCGAATACCCCCATCGGCAATAACCGGTATGCCAGAACCTTTGGCTGCTGGAGCGGCTTCATACACTGCTGATAGTTGAGGGACACCTACTCCGGCAATAACTCGTGTGGTACAAATGCTACCCGGCCCCACACCTACTTTTACTGCATCGGCTCCGGCATTGATAAGGGCTTTGGTAGCTTCGGCAGTAGCCACGTTTCCTACTACCACGTCCAGATCGGGAAATTCACGCTTTATCGAAATGCAGGCATCAATCACCCCTTTGGAATGGCCGTGGGCGGTATCTACGCTAATAATATCTACCCCAGCGTTTTTGAGCATAGCTACCCGCTCGGTAATGTCAGGGGTAACTCCTACGGCAGCTCCTACCCGTAGGCGTCCGAATTCATCCTTGCAGGCATTGGGCCGGTCTATGTTTTTCAGAATATCTTTGTAGGTGATTAAGCCAGTAAGCTTTCCGTTCCCATCTACAATGGGTAGTTTCTCAATTTTATGTTCCTGAAGAATGTCTTCGGCCTCTTCCAGCCCTACTCCGCTTTTAGCGGTAATCAACCGGTCTTTGGTCATTACCTCTGTCACGGGTTGGCTAGCATCTTTTAGAAAACGCAGGTCGCGGTTAGTAATAATCCCGATTAGTTTCTGCTCACTGTCTACCACCGGAATTCCGCCGATTTTATTTTCTCGCATGATAGTTAGTGCATCGGCTACGGTAGCATCGGCATCCAGAGTGATGGGGTCCAGAATCATGCCGCTTTGGGACCGCTTTACTTTGCGAACCTGCTGAGCCTGAGCTTCAATCGACATATTCTTGTGGATAAATCCTAGCCCTCCGGATAGTGCCATGGCAATCGCCAACTTGCTTTCGGTAACGGTATCCATAGCGGCTGAAACCAGTGGAATATTTAATTTTATCCGTTTGGTCAGAAAGGTAGAAGTCTTGGTTTCGCGGGGAAGTATTTCGGAATAATGTGGTACGAGCAGAACGTCATCGTAGGTGAGCGCTTCGTACAGGAACTTGTCGGCGTGATTCATCATAGCAAATAATCTAGCGTTATTTGCCGGTCAAATATACTTACAATCCTGAAAAGAAAAAAAGAGGAATCTGATAAATTATCCGGTTCCCCCGCGAGAAAAAAAATGCAGATAGAAAGTGGTTGAAAGAAGAATTTCGTCCGTTCGTAGACGAAGCCATTGAAGTATTAACCAGCGACGATCAGGTAGGTTGACCGTTTACCCTTGACCTTGTACTTCCCATTCTCTGCCCTTCACCTTTCACTCTCTACTTCTTACCCCATCAACTGGCGATAGGTACGTATGCCTCTTTTTTCGGCTTGGGCTAGGAGTTTAAGCAGCAGATGAGCCGTGAGGAAAGCATCTCCGGCGGCGGTGTGGCGGTCGTTGGGGGTAAGATGGTAGCGTTGGCATAGGGCATCCAGACTGTAGTGGGCGGGGTTTTGTGCGCCGGGCATGGTATTGAACCGATCTAGACGCTTCGCGAGCTGGGCCGTATCTAGAGTGGGGTTTCGTAAGCGCACTTTGTAATCAGTGTAATGCCGGTGCAGGGCCTGATTGATGATCTGCTCATCAAAGGCGGCGTGATGGGCCACTAGTACGGCTCCTTCAATAAACGACAACCACTCTGGTAAGACCTCTGATTCGGAAGTACCTTCGGTGAGGGATTGCTGGGTGATTCCGTGTACGCCAACCTGCTCTGCAATATCTACATCAGTTTGAAGGAGAGTGAACTCTAGGCTCTGTTCAACTCGGATAGACCGATCTTGTACTACCACCGCTCCCAGCGACAACCAATGATCTTTCTTTGGGTTCAGTCCGGTAGTCTCGGTATCGTACACCACAAAGCGAATTTGCTGGAGAGGTAGGGAAGCCGCGGGTTTGGTACGAGCTGCCTGTTGGTACCGCACAATGAAGTCGGGAGGAGGCTCGGTTGGGGGAGAAGTACGGCGGAACCACTTCATCGGCGAAAGAAATCAAGCTGGAAACGGTGGCGCAAAACCTGCTGCACATCCCGGATCACTCCAAAAATAGAACGAAGCATTTCGCGCTCCAAATGGCTAAGTGCCTCAGGGTTAATATATCTCCCGGAGTCGCCTTGGTTAAGTCCCTCGCGGGTTCTGATCTCAATTAGTTTGTCGTAAGCATCGGCGGCTTCCTGATAGAGGGAAGCGTGGGCCGGATCGGACTTGGCAACCTCCTGAAAGCGGCGCTGGGTGTTGGTGACCTCGGGGAGATGGGCTTCGTAGGCCAGTACCCGGGCGGCATCGGTCAGGGGCATCATGGCGCGGCGCTTAATATCAAAACTGTCTTCGTGCTCCCCACTTTTCTCCAGCACAAACTTCCGAAAGAAACTCAGTGGGGGCGGGTTGAGTAAAGCGTTATTCGCCAGATGATTCATAAACAGCGATTCAGACTCCAACTGATCAAAAATATAGGCTCGTATGGTTTCGGCCATAGCCACATCGCCTACGGTAGTCCGGAAATCGAAGAAGATGGCAGCGTGCAGTAAGGACTGCGTGTCGGGCACCTGAATCCAGTGCTTAAATTGCTGTTGCCAATCGCTTAGCGATGTACACCATTTGGGGTTACTAGCCATTACCTCGGCTGGGCAGCGAGCAAAGCCACATTCTACTAAGGTATCAACCACTCTTTCGGATAAAGCCAGATAGTATTCTTTCGTAACCTCAGCTTCCTCCGTCGGAGGATCGTGGTAGACCAGCGCATTATCCAGATCGGTACGGAGCAGTTGTTCTTCTCGCCCTTCACTGCCTAGTGAGAGCCAGCAGAAGTCTGAGGAGGGAGTAGCGTAGCCTTGTTTCTTCAAATCTTCCTGAGCCCAGGTCACGCTTTTAGCAATCAGCGCATCATTAATCACCGTGATGAGGGATGAGATAGTCCGGATGGCAATTCCCTGATGGATATACTGCTGAATCATGGTTTCGGCCCGGTCGCGCAGTTCGGCTAATTGACTAACCACCTTAGCTTTATAGATCTCCCGCAGCAGAATAGCTGGATTATTCTCCTGAAGCAACAGCAGATCGCGATTGCTGACCATACCCAGGGCTTCGCTGTTGGGACTACCGTCTTTGGTCATGCAAATGTGGTGCACGTTGTGCTGCATCATCCGAATAAGTACCTCGGCAATGGTCTGATGCAGCCCCGCCGTAATCACTGGCTGACTCATGACTTTAGATACCGGAGTATTCAGTGGCAATTTACCAGTGGCTACCCAGTCGCGCAGGTCAGTATCGGTTACAATACCTAGTGGGTGATGGGCAGCACTGGTGATGATAATAGACCCGACGCGCCAGTCCGACATTTGCTGAGCAGCTTGTTGCAGACTGGTGTCGGAAGCGCAGTACAGTAAATTATCAAAGGTAGCCGGGGGCAGTGCCTGTTGCAGGGGAGTAGTGAATAGCGAAGTTTCCTGCGGAAACGACCAGGGGGCTGCTTCCTCTACAGTGGTTTTGGCTTGGCGAGCCAGCCCAGAAGCAAAGAATAAGGCTACCTGTGAGTTATCTTTAAGAGCGGGCCGAAACTGCTGAACACTAACGGCGTACACCAACGTTTCTTCCTGCGCCTGCGCGGTTAAAACGTAGTTCTGCTGCGTAATTAGGGAGCGTACCCCAAAGACGTCACCTTCGCCGCAAATATCAATTAATTCATCTTGCTTGCGCAGGCAAACGGCTCCCTGTTGCACAATAAAAAAGTGCGTAGCCGGAGGATCGCCCTCCTTAAAAATGATTTCGTCGGGTGGGTAGTACTGAACCAGGCTCATAGCCGCTAGCTGATGCACAAACTCGGCGGAGCAGTAAGAAAAGGGAGGGTGTTCCTTCAGAAATTCGTAAACCCGGTGTTGTATGGTGTTGGACGGCATAGGTTGTGTAGGCGGACGGTAGGTTGAGAAAGTAGCACTTCACCTGCACAAATGCAAGTGAGTACTCAGTAGCTTGTCAGTGCTCGAATAAAAAACCGGTAGCCAGCGGGTGCTCACTTCCGGTTTGGGTTTGGGGTTAATTAGTCTTTTACGAGCGTACTTCAATGCCTAGCGCTTCCAGTAACTGCGGCTGGTCCATCAGGGCCACTTCGGCTACGCGGCTGAATCGGTCAAACCAGGTTTCCCAGGCTTCCAGTGCCTGATTACGGTATTGGGTAGCCTGCTGGGCTTCGGCCTGTTTGTTCTGCCGGTTACCGAGCACATCAACCAATGTATCGGCCATGGCCTGTGCCTGCGTAATCTCTTCAGTCACCACTCCGAATTTCTTGAGTGTATTAATGGCCGGGGTGGTAAGGCGACGGTAGAAGGTACGGATTTGATCCAGCTTTCCGGCCCGTACGGTAGCGCGAGGGCCATTCAACTCCAGTGTTTTTTGCCATACTTCATCGTTGCGGAAGGCAAAGCGGGCAATGGTTAAATGATTGGTATAAATCGCTAGCAGTTCCTGCTCGTCTTCAGCTAGCTGACGGCTAAGCTCGCTTTTATCGGTGTACAAATCCTTCTGGGTTTGCTGCCATTCCTCGGCAGCATTCAGTTTATCTTCTCCTTCCAGAATGCGAGCGTCGTTGTAGCCAAACTGGGCCAGGGCGGCTTTAATCTGAGCGTTCTTTCGGGCATTTTCCAGGGCTAAGCGACCGGCCAGCACCCGTACCTCAATGGTATTTTTCTTCATGGTTTGTTTTTAACCCTAAAGATAGGGTGGGGGGTATCTCTTTAACTGTGTTGAGTGAGGGCCTTTCTTACGGAGGTAATGTTCCACGCGTTTTCTTTCTCTTCTTCACATATTCACCACTACTCTCACTCCTCACCGTCATTCCCGGGCCGCGTAGGCTAACCAAGCAGAATGAAGATCTTCCCTTCCCGTCATTCCTGACGAAGCAGAGCGTAGATCGCCCCTCCCCGTCATTCCGGGCGAAGTGTAAGACCCGGAATCTCGAACATGGCATCTCTGATACTCACATGTACCACCTCTATACTAGAACGTTAGTGGTATGTTCATTTCTTTTGTCTTGAAACAAAAGAAACGGAACCAAAGAAAAATTCAAGAAAGCTCAAAGCTTCCCCCCTAAGAGCTGACGCACACCCCGCTGAACTTTCGGGCCTACGCACCGGACTGAAAAATTAGAACGGTAAACTTTCATCATCAGGGAAAAGCTGATTTAAACGAGCTATATCAAAGAATTCGTTGAAGAAATCACTTGCCGGACCTATTGATACTTCAATATTACTTCCACTTGCAATATCTATCTTATCTTTTATGAATGTAACTTCATCTTCATCGTCTCCAGAATATCTGTTTACTAATAACTTTTTATTATCATCTGTCTCTAGACCAAATTTAATTATATCATTTATATGGGCATCCCAAAAGCCATAGCCACATACGATTATTAGTTTTGCATCTAGTATATGTTGCCTAAATTCATAAATAAAGAATAAGAAAGGGTCATAATGCCTAACTTTTTGACGAGTGCCGAAGATAATTTCATGTTTCCTAATTCCCATTATTGAACTGTGTATCAGTTTTTGTTCTTCGTTTCGTTCCCAGTCAATTGAACCATGCATCTTGTAGAGGTATATATCCGGTTCTTTTTTTTCACTAGAGGTACTAAATCGCTGCCAATCCCAAGAGTGGTTATGCTCACTTTCGTCACCAAACCCTCTCTCTATCAAACATTGTATGTGGTTTCCCTTATTCTCGAAATTACGACATACTTGCTCTATACAAAGGTCATAGTTCAGAGTAAAGACATTTATAGGGTTGTTATAACTCTTCTGAAGTAACGCTAAATTACGATAGTAATGGGCATCTACTTGGTTTTTTAAATCAACCCACTCTCTCAATTTGCTAATAATCTTATCCCTAAAATCTCTAACGAATCCAGCAGTGTACCCAACTTTTTCGGTAAACTCTATCCAACTTAGTTGAAAAGGTGTTAGTGGATGTTTTTTCTCTAATAACTGAAGTAATTCATCAAGAATGTTTACTAAATCCTCTATATTGAGCGTTTGTTCATGTGTCTTTTCAATTTGCTCTTTAATGAAGAAGTATAACCCATAATATTCCTTCCAAGAACCACTTAGTTCCTCCTCAATCTTTTCTATCATCTCAGATGTTATTAATATACCTGCTTCCTGACTAGCTCCTGCACCTAATAATATGATTATATCGTTTTTTTGAAGTTGATACGCCATTGCACTATAGGAACCAGGGTTCAGAATTTTCTATTTCAATATCCTTCATGTCACGATTTTTAAATTCACGAATAAAATCTGACACTAAACGACAATAGTAAATTGAAACGGGTAGTGATTTAGCGTTAAACCCTCTCCAGTTTGCACCAGATAAATTGATAATGTCTTGAATGTAATTTTTCAATATTGTCTCATCTAACTGATTGTTACTGTAATGAAGTTTGATGTATGTAGGGCCTGAATACCTTTTTTGGGGTTTTGTATCGTGATACTGAAGTCCTTCAAACCAAACTAAAAACTCAGTGTTAGAAATTTTGACGCAAGAACTTTCGTAAGGCGTAAGACTATTCATTGCTTTCTGATAGCCAAAAAACTTGTTATCGGTATTAATTCTAAGCACCAAGAATTCGAGTTTGCCAGACGAATATTCCTCTAGAATACTCTTTATCTTTTCTAACTCTTCGCGTTTAACTTTGAAAGGGGTATGAATAGCAATCTTGTCGTATTCGCTGGAGTATTCACTTATAATGTTTTTTAAAGTATCTCCTAGTTTTGTCAGGTATGTTTCTTGTTCTGAATCTTCACTAATAACTTTAAGTGCTTTGTAAAGACCTGAAGAGTCTATCAAAATAGAATATGCAAAGTATCTCTCATCCTGAGACATTGATTGACTTAATCCTATTATTAAACATTTTTCATTTCTTGGTTTAACCTTCCATGGCTTTCCACCTAGCTTGGCAAAAATTTGAAGGGCAGTATTACCCATAGAATATTTATTTCTAAGTATTTCATAGCTTAGAAATTGAGTGGCTATTTGATTTGAGGTAAACTTGTGCTTTATCTTATAGTACAAATCATCATTATCTCCTTTCTTTCTTAAAAGAAAAATTACGATTTTTCTGGAATTTAGAGGTAATTGGTTCAATTCTTCAGTTATGGAACTGATAGTACCGTCATCAATAGTATCAGCTCGATAAGACTTAAATTGAAAATCAAATTTGTAATCTTCATTTAATTTTTCCTCAAGACGTGGATAAAAATCTTTAATGAGATTAACTTCTTCTTTTCTGTAGAGAAAATATATATATGCATGTTCTGAAAAGCTTTCATAAGGCCCATATGTTTTAATACTATACTGTGATGTTGTCTCAGTATCATCCCCAACTATGTAAGTCTTCTTCTCTAAATAATCAACAGGCAGCAGTTTGTTTGACTCAAAGTCAAGATCTGTTTCTAAAAATACACGTTCATAATATTTTTTTGCAAATTTTCTGATTTGAGCATAACGATCAGCATAGAAGTTTGTATTCGCTCTTCCTTTTTCATTTAGACTCAAACTGAGCTTTTGTACAACTCTATTAGAAGGTTGATGGTCAGCTCCTAAGAAGCCAAAATCAATTAAAAATCCAAATTCCTGGGAGACATCTAAAAAATACGGCTCAACCCAGACAATCTGCTTTCCTTCCCGATATTGATCATTTACGAAAGCTATTCTTCTATATTTTCCTTTTCCATATTCAAAAAAATCACCACTGTTGAGCTTTGATTTGCAGCTAGCGAGTAATTGATTGTAAATATAGTCGTGAGTTAAGTATCGGTTTTCATCAATCGTAACCTGATATTCCAGAAATCCCTCTATACTGTCATAACTAACCCAGTACTTCGAATATACATTATTACTAAACTTTAAACTTCTTTCCGATACAGAATTATCAAAGTTCTCTTTGCGACTCCCAGGTTCCTTTTTTTTACGATAGACTATAAAACTGAAATGTTGATTTTTTAAAGGAGAAAAATTAAGAGCTATGTAGTTATGATTTTCTTCCATATAAGGTCATCAATATTCAACCTCTAAATGCCATAATAGCATATTATAACTTAATATACCCAGGCAAATAAGATCTTCAGGATAGTATTTAAGGTGATTGACAAATATAACTAAAAGAAACCATCTAGTTTTTTTAGTATCTACGACTTCGGTGCGTAGGCCTGAAAGTTCAGCGGGGTGTGCGCTAGCTCATCGCGGGGAAGCTTTGAGCTTTCTTGAATTTTTCTTTGGTTCTGTTTCTTTTGTTTCAAGACAAAAGAAATGAACATACCACTAACTTACGAGCTTATAGGTAGCACTTTTGAGCAATTACAAGTAGAGCACAATCAGCAGCATCAATGTCTGAGATTCCTGATCTACGTTTCACTTCGTCAGGAATGACGTGTAAGATGTGGTCTCGCTCACTCGATAGGAATGACGAGAAGGGTGGATCTACGTCAGGGCGCGTAGCCTCCACTTCGTCAGACAATGCGGTGCGTGAATGACGGTGTGAGGAGGCCAATGCAAGATTTACCACCAAACTGTACAAAAACCCCCATTTCAACCAACAATTACTAACAATCAGCATAAAAGTGGCTGTTTTCCGGTAATTAACCCCTATCATTCATCCGTTTAGAGAAGGATTCTCGATGAGAAAAATCTTATTTCGGTACTCTAGAGTGAAATTTCCAACTGGAAAAGTCACTCCTAGCACTTTTGAGTGATATTTCGAACTAGAAAAATTTAATTCGCCCTACTCAAAGTCATTTTTCCAGTCAGGAAAGTCTCAAAAAACACTTTTTTATCGCATTTCCCGCCAGAAAAATCACTAAAAGAGTGCTGGGAGTCATTTTTCAGATCGAAACAATGACAAAAAAGTGCTTAAAGTCATTTTTCCCAGCCGGAATGTAAGGTTCGATCTGCTTTCTGTCACACTTCGGCGGCGAAAAGTCGTTGCTAGCTGTTTTTTAAAACTTTTCATCTGCCAACATCCATGCTGAAGCAGAAGAACGGGGCTGCTAGCGGACAAAGACTTTCTCTGAGCACTTAAACAAACCCGCATTTTGTAGGACA
Organism: uncultured Flammeovirgaceae bacterium; assembly: GCA_937884755.1. Lineage (GTDB taxonomy): Bacteria > Bacteroidota > Bacteroidia > Cytophagales > Cyclobacteriaceae > Tunicatimonas. The sequence goes on from CAKZYJ010000075.1 coordinate 26,356, forward strand.
ATTATCTTCGTTTTGGCTGTTTGGGTGGGAGCACGATTAATCGTGTTCCTACGTAATTTTGTCATAATTCACTATCATTACCCATCAATCACCAACACAACCACCTATGAAAACCTGCTGGCTACTCATCTGCCTACTGACATCCACGATCACTGCCTACAGTCAAATTCCCACTCGTGCGACGCTTCGCTGGGAAAAATTTGAGCAGAGCTTCACCAGCTCCCAAACCTACGACAACCCAATTTACGATCTGAAAGACTTCCACGCCGTATTCACCGCGCCTAGCGGACGGACCATGAAGATCAACGGTTTTTGGGATGGTGGCACTACTTTCAAAGTTCGATTCGCTCCCGATGAGGTAGGGGAGTGGCAATACCAAACCGTCTGCTCCGATACAGATAATGCTGGCCTGCATAATCAATCAGGTAGTTTCACTTGTGAGACTAACGATAGCGAGCTTACCCTCTACCAGCGGGGTACGCTCATTCAACCTAAAGGCACCTACCACCTGGCTTACCACGATGGTACCCCCTTTCTGTGGATAGGCTGCACCGCCTGGAACGGCGGACTGAAATCTACCGAAGAGGAGTGGGATACCTACCTCCAACACCGCAAGGATCATAACTACAACGTCATTCAACTCGTCACCACCCAGTGGCGCGGGGGCGATCAGAACAGCGAAGGGCAAATCGCCTACGAGTACTCCAACCAACTACGGATAAACCCTGAGTTTTACCAGCATATGGATGCTAAGATTGACCGGGTGAATGAGTACGGACTAATTGCTGCTCCCGTGCTGCTGTGGGCGTTACCAGCGGTTACAGGACGCTACCTTAGTCCTGGCTATAGCTTACCGTTAGAAGAAGCGGTGATGCTGGCTAAGTATCAGGTAGCTCGCTACGGCGGCAACCAGGTGGTTTGGATGCTGGGCGGCGATGGTCGCTACGCCTGGGAGTACGAACAGCGCTGGTTAGAGATTGGCCGTCGGGTGTTTGCCGATGACCCTCCCGGTCTGGTAGCCCAGCACCCCCACGGTCGGTTGTGGATTGGTGACAATCACGCCGCCGAAGACTGGCTGGATATTGTCGGCTATCAGTCGAGCCACTCTGACCGGCAGCCAACGGTTGATTGGATCAACAAGGGAGAGATTGCTACCCGTTGGCCCCACGTACCCGCTCGTCCGGTCATTAATCTGGAACCCAACTACGAGGAGATTCGACCAACTATTGATGCGGAGGACGTCCGCAACGCCTCTTACTGGAGTTTGTTTGCCACGCCTATGTCGGGCATTACCTACGGGGCCAACGCCATCTGGCCCTGGATTCGGGAAGGTGAAAGTATCCTGAACCACGGTACCCCTGAAAAGCTCAGCACCTGGCGCGAGAGCATCGATTTTCCCGGCAGTCTCCAGGTTGGCTACCTGGCTGAGTTTCTGAACCAATACGAATGGTGGAACCTGCGTCCGGCTAACGAGTTATTAGTGGAACAACCTGGCGATACCAATGAGCAGTACAACCACTTTATCTCCGTAGTACAATCACTAGATCGTCAAACCCTGATGGCCTATATTCCCAAAGCCAGTACCCTCAAGCTCTATAATCCTGACCATGCCGAATACGAAGCCAGTTGGTTCAACCCCTCGGATAACACAAGTACTTCGGCTGAGCTAACTACCGCTACCGGACAGCTTTCCGCCATTCCACCCTCGCAGACGGACTACATCCTCGTCCTCCAGCGCCATACTACTGGGGTAGGTCGCTGAGCAAGGGTGCTCTCTGTTGCCTGTGCAACCTCCGTACCCGTCATCCCTGACGAAGTGAAGTGCAACGGAACGTAGATCAGGGATCTCGGACATAGGTACTCGAGATCCCTGGTCTGCGTTTCACTTCGCCAGGGATGACGTTAAGGGGAGAGGTAATTGTGTGGTAGGTATGTTTATAGCGATTGTTATACCATCTCGTATCGGAAAAGGCACACCCATTGTAGCAGTGAGGCTATGCAAAGAGGCGGTTGTGTATACATTGTATCAAACAAGAGAAGAACGGTTTACTACATCGGAGTTACGGCTGATCTGATGCGCAGAATACGGGAGCATAAGTCCGGCGAGGGTTCAGCGTTCACCAAGAAATACAATTGTACTGACCTCATCTACTATGAATCATTTCTGCGCATAGACGAAGCCATTGCCCGAGAGAAACGGCTTAAGAAATGGAAGCGAGCGTGGAAGGAAGAGCTGATCAAAAAGTTGAATCCGGATTTGAGAGACCTTTATCCGGAAATCTGACTTTTAAGAGTGAATGAACAGTTTCTAAACTAGTCTTTAATTTCTTTCACACCGGTTAGGGAGCTATGGTAGCGGGCCTCTTGCCAGCCGTGCTCAGTTTTCTTCCAGATAATAGTAGCCAACACCGAAAAACGCATGCGTTGGTTGCCAGCAATAAACATCTGGTCAAAGTCTACCACACTATAGCCCATCTCAGCGGATTCCATTGCTTCATAGTTAGTAATCTCCGACCAGGTTTGGGCCTGCATGCGTTCTAGCTGTTCAAACAGCCCGGTAAACCAGCGCTCCCAACCGGCCCGGTCGCGAATAATCTCTGATCCGCCTTCGGTATTAATATCTACAATACCGTAGTCATCGTCGCAGATTTGGGCTAGTCGCGCAAAGTTATGATCCCGTACGCATTCCAGCATCTCTACCGTTAGGTCAAAAAACGGCTTTTGAGTCATTTCGTCAGGGTAATTTATGGTCTCGGGGGCAGAAGTGTTCATAGTTACTGTAGGTTTTGTAGTGATAGCATTACTACCATTCTAACATACTATTTGTTTAGAACGGCAGTAGAATTTAAACCTGAATTGACCGTCACCGTTATTTCTGCGATATTGTTTCATCAATCGTTTCTAATTAATTTCTACCGCAACTCTATGCTTCCCCCTTCACCCAACTTCTACTCAGTGCTGTTTTGGTTCTTCTGGCTGATTAGTACTGCGTTTGTAGCCACACCTAATCAATTAGTAGCCCAGGATGGTGCTGAAGTGTATCGAACCTACTGTGCGGGTTGCCACGGAGCCCAACTACAGGGCGGCTCGGGAGGTACATTAATCAAAACTGATTGGACCTACGGTCGAGGTAAAGGAGCCATGATCCGCAATATCCGCTTTGGCATTCCGGGTACTGAGATGGCAGCTTGGGGTAATGTGCTGAGCGATGAGCAGATTCGGGCGGTAGCCGATTACGTAGTAGAAGCCCAGAGTGTGCCACCCAACGCCCAGCGACCTATTCCAACTGAACTGACTACCGAAAAATACTCGCTAGAAGTGGAAGAACTAGTTTCGGAAGGACTGAATACCCCCTGGGGCATTGCCTTCGTGAACGAGCAAAGAGTCCTCATTTCCGAACGAGATGGAAACCTGCGCTGGCTAGTCAACGGCCAACTAGTCTCCCAACCTATTCAGGGCTTACCGTCCACCCATACCGAAAGTACCACGGGAGGGTATATGGACATTATTCTTGATCCGGCCTACGAAGAGAACGGCTGGGTGTATCTGGCCTACAGTCATACCAACCAGGATATAACTGACCCCGAAGCCCCGGCTTTAACGAAGATAGTACGAGGGAAGATTGAGGATAATCAGTGGATCAATCAGCAAACTCTGTTTGAAGTGCCCGACTCGCTGATGGTGGTGGAAGGCAACCGTTGGGGCTGTCGCTTTCTGTTTGATGATGCCGGGTACTTGTATTTCACTATTGGCGATATGGCACAGGCCATGGATTCCCAAGATCCAACCAAGGCAACCGGTAAAGTTTTTCGGATTAATCCGGACGGAAGTATCCCTAAGGATAATCCGTTTGTGAATGAGCCAGGGGCTTTGGGAGCAGTGTATTCGCTGGGCAACCGCAATGTGCAGGGATTAGCCCAACATCCTGAAACCGGCGAAATTTGGATGACAGATCACGGCCCCATGGGCGGTGATGAACTCAATATTCTGAAGCAAGGGGCTAACTACGGCTGGCCGGTGATTACTTATGGAGTAGACTACAGCGGAGAGATTGTCTCTACCAAAACCGAGCAGGAAGGTATGGAGCAACCTATTACGTATTGGACCCCATCCATTGCTGTTTGCCCGGTAGAGTTTGTAGATAGTCCTCTATTTCTCGCCTGGGAAAATAATCTACTGGTGGGAGCACTCGCTTACGAGGAACTACGCCGCCTAGTGGTTGACGGTGATCAGGTAGTGCAGCAGGAGATGATCCTGAAAGGAGTGGGCCGCGTGCGGGATATTGCCTTCGGGCCCGATGGAGCATTGTATGTGTTATTAAACAATCCGGATAAGGTGCTGAAAATTACTCCGCGAGATGAGTTGTAGAACGTAGGTTCTATTTTAGTTTTTTTTGTGTTTAAAAAGCTTTTGTTTAACAAATACTTTTTAAAGTTAATCATCGTATTTTTTTGGTGAAGATTTTATAAGAAACTACTTGTAAAATATTCCGAATTCTTCTATCTATACCGTAGATTATATCAAAATCTCTCCTCTCCGTCGCTATATCGCTTATCTTCTAGTATTGTCGCATTTTTTTTTGAGTAAGCACATCATGCATGTGCCGATAGGGTGAGTTCTGCTCAAATGGTATCTTTTTACTATTATATATTATACCCTATGAGACGACAACTAGTACTATTTTTACTTTGCCTCACTAGCTGGGGCGTGGTACAGGCGCAATCTGTCACCAGCTTCACGCTAATTAATGCCGATACTGATGCCGATATCGGTCTGCTGCAAAATGGTCAAACCCTTAACCTAGCCACTTTACCAACCACCAACCTCAATGTTCGAGCCAATACTAATCCCGCTACGGTAGGTTCAGTACGCTTTGCTCTTAACGGAAACAGTAATTTCCAAACGGAGAATGTAGTGCCCTATGCCCTCAAAGGAGACATTAATGGTAACTACCAAAATTGGACGCCAAACCCAGGTGATTATACTTTAAAAGCGACACCTTATTCGGGCTCTAAAGCTAGTGGTACTGCCGGAACTGCGCTTACCGTCACGTTCACCGTGATTAATGAAGCGACTACCCCTCTTCCCGACCCACCTACGAACTTGGTCGCTACGGCTTTGTCCGACACCGAAATCTATCTCACCTGGGACGAACCCGCTCTCGGCAACGACTATGCCATTGAACGTTCGCTTTCGCCTACTTCAGGATTCGTTCAGGTAGACGCCAGCTATTACGGTGACAATCAGCACACTAGTAGCGTGTTGGAACCCAACACTACTTACTACTTTCGGGTGAAAGTTTTTTACAATAGTGTAGCATCGCCTTACAGTGCAGTGGCTTCGGCTACCACTCAGTCTATTCCTGAACCCAGCAAAGTATTATACGCGATCAACTCCGGAGGCGCAGCCTTTACCGCTGCTGATGGCACCAAATTTACCGCTGATCGGCTAGTGAGCGGCGGAAAAACCTACAAAAGTAATGCAGGCATCTCAAGCACTACCGATGATGTTGTCTACCAAAGTGAACGCTTCGGCAACTTTACCTATAATCTCCCCGTGAGCAACGGCACCTACGAGGTGACGCTGCTACTTGCCGAGATTTACTTCAATGCTCCTAACAAACGGGTGTTTGATGTGAAGATGGAAGGCAAGGAAGAAGTAAGTAATCTGGACTTATACGCGACCGTTGGTAAGAACGCGGCTTACCAGATTACTAAAACAGTGAGTGTGACCGACGGAAGTCTTACGCTGGCGTTTTCGGCAGATGTAAATAATGCTAAACTAGCAGGACTGCTGGTGAGTGGTGAAGGTGACACAGACCCCGGACTGGGCACAGCTACTGTCAGTGGCGAACTGCGTAAGTGGCACAAAGTAACCCTTAGCTTTGATGGTCCTAACCACTCCGAAACCGATAATAACCCTAATCCTTTCTTAGACTACCGTTTAAACGTGACGTTCTCGCATAGCGGCTCCGGAAAATCGTACACCGTGCCCGGTTACTTTGCTACTGATGGTAACGCCGCGGAAAGCAGTGCCTCATCGGGGAATCAGTGGCGCGTCCACTTTCGCCCCGACGAAACCGGAACCTGGAACTACTCTGCTTCCTTCCGGCAGGGTAATCAGGTAGCGATTAGCACTAGTGCATCAGCCGGAACGGCTAACAGTACCATTAACGGAATAAGCGGATCACTACAAATTCAGAACTCTAATAAATCTGGGCGAGATTTTCGGGCGAAGGGTCGGCTGGAATACGTAGGTAAGCACTATTTGCAATTTGCCGAAACCGGAGATTACTTCGTGAAGGGTGGCTCCGACGCTCCTGAAAATTTCCTTGCTTACGACGACTTTGATAATACTCCTAACGTAGGAGGAAGAAGAAAATCTTGGTCGCCCCACGCTTCAGACTGGAATAATGGCGATCCTGACTGGAAAGGAAATAAAGGTAGAGAGATGATAGGGGCACTGAACTATTTAGCGTCCGAAGAAGTCAATGTCTTCTCCTTTCTGACGATGAATATCAATGGCGATGATAGGAATGTGTACCCCTACGTCAGCAACAGCGATTTCAAACACTTTGATGTCTCTAAGCTTGACCAGTGGGAGATTGTATTTGAACACGCTCAGGAGCTAGGCTTGTACCTACACTTTAAAACCCAGGAAACTGAAAACGATCAGCTACTGGATGGTGGAGATTTAGGAACAAACCGAAAGCTTTACTACCGAATGCTCATCGCTCGCTTCGGTCATCATCTAGCTCTGAACTGGAACTTGGGAGAAGAAAATGACATTTGGCAAGAATTGAATGACCCTGGTAATAACCGGATTAAAAGCTACGCTCAGTACATTCAAGATATTGATCCTTACGATCATCATATTGTCATCCATAGCTATCCAGGGCAACAAAATAATGTGTATAATCCACTAATAGGAAATAAATCACGTTTAACGGGGGCTTCTGTGCAGACTGGCTTTTCTAATGTATACCGCGATACCAAGAAGTGGGTAGAGGCTTCCAAAGCCGCCGGAAAACCCTGGGTAGTAGCGAATGACGAGCAAGGAAGTGCCAATATTGGCGTGCCACCTGATTTGGGCTACAAAGATCCCAGTACCGGAAAGACGTATCAGGGAAAAGATAATGATGGCAAAACAGTTAGTGTCAGTCAGGCTGATATTCGGAAGAAAACCCTGTGGGGCAACCTGATGGCCGGCGGCGCGGGGGTAGAATACTACTACGGCTATCGTTTACCTCAGTCAGACTTGACACTACAAGATTACCGCAGCAGGGACAAGATGTGGGACTTTACCCGCTATGCGTTGCAGTTCTTTAATCAGCACTTACCCTTCTGGGAGATGACTCCCAACAATAACCTAGTGAATAACGGATGGTGCTTGGCTAAATCCGGAGAGGTGTATGCCGTCTACTTAGAAAGTGGTGGTTCCACCAATATTAGTCTAGGAAGTAACGGAACCAAATACGATGTCCGCTGGTATAATCCGCGCAGCGGGGGTAATCTACAAACCGGATCAAAGGCAACGCTCACAGCTACGGGTAGTGTATCGGTAGGGAATCCCCCGAATAGCAGTAGCCAGGATTGGGTAGTGCTACTGAAAAGTCAGGGAAGTGGAAGTAACACCGCTATTGCTCGCGAAGAAGTGATCCAAATTGATGAGATGGCTGCCTACCCAGTTCCACTCCAAGAGCAGCTTACCGTTAGCTTTGAGACTGAGAAAGCCACCGTAGCCGTAGAAATTCTCGATTTTAGCGGGAATGTGCTACAAAGGTTAAAATCAGATCATCGCCAGCAAGTAAACATACCTTCCGGTAGTTTAGCTCCCGGAGCCTACTATCTGCGAGTAACCGCTGATGGCAAAGTATACCGAAGCGCACTGTTGAAATAACAAATGATTGAGTGAGAGAATGAGTGAATAGGTCAGTATTTATTCACTCATTCTCTCATTCTAATATTCATTCATTACCTCACGAATTCCAGGTCAATCGTTCGGCGGTCGAGGTCGGTGCTGATTACTCTGACGTTGACTTTGTCGCCAAGGGCAATAATACGTTTTCGACGCCTGCCAATCACTCGGAAGTTCTGGGCATCAAACTCGTAGTAGTCATCATTCATGTCCGCCATTCTGACCATACCTTCGCATTTGTTGTCTACCATCTCTACGTACACTCCCCACTCCGTCACGCCGGATACAATGCCTTTAAATTCCTGATCTCTTCGCTTCGCCATGTATTCCACCTGCTTGTACTTCACCGAAGCCCGTTCGGCATCAGCCGCGCGTTTCTCTCGTTCCGATGAATGTTCACAAAGCTTCTCGTAGCCTTCAGCTTCCGGTGATTTTCCGCAGCTCAGATAATGAGCCAGCAAACGATGCGTCATCACATCGGGATAACGACGGATAGGGGAAGTGAAGTGGGAATAGTGCTTGAAGGCTAAACCAAAATGTCCTTTGGCTTCGGTGGTATAAATCGCTTTCGCCATCGCACGAATTGCAATAGACTGGAGAATATCTTGCTCGGGCTTGCCTTCCACAGCCTGCATCAGCTCATTAAAGGAGTGAGAAATTTTATCATCCGAAGTATGCAGTTTATAGCCAAAACGCTGAGCAAACTGGGCAAAATCAGCGATTTTCTCTACATTAGGGTAGTCGTGTACCCGGTACACAAAGGTGTTTTTCTCCTTTTTGTTCTGATAATTGTAGACAAACTCCGCCACTTTCCTATTTGCCAGCAGCATGAATTCCTCAATTAGCTTATGGGCATCTACCCGCACCTTCGGAATAACCTCTACAGGAGTACCGTCTTCATCCAGTCGGAAGCGTACTTCGGTGGTTTCAAAGCTGATAGCACCCTGCCCAAACCGCTCATCGCGTATCTTCTTAGCCAACTTGTTTAGCTGCGTGATCTCTTCGGCAAAGTCACCCTGCTGCGTATCAATGCGTTCTTGAGCTTCCTCGTAGGCAAACCGACGATCGGAATAAATCACCGTTCGCCCGAACCACTCTTTTTTGATCTGCCCTTGATCATCTATCTCAAACACCGCGGAAAAAGTTAGTTTTTCTTCCTTCGGGCGCAGCGAGCAGAGTTCATTCGAGAGCTTTTCGGGCAGCATCGGGATTACTCGATCAACGAGGTACACCGAAGTAGCTCGATCCTGAGCTTCATCTTCTAGTGCCGTATCTGGTTGCAAGTAATGAGTTACGTCGGCAATGTGTACTCCAATTTCCCACAGCCCATTGTCTAGTTTCTGAATGGAGAGCGCATCGTCAAAATCCTTGGCATCTACCGGATCAATGGTGAAGGTGGTGATCTTACGGAAGTCACGCCGTTTCGCAATTTCTTTCTTGGTAATATCTCCCCGAATCTTATCGGCTTCCTGATTCACGTGCTTCGGAAAATCAAACGGCAGTCCGAACTCGGCGATGATAGAATGCATCTCAGCCTGATGTTCTCCGGCTTTGCCGAGTACCTGGGTAATTACGCCCACGGCGTTACGATCCTGAAAAGGCCATTCGTTAACTTTGACGATTACCTTATCACCGTGCTTGGCTCCGTTTAAATCTTCGCGGCGTACGTAGATGTCCTCGTGCAGTTTGCGGAAGTCGGGCACCACAAAAGCGTAACGAGCCGACATTTCTACGCGTCCGACAAATTCATCTCGGACCCGCTCTACTATTTCAATCACTTCCCCTTCCGGGCGACGGGCCAAACCTCGCCCACCACTGTAGCCCGGGCCGTAGGAAAGTACCTTCACAGTATCGCCGTCCCAGGCATTCATAAGATAATCTGAATCTACCTTAATGTCCTCTTCCAATTCGTCGCTGATGATAAAGGCGAAGCGAGGATTTACGTAATCTACTTCGCCCAGAATATATTCCGGTTCTTTGGTGGATTGATACTTGCCTTTGGGTAGGGTGCGTACCTCTTCTTTTTCTACTAGTGTATCCAGTATCTCGTGAATTGCCACCTTGGAAGCTCTATTCTCTAACGACAGTTGTTTCATAATCTGCCGGGCGGTAAAGGCTCGAGTAACGTTGGCATTAAGCAGGTTGGTTACTAAGGGTAATAGCTCACTAAAAGAACTGCTAGATTGTTTATTCTTAGCCCGCGAACGGGTTTTCTGTTTTTTGTTTCGTTTGGCCATAAATGGTTTACTTAGGTTAGTTGTAAAAATTAAATGATGGGGCGAGGGAGGAGGGAGAAGTGAAGCTTGTTATTCTTGAAAGGAGTACAATATTAAGGAATTAAAGTTCACTTTTTCCTAATATTTTGTTGATGTCCCTTTCTAAAACAGGAAGATGGTTCTTAATAATTTGCCAAACTTCTTCTGCATCAACTCCAAAGTAATTGTGAGCTACAATATTGCGGAAGTCTTTGATTTTTGTCCACGGTACCTGACCGTATTGATTTTTTAGCTCTTCGCTCAACTTGGCAACTGACTCTCCAATGATTAAGAAGTTCATCAAAACAGCATCAAATGTCTTCACATCATTGTATAGCGAATTAGCACTTTCTAGTTTATCAACAAAGCTTTGAATTTTTGTACAGCTATCAAGAATAGCTAGTAGGTTACCTTTGTCTTTTTCAGACATAGATGGTAGATGCTAAGATATGAGATTTAAAATAAGGTTTGATATATTTTTCTCGACAAATGTCTACATCACGATTAAATCGCTTTTCTACCAAAGATTTAATGTAGTGTTTCTTTTCGGACAGATTGTCGGTATTCGGCTCAAATTCTACTATCAGATCAATATCACTTTCTTCAGTTTCTTCACCTCTAGCAAATGAGCCGAATAACCCTAGCTTAATCAACTGATAATCAGAGAATAACTCACCTTTCTTCTCTTGTAAAAATCTCAATATTTGTTCTTTATTAGCCAATTTTCTTCACTTTACAATCTTAAATTCCACTGTAGCTCTCTTAGTGAACTTTCCTTTTACTACTGAAGTAACTAAATCCTCGACAGTTAGACTTTCATGTTGATTTGGATATATTTTATCATAAAATTCATTGAGCACCTCGGTGAAACTAAAATTGAATATTCTCTTACTTTGTTTCTTATTAAAAAGATATACAACCCCTGAAATGACTGTCTTTATTAAAAACAAAGCCAGCAAAAGAATAATCATTGGGGTATATAAAAAGCTTCCAATACTGCCCTCAGAAGTAAAATATCTCTCGAAATCGAACTCACTTAAATCTACTTGATATTTTTCAGCAAACTTGGTCATTAGATCTCCTGCATCATCACCTGAGATACCAAAATCTTTTTCAATATTGCTTTTTAGTGTAGAGTCTTTATCCCACCAGAACTCTGTTCTGATGAAGTCTATTACTGACTCTGATACTCCTTTTAGATGTGAATACCGCATGTAGAGCGGTTCCATATTTTTCATTTTTCGCAGACACGTATTACCCGTAGTAATAATTTGCTTATTCTAATATACGAAACAAGTGATTAAACCTCAGTAATTAGTTCATCGGGCAAAAGGGGCTGGGAAAGCATGGCCAGATAGACTTGAGCGAGTAAACGAATATTCTGGTATCCCGACTGCACGAGCTTATCCAAATTTTCATCCTGGTAATACAATTGCTGAATATCGGAAGCATCCAGTAGTTTGTCGGAGTCAACTTCCACCGAAAAGAGGGCCGCTAGTAAATCCAACGGAACAAACTTTTTGTACTCGCCGAATTTCCACATTTCCATCGTATCGAGGTGAGGTACTTCCCAGGCCTTTTTGTTCATCTGTTGCAGCGACTTGGGCAGCAGAGGTAGGGATAATCAAAATCGCGACCATTGTGAGCGCAGAGGCGGAGTTGGTTCTGGTCGAAGCGCTGCACTGTTTCGGTAAATTCGTGTAACACAGCCGCTTCGTCGGGGTAGGTGATGCACTTTATCCGTAGTTCGTTACAATCATCAGCTAGGGTATGGAAGTAACCAATGGCAATGCTCACAATCTTTCCGAATTCGGCGTAGAGTGCCGCTCGCTCGCTAAATAGCTGGGCTGCAGATTTGGTATCAGCCTCGCGGAAGAATTCAGCCTTACGACCCCAGGCTCGCTGGATAACTGGAGAAAGATCATCATAATTCTCCTCGACGGAAACAGTTTCAATGTCAACAAACAGAATGTTGTTAGATAACACATCGGTTGCCATACACTAGTAAGGTTAAATTATTGAAAGTCTTTATAGAGTAAACTGGGTTGAATGCCACGGTTGTTCTGGTACTTACCACCGCTATTTCCTTTACCCTTTTGGTAGGCTTCGTAATCGCCCTCAATAGAATGGTAGAATATCTGACAGATTTCCACTCCAGCGTAAATGCGGATCGGCTGTACACAAAACATCTCCAGGGTCCAATAACCGGCAAAGCCCACGTCGCCAAACCCAGCGGTGATGTGTACAAACAGGCCTAACCGCCCGATGGACGAACGACCTTCCAGCATGGGTACATAGTCTTTAGTCTCAGTAAACTCTAGCGTACGGCCTAGATACAGCTTATGCCGCTCCAGTAGAAGCCCCTCTTTAGGAATAATAATTTTCTGGGCGGTGTTCTCGCTTTTCATATCCAGTTCCTCCTGGTCGTAAACCAGCAACTCATGGTGCAGCCGCAGATTATAGCTGTTCGGATTAAGTTGCTCTTCCCGAAAAGGCTCAATGATGATATTCTTTCCTTGTTGTTCTTGTATTGATTTTCCGGATAGGATCATGGATGGTGTGTTACTGTGTTTAGGTGTTAGCGTGTTATAGTTCTTGGCATTACGGTGGTGATCAATTATCCTTTCGCTTGTATTTTACTCCCCACACTAACCTCCGTGCCCTTCACCATCAAAGGTACTGAAAAAAATACGGGAGGAGGAACCAATTGATTGGGATAAAAATTTCTTAAATGGATATTGACTATTCGAAAGGGTTGATTAACTTTGTAGTCCAATTTTGGAAACGCGAAAGTAGCTCAGCTGGTAGAGCGCAACCTTGCCAAGGTTGAGGTCGCGGGTTCGAACCCCGTCTTTCGCTCACATTAAATAAAAGCGGCTTACTCTGGTCGCTTTATTTGTTAACTGCCGGGATGGTGGAATTGGTAGACACGCAAGACTTAAAATCTTGTGGCCGTTAGGCCGTGCGGGTTCAAGTCCCGCTCCTGGTACATCTAAAGCTCACTAGTTGTAGTGGGCTTTTTTTGTGAAAATCTTGTGGCCGTTAGGCCGTGTGAGTCAATTGGACGGCATTCCGTCGGGGTGGCGATCCAATAACGCTTTTGAGATTCTCAAACCTGAGAAACCGCACTGCTAAATAGGCTTAATTGTTTACTGTGACTACTATTCTCCGATAACGGGATAATTTGGGGCTACCCTCATCGGTTGCGGTCAGAACGACATGAATGGTAGCTGATTCGTCAGCCTCAGGGACTATAAAGTAGGCATTAGGAAAAGTATCATTCTCAATAGATAAACGTCCAGTGTAGGTCCCGGCTTCCGGATAAACGGTCCATTGGTAAGTCAGATCATCTTGGTCGGGATCAATTGAACCGACGGCACTCAAGGGTAGCTTGTCACCTGGGCTAGCTTCAAGATGTACAACACTTGAAGTAGTATCACTATTAAACAGTACTTTTGGCGGATGATTTGCCTGAGCGTACGATTGCACGCACCAGTCCATACGGGCACTAAAATCATTTTGGTAATGAGGGCGCCAGCGCCAGACAGTAGCCCGAGCCGACTTTTTATCCTCTACTTGATCAACTGCGTCCACAAAATGCGTATCACCGCTAGCAAATCGGCCTCCCCAACTGCCGTAGCCCGGCTCTTCCGGATTGGAAAGCCCGGTAGGCAGAAAATAAAACCAGGAGGGGGTATCTCCTTCCTTCAACACACCGTGAGGATTGGGGGCGGTCCAGGTTTTTATCGGATAAAGTGCCCCTAGCGGACCGTGATCTTCTTTGATATGGGTAGTGATCCAAGCCTGGGAAGTCAGGGATTCATCACCACCCAGATACATACCCCGGAACACCGCGTTTCGTTTATCCTGACCCTCCGGTGCCCGGTTAAGGATATAGAATAAGTCAGGGAATTGCTCGGCAATCCAGGAATAGATACCATCCTGATCCATGATGTCGTAAATACGCAGGCGGGCTACGAATTCCTGGTACTGTTTGGGCCTTCGGGTATTTTTTACTTTCCAAAGTGCCTGCGCCAAGTCGGACTGACCACCCCAAATTACGATGTTCAATGGTCTGCTGTCCTCTCGGTCAGTTGCCTCAATAATCCAATCCGAACCTTCGGTATCGTGGCCTTCCCCAATATGAGACAAGCCCCGCTGAGGGTTACCAATTTTTACCAAACCGAGTAGATGCTGGGCCAAAGGGTAGTCGGGATGATGCTTTAAAAGGTTGGGTTGCACTTGCCCGTAGGCCTGAATAATTTCTCTGATTAATTCGGGTTTTACGACTGCCTCCTTGAGTTCGCCAGGAGTACCGGATGCGGTAGCAATAATTCCTTCAATATCAAATTCATTAGCGTAGAGCATCAACCGGATCAGAGATTGCTGATCGTCTGGATCGCCACCAATATCGGTTAGCACCAAAAGACGTGGTTTCTCGTCCTGTGATACAGTAGTTAAGGAGGAGTCTTGACGAATAGTAGCAATGCTACTGATCGAGCAGCTAAGAGTAAACAGTAAGAAGATTATCGCTATTGACGAAAAAATGTTGATTCGGCAGTAGCACTGTGCAGCCCGAAAGCGTATTTTCATGATATTGAGATCAGTTAATTAAGGCAACCGATCTCAATATATCTTCCCGATACTGATTAAACAAGTAAGCGTACAATTACGCCGGTTAGGATGCAGGTTTATCCTGAACTGCTAGCAGCTTTACTGTCACGTCGCCCATGACTTCCAGCGTGTGGGGAATATTAGCCGGTAAAATTACCCAGTGTCCAGGAGTTAGTTCTTGTGTTTTTCCATCCAGGGTAAAACGCAGCTTACCTTCCAGCACAAAAATCTGCTCATGTACCGGAGCCCCAATTCGGTTTTTCTTAAATCCCGGAGCCGCCCAAATCACGTGGGCATCTACGGCATTATCAGTAAAAACTGCTAAATCAGTAATGGGATCTGCCTCGCTGGGAGGAGCTACATTGGGTAAGGAGATTACAGTTTGAGCCTGAACAGTTAAGATGCCGATGAATATAACTAGCATTGACAATAAGAAGGATTTCATAAAATTAGTATTGTTAGATTTTCCGGAAGGTAGCTTCCTTTGCTGATCCTAGCATTTTTATTGCAGTGATCTACTGAAGTGTTGCAGGAAGTGGAGCTGTTTGGTTGAGAAATATTGAGAATACTACACACACCGATTTAATATCCCGTTTTTGATAGGTATGCTGATTGTTAGATTCACTGGGTTATTAGTACTTCTGTTCTGGGGAACTTCCGCTTTTGCTCAACTCTCAGTGAGTGGTCAGGTAGAATCTAGCTCGGGAGAAGAACTGCCCTTTGTACATGTGGTCAACACCAGCCAGCATACAGTAGCCGTCACCGATATTAACGGACAGTTCATGATTGAAGCCGCCTTCAATGACACCCTAGATTTTTCATTGATCGGATATCAGAGCTATCGTATCCTGCTCGAACCTTACCATTTTGAGCAGAAACTCAGGGTATTGCTAGTTGAAGACTCCATTCTTTTGCCGGGTATTACCATTTTTGAACGTTCGCCTGAGCCTATCATCAAATTACCGAAGCGAGAGTCAATGACCGTGACCGGAGTGCGTGGCAAAGAGGACATTGTTCAGAAAGGAACTATCCGATTTAATATGGGTACTCCTGGTCAATCAGATGAAGTGGTGCCCATAATTGAGGTAAGCGCTAGCTTATCCGGAGTATTCACTTACCTATACGATAGGTTTTCTAAAGACGGAAAAGAGCGGCGTAAATACGCGGAAACCGTAAAGGAAGCCTACGAAGAGTCGGTCTTCAGAACGTTAATCAACGACCCCAAAACGGTGAGCCAACTCAAAGAGCAATTTCAACTTTCCCAGTCCGATTACGAACGTTTGCTTACGAAGTTTAATGAAAAGTACCCTGACGCCAAGAAGATGATCAGCCAGAGTGAAATTATGGGACTGTTGTATTACTTTTTTAGTCAGGTTAAGCCCTAACCTATCAGTCGCGGCGAATGAGCTGAGCTTGAAACCATTCGGTAGTATCTGAAGCTGGTTCAACAAATAGCGTATCGCTTACTAAATGCACCTGCCAGTTTTGCTTTAATCTGCGATCCAGTTCGCTTAGTTGCACCCGGTTTTGATCCAGTTGCCAATGTCCCGCAAATGTCTGAAATTTTCCTTCGCCGCTCTGGTAATCGCCACCGTACTCAAACGTGAGCCAAACTGCCTCTTTTTTGTTGGCCGGATAAAAAATGGTGTCATGCTGGTTAGTCCACCGGAAAAAGTACCAGGTGCCGGGTAAGTTAGTAGTTAGATTAGGAGCTTTCTTCTTAATTTTAGGCATCTCCTCAGTACGCGTGAGGGTAATCCGTTTGGTTCGATTTTCCAGAATTAACAAGTCGGTACCAAAAGTTACCTTCCAGCGTAGCGTATCATTCTCAGCAGCCGGAATTAGAAACAGATTTCCATTGGGACTAAGGCGCCATGCGCCTTCTTCATGCTGATTGGTTGAAAATAGTCCTGTTTCAGTGAACCGAATAGCTGACCCCCATTGTATGGGTTCATACCGCAAAGTTGCCTTACGCGTACGATCCATTCCATCTACCAAAAACTGCTCAATCTGCCAGGTGCCAAACAGACGCTGGGGAGTAGGGGAAGAACAGCCGGAAAGTATCAGAATAGTAAGGCAAAAGAAAAAAAGTAGCTTCATGTATACACTTTGATGCGGTGCGAAAGTATGAAAAAGTAAGTAGTACAAGGACGTATTGCAGTGAATGGTTTCCTTGATGCAGTAAGTTTACTAACGCTAAAAAGTCATTATGGATACAATGCTGTAATTTCTCGGGATTTTGAGTTATAAATAGGCTAAATTTTCTAACTTCTAGTCGGTTTTCTGCAATCACTTATGTTTCGCTTTTCAATTTATACCCTGTCCATCGTCTTTCTCTTCGGAGTGGTGGCTCTTCTTGGTTGTCAACCAGAAGAAGATGAGGTTGCACCTACATTAGAGCAACAGCTTTCGGTTGAGTGGCAACTATGTTCTCTAGATGCTACCATTCAGGTAGATGGCGAGGATTACACGATCTTTCTAGCTCAATTCGCTGAGTCTTTTGGACTTGTACCAGAAGAAGTAGCTATCGGTTTACTTTTATTGGAAGGCCGAATTACTCAGGAATTGCTAGCGCGTGAGCCAGTATTAAATCTTCACACTGAGCATTCGTTTGATTTTCAACAGACTGATGCTGAGCCGCTAACGGGTAGTTGGCAACTCAATCAAGATAGCATGCAGTTGGAGCTAATATCGGAGGCGCAAGAGAGGCTGACATTATCTGTCTTATCGTTTGAAGAAACCGAAATGACGTTGCTAATGGAAGAGAGTACGAGCACACTGTTTGGTTTTCCCCAATTTCCTGAGCAGTTAGAACTACAAATTGAAACGGATTGGAAGATGAATCAGCCTGAGAATGAATGATTGAAGGTTGCACACAAATCTATAGTAGGCTCAAATCAGTATAAAATCTTTGGCGATAAGCTAAGGGAGGTTAACTTCCAGCATTACTGATACCTATCAAACTCTATGAAATACTACCTTTCCTGCTTTGCGGTCAGTACAATACTCTATTTTACAGCTTGTACTTCCGAATCATCTACCGATCAGCAAAACCTAATGATAGCCCCCTTGGAGCCGGTACCATCTCAAGCTCAAGTGGATTGGCATCAGATGGAACTGAATGCTATCATTCACTTTACAACCAATAACTTCACCGATAAAGAGTGGGGCTACGGTGATGAAAGCCCGGAGATATTCAATCCTACTGATTTTGATGCCGAGCAGTGGGTGAGCATACTCAAAGAAGTTGGCTTCCAGGGAGTAATTCTCACTTGTAAGCACCACGATGGCTTTTGCCTTTGGCCCAGCGAATATACCGATCATTCGGTAGAGCAAAGCCCTTGGCGCAACGGGGAAGGCGATGTAGTGGGTGCTTTGGAAGAAGCCTGTCGGAAGCACGGTCTCGAGTTTGGAGTATATCTTTCGCCCTGGGACCGTAACCGAGAGGATTACGGACAGCCTTCGTACATCACGTACTACCGCAATCAATTAGAAGAATTGTTTACGAACTACGGTCCGGTGTTCGAAATGTGGTTCGACGGGGCCAACGGAGGGGATGGTTACTACGGCGGAGCTCGAGAAACTCGGCAGATTGATCGGCAGACTTACTACGACTGGCCTGCTACTCTAGACTTGGTTCGCGAACTACAGCCTGAACCGGAAGTACTTTTCTTTAGCGATGCCGGACCGGGAGTCCGCTGGGTAGGTAACGAGCGAGGCATTGCCGGTGAAACTAACTGGAATACTATTACGGCCGACACGCTTTTTGCGGGAAAAAGCGGAATTAACGATCTGCTGGCTACTGGTTCACCCGATGGCACTTCCTGGATACCGGCTGAAGTGGATGTCTCAATTCGTCCGGGTTGGTTTTATCATGCCGATGAAGATTCACTGGTGAAAACTCCGGAGCAACTGTTTGATATTTACCTTTCTTCCGTAGGGCGAGGCTCTACATTGTTGCTTAATATTCCCCCCGACCGACGAGGCTTGCTACAGGAAAACGATGTGGCATCCTTGCGGGGTTGGCGAAAACTACTCGATGAAGCCTTTGCCAATAATTTGGCAAAAGGAGTAACTGCAACAGCCGATAGCCATCGAGGAGAAAATGCTGAATTTACGGCTACGAATGTTACCGACAATGACTTTGAAACTTACTGGGCTACCGATGATGGCGTCACTAGCGGTAACATTGAAATGGATTTAGGCCAAGAACAGACCGTTCAGTACGTAATGCTTCAGGAGTATATTCCGCTAGGTCAACGGGTCAGCAAGTTCTCGGTAGAAGCCTGGCAAAATGACGAATGGCAGACCATTGCTCAAGCTACTACTATCGGCTACAAACGCATTCTTCCCATTGATTCAGTAAGAACCAGCAAAATCCGAGTCAATATTGAGGAGGCCCAGGCTTGCCCGGTGATTTCTGAGGTAAAGGTTTTTTAGCTTTTACTCAAAACCTCAATTAGCACTTTGTCCATCAGGTTTACGATGCTAGAAAATATGCCGAACAAAGCCTTCAATGGCTTCGTATTCAGCTAGTCCCAGATCATCGTAGGCGCGGGCAGTTGCCTGATTACGGTCTTCAGCGCGTTGCCAGAACTCCCGTGGGTCGGAGCCGGGGAAGAGCGGACGATCTTTCTGCGACTGGTGCTTGAAGATGGCTCGCCGCTTCCGCATCAGTTCTATCGGGCTAATAGGTACAGCCATTTCAATCTGATGAATATCCCATTCTTGCCAGGCACCGCGGTAGAGCCATACGTAGCAGTCATCTAACCAGGCTTCACCCTTCAGTCGGTCTAAAGCGGCAAAGATGGCGTTTAAGCAAACCCGGTGAGTACCGTGGGGATCAGACAGATCGCCGGCTGCGTAAATCTGATGAGGCTTGATCTTCTGTAGCAGATCATAGGTTAACTGAATATCCTCTTCACCCAAGGGCTTCTTCCGAACTTTACCGGTTTCGTAGAAAGGCATATCCATGAAGTGCGCATTTTCATCGGGGATACCGCAGTAACGACAGGCTGCCTTAGCTTCGCCTCTACGGATAAGTCCCTTGATCAACTGTACCGGACGCGGATCAGACTGCCCCGGTTCTTTACTTTCCATAGCCTCAAACACCTCTTCAAAGAGCGTATCAATGCGTTCGTTCTGTAAGTTAAAAGCTTCTTTAAAATCCTTAGCGAAATCAGCAAAACGAAGGGCATCGTCATCAAACACGGCGATATTGCCCGAAGTCTGATAGGCTACGTATACTTCGTGTCCCTGATCTACCAATCGCAGTAATGTTCCACCCATTGAGATTACATCATCGTCGGGATGAGGACTGAATATCACTACCCGTTTAGGGTGAGGTTGAGCGCGTTCGGGGCGCTGGCTGTCGTCAGCATTAGGTTTACCACCCGGCCAACCAGTGATGGTGTGTTGTAATTCATTAAATACCCGAATATTGATGTCGTAGGCTGGGCCATGATCAGCAATCAGATCGCTCATCCCATTTTCGTTATAATCTTCGGGGGTGAGTTTGAGAATAGGTTTGTCTACTTTACCGCATAACCAGACCACTGCTTTGCGTGTAAGTGGTAGTGTCCAGTCGCAGGGGCCTACCAGCCAGGGAGTTTTTACGCGGGTTAGTTCGGCTGCGGATCCTTCGTCAATAATAATATCCGACTGAGGGTGGTTTTGCAGGAACGTAGCGGGTACCTGATCGGTAATAGGGCCTTCTACCGCTTTCTGAATTACGCCCGCCTTGCCTTCGCCCCAAGCCATTAGGATAACCCGCCGGGCTTCCATAATTGATTTCACCCCCATAGTGATGGCGCGGCGGGGTACGAACTCTTCGCCGAAGAAATCGCTAGCGGCGGCAACACGGGTGGTTTTATCCAGGTTGATCAGGCGGGTACGAGAAGCTTCTCGCGAACCCGGTTCGTTAAATCCAATGTGTCCGGTGCGGCCAATCCCCAGCAATTGCAGGTCAATGCCTCCAGCATCCTGAATCATCTGCTCGTATTTAGCGCAGTATTCTCCTATTTCTTCAATGGGAGTGGTGCCGTCGGGCACGTGAACATTGCTCTTGTCAATATCCACATGGTCAAACAAATATTCGTTCATGAAGCGAACGTAGCTCTGCAGCTTATCGGGCTCCATGGGGTAGTACTCATCCAGGTTGAAGGTGATAACGTTCTTAAAGCTCAATCCTTCTTCTTCGTACATGCGAACCAGTTCGTCGTAAACTCGAGTAGGAGAGGAACCGGTAGCTAGTCCCAGCACACAGTTTTCACCTGCTTGTTGTTTCTCCTCAATCAGGTGGCGAATGGTTTTGGCGATCTCTAAAGATGCGGTGCCCGCGTCTTCGTAAATGGTGGTAGGTATCTTCTCAAATTGTCGCTCTAGAGCGTTGGCAGAATTCATCATCGGTAGTGTTAGGAAGTGTTTGAGTAAGCTGTAAAAGTAACGAGGATTTTGCCAATCTGCAATGAGATTCGCCAGCGTATTGGCCTGAGTCCTATTGACAGCTTTCGTTGGTGAATTAGATTTTAGAGCACCATTGACCAAGGACTCACCAGCTTACCACTGCATATCCTTCAATATCCAGAAGCCGACAGTTATAACACTAATATCCTCTCTACGTCATCCCTGGCAAGCGAAGCGCGACCAGGGATCTCGAGAATCAACCGCTCCAGATCCTGTTCCACAGCGGCCAGATAACGCCTTTCACTACGTTACAGCCGTTTCCGGGATGACGGGTTGGGGGATGGTTGGGGATCACGGGGCTTTGTTTGCTAAAATCACTACCCCAGAAAGCAACAATGGATGGCCAGTAGTCACCAACTATCCATTGTCAATAACATCTTACTCCTTGCGCCTCGCGCCCCGCTCCCTGCTAATTACCCTGCGGTGATACCGAGAGATTCTAGCTGCTGAGGGTTTTTGGCGTAGACGAACTTAGCGGTGCGGATAAAGTCTTCCATCCACTCTTCTAAGCGGGCTAGGGTTTCGTCGCGCTGTTGCTTGCTGATTTGGGTAGCCCCCTTACGGTGGGTCTGGCTTACCCGTGCATCGCGAACGGCCTGAATTTGCTCTTTGGCCTGCTCAATGCTAGCCGCCGTAACGCCGTGGTTCTTCATAAGAGGTAGCGCCTCGGGCAGGTTGTTATAGAACGA
Organism: uncultured Flammeovirgaceae bacterium; assembly: GCA_937884755.1. GTDB lineage: Bacteria > Bacteroidota > Bacteroidia > Cytophagales > Cyclobacteriaceae > Tunicatimonas. The sequence continues at coordinate 48,296 of CAKZYJ010000075.1, forward strand.
TTCCGTCTGCTCCAGCCAACCATTAAGCGATTTCTCGCGGATACCATTAAGTTGAAGGGTACGCCACAGATCGCGGTCTTTAGGAATGGCTAAGCGGGCAATTTTGACGTGGAATATATAGGTGGCATTGGCTGTTTCCTGAGCCAATTGCAACGCATCGGTGGCTCCACATTGGTCGCCAATGGCCTGCTGATAGGCCTGCTGTTGCTCCTTAAATTCACTCACTAACCCTACCCCCTCGGTCATTCGGTCGGCATTGTAGCCCTGCTTGGCGAGTTCTTTAGTAATGGTAACATCCGCCCGGGCAGCGTCAATAGTAAGCTGCCAGTCCTGAATAGAATCACTAATACCTTTGTTTCGCATAACGCTGTAAACATTAATTGTAAAACATAACACCCTAAATGGTTAGGAGAAGAAAAGAGGGGAAGCCGCTATTCATACACCTGTTTTAGCCAAGACTTCCCTATCCCTATCGTCACTACGAGTGGTGGTCGCCACGCGGTAGTATCCTTTGAGCAACACCTGTGGTACTATATAGGAGACCGCTTCATCTCTTCACTTCGCGTACGGCGACCGCTCGCCCCACGCTGGGCGCGGTGACGTAATACTTATTTTCTCTTATTCTCAACCATTAATTGTACAAATCTAAGTGTATTTATAATAATATAAATATAATATTGTACTAATTCCTTACAAGGAAATAGTCGGCCGAAGAATATTTGGCAAAACCGCTGATATTACAGTAAAGTGGCAAGTAAATACGTCTGTTTTTCTGGGGATATTCGTAGATCACTGTCACTTTATACTTATCCCCACCGGGATAAGCGTTGAGCGACGTCACTTTATACTCATCCCCGCCGGGATAAGCGTTGAGCGACCTCACTTTATACTTATCCCCGCCGGGATAAGCGTTGAGCGACCTCACTTTATACTTATCCCCACCGAAACAACCCCTTCGCTACGCTTATCAGATGACAAATTGTCTAAATTTACCGCTACACTACCAGCCACACCCCTAAAATTATTCCTCCCTCACCCCAAATCTTGCATCCCATACCTAACCACCACCCTACACGTCATAGAAGCATAATCAAGTTGTTGGTAGTAATACGAAGAAATAACGGTTAACAGTCTAGAGAAATTGCAAATACTGCCTACATGCACTTAATTTGTTTGATAGCAAACATAAATTCATATCAATGGGATGGAAAGCATCTTGCATTTTTGTTAAGAGTCCAGAATTTGCTGATGATAGTAAAGTTCTACACTCATTAGGTATAGATAAAGTTGATGCAATAGGTACTGAAACCTTTGACAATAGTATTTACCCCAAACCCAGATATATTTATATTGGCACTTATAACAATACTCACATTATTTGTTATGAAGGAATTCCTTCTGAATGTTACTCGATCCCCAAGCAACTTACTGAATTTGAGAAAGGGTTGACCAGCATTTACACTGATGCAGAAATATTTATCTTTTCACTGCATAGTGTGGTAAACCATTACGCTTTTGCCTTAATTGATTGCAGCATGAAAGTAAGAGCCAAGTGCGGTGATGCAGATAACCCTCTCATAATTGACTATGGCGACCCCTTAGAAGAAGAAAAAGAGTTACTTGCTAGGGCAAAAGTAGATTCAAAAGGGCAAAGACTATTTTATTTTGATGATTTTCCCAATGAACCTTTTACCGAAGATCAAGTAGGTGAAAATTTTATCTTTAGTATATCAGCTAGATATCTGGGAGATTCATTAGATGCTTATAACCAAGAATTGTTTGAAGAAGAAATAATGCGTGGTTACAAAATTAAGAAAGCTAATATATTCAGCTCCATATTTAAGCGTTTGTAGCCGATGAACAACTGAAACAATGAGCCATATGCTGCCCCGCTATTTGTAGTGTTCCGAAGGCACACTGCAAATCTTAATGAGAGTAGGGACTTAGTCCGAGATGCGTAGTCATGGACTATACGCCATGATATTACACTCTACTCAGTTGCACGGAACAAAGTTCCTTTATGTCGTATTAGAATCGCAGTGATCCTGCGGAATACTACCATTAGCGCGGAACAATGAATATTCTAGTGTCGGTAGGTATTTATTCAGACAATCTTTATGCAATTACATTCGTATATTTGAGTATGTCGTACACTGAGAAGCATATTGTAGAGACTTACGCGGGGCTTATGGAAGGGCTAAGTCCTGAGAGTAAAATTGAGCTTCTTGAAAGTCTAGCAAAGTCGTTGAAGTCTAAGAAAAAGACTACAGAGAAAAACTTTTATCAATCTTTTGGGGCCTTCGTCTCAGATAAATCAGCCAAAGAAATTGCCGAAGAGATTAAAACTAGCCGGAAATTCAGAAAAAAAGAGATTAAACTCTAATGCAATATCTGCTAGACACGAGTATCTGTGTATTTTTTCTCCGAGGAAAGCTGGCTTTAGATGAGATCATCAAAGAGAAAGGGCGGGAAAATTGTTTTGTGTCCGAAATTACTGCATTATGGAGCCGAAAACAGTGATGATCCCACCAGATCGCATAAAGCAGTAGATAACTTTTTAAAAGGGCTGACTATCATTCCTATTTATGGGTGTATATGACGCTATGCTCGCGAAAAAGTGCGACTCAGAAAGATAGGAAAACCTATGCATGATGAATTTGATCTGTTGATTGGTATCACGGCAGTAGAAAACAAGCTTACTCTAGTAACCGATAATGCTAAAGATTTTAAGCTGATTGATGGTATTCAAATGGAAAACTGGTTTAAGCGGGCCTAACCACTATCATGCTATTGGTAGTGTTCCGATATACCGTTTATAAGGAAGCTACGTAATATCATAATCAGCAGTAAACATGGAGGCAAACGGAACAAATCAGGGGTGCCTGTTGGAAAAAAGGCGCACATACACTTTATTGAGTATATACAACCTATTCATCTGACCCATGAAAATTTTCATCACCTCCCTAATCGCCTCTACGATTTTGCTATTGGCTGTCTTTACTGTACAGGCTCAAACCACTCCGCTCCGGTCGCACTACCCCGACACGCTGTGGTCGGAAACCGATACTTTTTACGTGAAAAGCAGCACGATGGAACGGCCATTTCCTTTCACCACCACCCAGGGTGATACCGTAGACCTGGGTACCGATGGTTACGAAGGAATGAGTTTCCGGGTGTACACTACTACCGATACCTTAACTATTCCCTACGTAAACGCTCCCTTTATTCAGCACGCCTATATACCCATCGCCTCCCCCAATAGCAGTATCATCTATAAACTGCGGTTTAATTTGCAAAGCTCGGTGTTCTCAGACGATTATATAGAAGCCAATACCGGCCAGGCTTCCTTTAGCATTCCGGAAACCTACGAGTTAGCCAATATCATACTTTACCTATCTGACTGTAGTGAAAAGACCGGCAACTACCCGGATACTGAGTATTCTCAAAAAGTGGTGCAACACTTCGCTCCATTTAAGAATCATGCTATTGTTCAACTACTAAACCAGCAGTGTAGTGAGGAAAGGCCGTATCATCCTTATTACAACTTTCGGGAGAATAGCATCTGCTACACCTTTGAGGGAGACAAGTTGGTCTACGGCAACCCTTACACCCACGTGATGGGAGATTGGCAAGGTGTTCAGGGAAGTTTGTTCCGGGAGTTTGCCTATCTAGTACAAGACTTTGCTACCCAATCAAGATTCCGGGAGTTCTACCAGGAAAATGCCGCCTATTATCAGGCACTAGAACAACGTCAGGAGGAATTAATGCCCGTTAGGCAAATGTGGGATTGGCTGGAGGCCGAGTTTCCTATTAAGATTCAGTCATATAAAGTATTCTTCTCTCCGTTGATTGGTGGATCGCACAGTACTCAGAGGTTCTATCATGGCTCTTACCGGGATAGTAAGTTTTACGAAGTAGCCATGTTTGTGAACGGTCCCGAGTCGGTTGACCAGCGAGCGGAGTATTCCGAACAGCGCAAGGAAGGCTTACTGTCCGGAGTAGTTTTTACCGAAATAGATCATAACTACGTAAACCCCACTACTACTAAGCACCGAAATAAAGTAAACAGCATATTTGATGACCGGGAGATATGGACCAAACCAGGCGGAGACACAGATAACTACACCACACCCTCTGCAGTATTCAATGAGTACATGACCCACGCGTTATTCTGCCTGTACGTGCAAGATACCTACGACGAAGAAACCGTTGGATACGTAATCGACGCTCGGGAAAACCTGATGACCGAGCGTAGGCACTATATCAAGTTCGCCCAGTTTAACGAGAAACTGGCTGAGCTATACAAGAGCAAAGCCGCCGATGAAACGGTAGCTGATCTATATCCTAAAATTCTGGAATGGGCCGAAAGTGTTGAGTGAAAGCGATCTGTATTAGGTATGCACAGCATCCCAATGAGACTACCACACATGGCTAACCACTGCCACTCCACATAGGGCTGCATTAATGATGACCACGGAAATGATTAGAAAGGCAAAAGAGGTTATCCGTCAAACAACTTGATAGATAACCTCTCTTGATAGCTACTTCTGTAGCATTGTTTTACGTTGGCTTAGATCAACCTCCAAGAGCGTCGGCACCGGCTACGATCTCGAGAATTTCTCGGGTAATGGCGGCCTGACGAGTGCGGTTATAGGTAAGCTTCAGGTCTTTCAGCAAGTCCCCAGCATTCTCAGTAGCTTGATCCATAGCCGTCATCCGGGCACCTTGCTCAGCGGCATTTGATTCCAGAAAAGCCTTGTAGAACTGTACTTTCAGTGACTGTGGAATGAGTTCTTCTACCACAAATTCTTCCGATGGCTCGTAGATGTAGTCGATGTTCGCAGATTCTTCCTCAGTGTTAGCTTCTACCGGTAAAAGCTGCTCAAAAGTAGGAATCTGCGTAGCTACGTTTTTAAACTGATTGTATACCAAGATTACTTTATCTACCTTTCCCTCCCGGAACTGCTCCATTACGTATTCAGCTCCTTGGCGGACATGAGCAAAGGAGGGATCAGAGAATAAATCTTTGTAATCGCTACGTAAATCATACCCTCGGCGTTTGTAGTAATCAAAAGCTTTTTGTCCCACGGTCATCACTGACAGCCTTTCGTTACGCTCATAAAATTCGTATTCTTTAGAAATAAACTGCCGGGTATTGCGAAAGAGGTTGGCATTAAATGCACCACATAGTCCTCGGTCGGAGGAAAACACCACCAACATCACGTTCTTTACGTCGCGCGACTGAGCGTATTCGCTCACGTTGTCTTCACTGAGATTAGAGGATATATTGGCTAGTAGCCCCGATAGCTTTTGCGCGTAAGGTCGCATTTGCAACAAACGGTCTTGGGCCCGCCTCAACTTGGAAGCCGCCACCATCTTCATGGCACGGGTAATCTGCTGCGTAGACTTTACTGTTGCAATTCGGTTCTTAACTTCTTTTAAATTTGCCATTCTTATTCAATTAACAATGTGCAATGAACAATGAACAATTACGTAGTTTGCTGTGCATATTCACTGTTAATTGCACACTGTACATTGCTAATTGCTCATTGTTTGTAGTTTTTCGCTAGATCAGAAACTACTTTTTTGATAGTACCCTGCTGCTCTTCTCCCCACTTGCCCGAGCGGATTTGATCTAACGTATCTCGGTTGTGAGCATTCATATATGCCAAGAACTCATGTTCAAAATCTTTAGCTCGCTCAATCGGAACTTTATCCATCAGTCCGCTGGTAGACGCGTAGATAATAGCTACCTGCTCTTCTACGGATAACGGAGCGTACTGTCGCTGCATCAAAATTAACTGCTTACGCCGTCCCCGGTCAATGGTCAACTGAGTGGCCGCATCCAGATCGGAACCAAACTTAGCAAAGGCCTCTAGTTCTCGGAACTGAGCTTGATCTAGCTTTAGCGTACCGGCTACCTTCTTCATGGGTTTAATCTGTGCCGAGCCACCTACTCGCGATACCGAGATCCCCACGTTAATGGCTGGACGGATACCTGCGTTAAACAAGTTAGTTTCCAGGAAGATCTGACCGTCGGTAATGGAAATTACGTTGGTGGGAATGTAAGCGGAAACGTCACCAGCCTGAGTCTCAATAAGCGGAAGGGCGGTTAATGAGCCACCACCTTTTACCATGGGTTTGATCACGTCGGGCAAATCGTTCATTTGCGCTACAATCTCGTCATTGTCATTAAGTTTAGCAGCTCGTTCCAATAAGCGCGAGTGAAGGTAAAATACATCCCCCGGATAAGCCTCGCGTCCGGGAGGGCGGCGAAGTAGTAATGAAACCTCCCGATAAGCTACCGCTTGCTTAGATAGATCATCGTACACTACTAGTGCTGGACGTCCGGTATCGCGGAAGTATTCACCGATTACTGCTCCAGTGAAGGGGGCAAAGAACTGCATCGGAGCCGGGTCAGAAGCGGTTGCTGCTACTACGGTGGTGTAGTCCATCGCACCGTTTTTCTCTAATGCGGCGACTACTCCGGCTACGGTAGAAGCTTTCTGTCCGCAGGCTACGTAAATACAGTATACGGGCTCGCCTTTTTCGTAAAATTCCCTCTGATTGATGATCGTATCAAGTACCACCGCTGTTTTGCCGGTTTGGCGGTCACCAATTACCAGCTCTCGCTGTCCTCGGCCAATCGGAATCATAGAGTCAATAGACTTGATACCGGTTTGTAAGGGTTCGCTTACCGGCTGTCGGTAAATCACCCCAGGGGCTCTTCGTTCCAGTGGCAATTCGATAAGATCACCTTCTATTGGGCCTTTCCCATCAATAGGTTGTCCTAGCGTGTTTACTACCCGTCCCACTAAGCCTTCACCTACTTTAATGGAAGCGATACTTCCGGTACGGCGTACTGAATCTCCTTCTCGAATATCTCCCTGCTCACCTAATAGTACGGCTCCTACATTGTCTTCTTCCAGGTTAAGCACCAGGGCTCTCAGGCCGTTTTCAAATTCCAAAAGCTCACCTGATTGGGCTTTGGTAAGGCCGTAGATTCGAGCTACACCGTCACCAATCTGGAGTACGGTACCCACTTCTTCTAATTCGGCCTCGGTTTTAAAGTTAGATAGCTGTTCGCGTAGTATTGCGGAAACCTCATCGGGTCTTACTTCTGCCATATTTTTAAATGGTTAAATGTTATAGAGGTAAATGGTTGAGGGTGGAAGGTAGAGGGCAGAGGCTGCTGTATATTAGATTACCCTTTACCCTATCCTACACCTTTCACCCTTCATCCATATTTATTAAAATCCTTTTGTATAACTTTCGTCGATAAATTCGTAACTCATTGCCTTTAATTTTGACTTTACTGAGTTATCCATCATTCGGTCGCCAATTTGCAGTACAAAGCCGCCAATTAAGTCGGGATCTACCTGTTCGGTCAAATCCACCTGATGCCCGGTGCGTTGTTTAATATTGCTTATTAGCTTCTCCCGAAGTTCCGGGGTAAGTGGAACCGGAGTGGTAACGGTCACCTCGTCAATATTTTTGTGCTTGCGGTACTGATGAATGAACTCTTCCGCTAGTGAAGGTAAAATAGCTTCCCGGTTTTTGCGGGTAATAATGTCAAAGATAGCGGTGGTTGATTCATTCACCTTCCCCTTGAATATTTTGTCCAGAATCGCTCGTTTCTTATCGTGGTTAATAATGGGGTTTCTTAGCATCAGCTGGAACTCGCGGTTAGAGTTGCAGAGTTGCGAGAATAGCTGCATGTCTTGGTAGATTTCCTCCAGAGCTCCTTTCTCAATGGCCAGTTCTATAAGCGATTTTGCGTAGCGCGATGCAACCCTAGTATCCGTCATGGGTTATGAATCAAATAGATAGAAATCGTTTTACTTAATTTTCGTTCAGGTCGTCTACCAACTTGTTGATGTAAGTCTTCTGCGCAGCATCTCCCTGTAGATTTTCCCTAAGGATTTTTTCGGCAATCTGTAAAGAAAGCGTAGCTACCTGCTGCTTAACATCGGCTAAAGCGGCTTTCTTTTGGTTCTCAATCTCTACTGAGGCGTCTTCTACCATACGCTTCCGCTCTTTCTCCCCTTCTTCACGGGCAGTGTCTTTTATTTTGTTGGCCGCTGTAGTAGCATCACGCAGCATAGTTTCCCGTTCCTTGCGGGCCTCAGCCAGTAGCTGTTCGTTGCTAGCCTGTAACTGCTTCATCTCTTCCTTGGCGCGCTCGGCAGAAAGTAAGGCTTCTTCAATAGAAGATTCCCGCTCACTCAGGGCGTTTAGAATAGGCTTCCAGGCGAATTTTCCCAGAATAAATAACACCGCCAGAAAAATCAGCAATTGCCATATAATGAGACCTGAAGCCGGTGATATTAAATCCATAGTGTCGTATTTATAAAATTATTGATCAATAGGAAAGAGGAACCCGAAGCCGCCTAGCGCGGTCTTCGGAGTTCCAGTGAATTAAGCAGTGGCAATAATCAAACAGATAATTACACCGAAGAGAGCAACACCCTCAATCAGTGCGGCTGCGATAATCATTGCAGTTTGGATACGGCCAGTAGCTTCTGGCTGACGGGCAATTGCTTCCATGGCAGAACCACCGATGCGACCAATACCCAGAC
>CAKZYJ010000076.1 GCA_937884755.1 uncultured Flammeovirgaceae bacterium
GGTTTTAGTTTGTCTCCTTCACTTCCACATGCTAAACAGTCCCAAAATGGTAACAATACCAATACAAGGGTAGCTGCGTTCATCGAGCCTTCAATCATGTTAAACTATCAAAGATATGGATTCTCAGTAACAAAAAAGCGATCACTACACTAGCAATCGCTTCTTCTGTCTGATGTATTTACTCACCTACTGAGCTTCCAGTTTGGCATTCATTCGCTTGCGCTCGTTTTCATCTAAATAAATCTTACGCATCCGGATGGATTTGGGCGTAACTTCTACGTATTCATCCTTCTGAATGTATTCTAAAGCTTCTTCTAGCGAGAACTCCTTCTTAGGGGCAATCTTGTTATTATCATCGGAACCAGCCGCCCGCATGTTGGTTAGCTTCTTTCCTTTCAAGATGTTGATTACCAAATCGTTGCCGCGCGTATGTTCGCCAATGACCTGTCCCATGTAGATTTCCTCGCCCGGATCCACAAAAAACACTCCCCGATCCTGTAGCTTATCAATGGAGTAAGGAGTACCTACTCCCATATCCATAGAAATTAACGAGCCATTGATGCGGCTCGGAACCGGTCCTTTGTAGGGTTCGTAGCTCTTGAAACGATGAGTCATCACAGCTTCACCAGCAGTAGCAGTCAGCATCTGATTCCGTAAACCAATCAGGCCCCGGGCCGGAATGCTAAATTCTAGGTGCTGCATATCGCCCTTGGGTTCCATTACCATTAGTTCGCCCTTGCGTTGGGTAGCCAACTCAATCACTTTTCCGGAAACACTCTCCGGAACATCTACCACCATAGTTTCAATGGGTTCGTGGCGCACCCCGTCAATCTCCTTGAACAGTACCTGCGGCTGCCCTACCTGAAATTCATAGCCCTCGCGGCGCATAGTTTCAATCAACACGGCCAAGTGTAAAATGCCTCGTCCGTACACCAGAAAGCGGTCTTCCGAATCAGTTTCTTCAATGCGCAACGCCAGGTTCTTCTCGGTTTCTTTAAACAAACGATCGCGCAGATGCCGAGAGGTAACGAACTTACCTTCTTTACCAAAGAAAGGGGAATTATTAATGGTGAAGAGCATACTCATGGTAGGCTCGTCAATGGCAATGCGGGGGAGTGGCTCTGGCTGCTCTAAACTGGTGAGGGTATCGCCGATCTCAAAATCTTCCAGACCAACTACCGCACAAATATCTCCGCTACTTACTTCGCTTACTTTGGCTTTACCTAGCCCCTCGAACACCTGAAGCTCCTTAATCTTCACTTTCTTAATGCTACCATCTCGCTTAGAAAGCCCCATGGTAGCTCCTTCTTCCAGCTTTCCCTGATATACCCGACCAATAGCGATTCTTCCGACAAAAGAAGAAAAGTCGAGGGAAGTCACCTGCATTTGGGGCACTCCTTCGCGCTGAGGGGCTTCAGGAATATGCTCCAGAATAGCGTCTAGCAGCGGATTAATATCATCGGTAGGCTGATTCCAGTCCGTTGACATCCAACCGTTTTTGCCCGATCCGTAAAGCGTAGGAAAGTCGAGCTGTTCTTCGGTAGCATCTAAGTTGAACATTAGATCAAATACCTGCTCATGCACTTCGTCGGGACGACAGTTGGGTTTATCTACCTTATTTACAATCACGATGGGCTTTAAGCCCAGCGATAGAGCTTTGCTTAGTACGAAGCGCGTTTGGGGCATTGCCCCCTCAAAAGCATCTACTAGCAGCAGCACCCCGTCAGCCATTTTTAGTACCCGCTCCACTTCACCACCAAAATCGGAGTGGCCGGGCGTGTCGATAATATTAATCTTCACGTCTTTGTAGCGGACGGACACATTCTTAGAGGTGATGGTGATGCCTCGTTCCCGCTCCAGATCGTTGCTATCCAGAATCAGTTCGCCTGCGTCCTGGTTCTCCCGGAAGATTTTAGAGGCGTAAATAATTTTATCAACCAGGGTAGTTTTTCCGTGGTCTACGTGCGCGATAATCGCCACATTTCGTATGCTCTGCATAAAATATTGAGTTCGTTTTCCAGTAAAGCGCAAAGATAGGTAAATAGGTTCAGCTAACGCTCAATCTTTCGTATCAGGAATGTACCTTTGCGACCGCGAATTGCTGAAGTATGCTATGGGTTAGCTGCTTTTTCAGGGTAGCATCCACTGATTTTACCCGGAACTGCACGATAAGCTGCACCTTATCGATCAACATATTCTGAATAAAGATACGAGTGTCGGCAGTAACTAACTGATTCTCGTAAGGCCTTAGGCTTTCCTGTAGTTTAGTCTCCCATTCGGCCAGTTCGGCCACCATTTCGAGCCGCACCTCCATCGGAATTTCTACCAGTTTGCCCCGCTGATAGCTATAATTGATAATATCGGCAGCAAAAACTGTGTTGTTGGGCACCGATATATTGTAGCCTTCCTGATTTTCCAGATGCACATCACTCAGCGTAATATCTGTGACTTTTCCTTCTTGCGCTCCAATCTTCACGTAATCGCCTAAAGCTAAACGATCCGACATCATATTAATCAGGCCGTTTACCGCATTGGATATATAGTCTTTGGTTAGCAGCACCGTGGCTACCGCTACCAGGCTAAAGGTGCCAAAGAAATCGCCCCAGGTGAGGCCGAATAACAAAAAGCCCCCCACCACAATTACCAGCAAGTTTAGCAGCGTAGTAATCCGGTTAATCGCTAGCACTACATTGTTTTCTCGCGAGCGATTATTCTTCTGCCGAATGTACAGAGCCACCACAATGATCCGCACCAGTGAGATCAGCAGGTTGGCCGCGAGAATAAACAGTAGTGCTTTAAATACATTTTCGGAAGTTTTGGCTAGCCCCCATTCTTCACGATTGAAAAATTCGATCCAATCATCGTAGCGAACATTGGCATAGATCAGTAATACCAACAGCACTAGTTTGAACAGAAAATTTATTCTCCGGCGATTTTCTTTGAGTAGTATTTGTTTCTTCTGCGATCCGTTAGCTAGAATATTTTCGCTCATACGCCAGATTTTTTATTTTTAACGAGAAGCGATGTACGCATTACTGAGAACAAAGTTCTGGAATTTGGAGTATTAAGTAAAGATTATTATTGTATCTACGATAAACCAACAACCGATGTATCGTACCATTACCGCTTTTATCTTCTGCCTGATTATCAGTAGCACCGCTCGGGCCGACGAGGGCATGTGGCTCCCTATTCATATTAAAAACCTGCTGCTGTACGAAAATATGCAGGAATTAGGACTGAAGCTAAGTGCTGAAGAGATTTACAGCGTGAACCAGTCTAGCCTAAAAGATGCTATTGTTTCGCTCGGTGGCTTCTGCACGGGTGAGGTTATCTCCGATCAAGGATTACTACTGACGAATCATCATTGTGCTTACGATGCTATTCAGTCGCACAGTACCGTGGAAAATGATTTGCTAGAAAACGGATTTTTTGCCAAAAGCAGGGCCGATGAACTACCCAACGAGGGGTTATACGTCCGCTTTCTGGTACGCATGGAAGATGTAACCGAGCAGTTTAATAAAGTACTGAGCGACACACTCACGGCTGAGGAACGACAAGCCTTCATCAGCCAGATGACCCAAGAGGTAGAGAAACAAGCCAGTGAAGCCACTGGTTACGAAGCTTCGGTAAAATCATTCTTTGCCGGCAACGAATTCTACTTATTTCTGTACGAAACCTACCGCGATATCCGTCTGGTAGGCGCTCCACCCGAGTCAATCGGGAAATTTGGCGGTGATACTGACAACTGGATGTGGCCCCGCCATACCGGCGATTTCTCCATGTTCCGCATTTATACTGGCCCTGATGGAAAACCCGCTGAATATTCGGAAGATAATATTCCTCTGAAACCTCGGCATCACTTACCCATTTCACTAGAGGGAGTTGAGGAAGGCGATTTTGCGATGGTATTTGGCTTTCCGGGTAGCACCGACCGTTATCTTACCTCCTACGGAGTGCAGTTTGCACTAGACATCACTAATCCTACCCGAGTAAAAATCCGCGATAAACGCTTGTCTATTCTCAAAAAAGATATGGATGCCGATGAGGCGCTGAGGATAAAGTATGCCTCTAAGTACGCTCAGGTGAGCAACTACTGGAAGTACTTTATTGGGCAAAGTCAGGGACTGAAAAACCTGAATATCGTAGAGAAAAAACAGAGCATAGAGCAGGATTTTCGCGATTGGACTGCCCAGCAACCGCAGCAACGCTCTCAGTACGATACGGTACTGTCAGTAATGGAAAAGAGTTACGATCAGCTTCGGAAGTATCAGGAGTCTTACCTGTATCTGTCAGAGGCCGTTTTCGGTACCGAAATTCTGCCATTTGCTTACCAGTTTAGCCGATTAAGTAGCGTACTGGAAAACGAATCGGCCAGCCCAGAAGAGTCACAAGCAGTAGTGGCCACGCTGAGAGAAGCTACCGAAGAGCATTTTAAAGACTATAGTGCCTCTACCGATCAGAAAGTATTTGCCGCCTTACTGGAGATGTACGCCCAGGATGTTCCGGCCGATCAACTCCCGGCTATTTTTGAGAGAGTACAAAAGAAGTACAAAAGTAATTACAGCAAGTGGGCGGCTCAGGTGTTTGAAAACTCCGTATTTAGCAGTCAGGAAGAAACTAAGGCCTTTCTGGATGACCCTTCGCTGAAAGTGTTGGAGAAAGATCCGGCCTATCAGGCAATGGAATCCTTTATGGATAACTATTTTGAGCAAATTGCGCCTATGCTGCGTAGCACCTACGGCGATCTGGAAAGTAACAATCGTTTGTTCGTAGCTGGACTACGAGAGATGAACCCTGATCAGCAGTACTATCCTGATGCTAACTCTACCTTGCGCCTGACCTACGGCAGTGTACAAAGCTACGAACCCAAAGACGGAGTACTGTTCCAACACCTGACTACTCTGGAAGGAGTAGCTGAAAAGCGAGATCCCAATAACATGGAATTTGAGGTGCCGGATAAGTTGATGGAGCTGTACCAAACCAAAGACTACGGCCCCTACGGCATGGACGGCGAAATGCCCGTATGTTTTATCACAAATAACGACATTACTGGCGGTAATTCGGGTAGTCCGGTGATCAACGCACAAGGACAGCTCATCGGTACTGCCTTTGACGGTAATTGGGAGGCGATGAGCGGCGATATTGCGTTTGAAGATGAACTACAGCGCTGCATCAACGTTGACATTCGGTACACCCTATTTATCATCGATAAATTTGCCGGAGCCAACCATCTTATTGAGGAAATGACTATTGTTGAGCCTCAGGAAGAACCAGAACTTGAACCGGAAAGCGTCACTGAAGAGACTGAAGAGGAGCGGTAACTCAACTTCACTAGCTTAGTAATGCTTCCAGTTAATTTAAACTACTTGTTCTCTCTGTTCTGTTTCTTTTAACAAGAATCGGTAGGATATTCATAAATTAGCTAACTTTGTGAAGTGCTTCGTCCAGCACTGGCAAAATTATCCATTCGCTTATATAAATATATTGTAAGGCTGTACGTTTAAACGCGAACGTTTTCAGGCGATACATTACATCGATAAGGCTAACCCTAATGTGTATAGCCGATTGAGTAGGCCTTACGTATTTTTGTTCTCAAACCGCATAAAAATGAAAAAGATAGCAATTGTGGCGGGGGTAATTTTTTTGCTGCTCTTTGTAGCCATCCTCGTTCTTCCAATCATATTCAAAGACGATATTCGAAAAGTAGTAGACGAGGCTATTGCCGAGAACGTTAATGCCGAGGTTTACTACGCCCCGGATAAGTTCCGCCTGTCGCTTATTAAGAACTTTCCTCACGCTACCGTTTCGCTGGGCGATTTTGGAGTAGTGAACCGTGCTCCTTTCGAGGGCGACACGCTGTTGTCAGTTAATGAGTTTAACATATCGGTCGATTTAAAAAGTGTTCTTTTCAGTGACCGGCCTCGTATCAGTGGGATTATTCTGAACCAGCCAAACGTCCATGTACAGGTTTTGGAAGATGGCACCGCTAACTATGATATCGCTATTGCTTCCGAAGATACTACTACCGAAGAAGCCGCTCCAGCAGAAGAAGTTTCTTTTACTGTTGATCACTGGGAAATTAACAGCGCCAACGTAGTGTACGAAGACCTGACCCTGCCAATGTTTATGGCTATTCAGGATATGAATCATGAGGGCAGCGGTGACTTTACACTGAAGGTATTTGACCTAGAGACTCTTACTGATATAGAAAAGTTTACCGTTAATTACGACGGGGTAGAGTACCTAACTAACAAGAAGCTTTCTGCCAATGTAACCATGAATATGAACCTGAATGATTTTAAGTTCACATTCAAGGAAAATGAGGTGGCATTAAATGATTTCTCAATGGGCTTTGATGGTTTTTTGGCGATGCCTGATGAGAACATTGAGATGGATGTTACTTTCGCGGCAAAAGATAATTCTTTTAAAAGCCTACTGTCTTTAGTCCCCGGCTTGTACCTGGAAGGCTTCGAGCAGGTGAAAACCGAAGGCGATTTAGACTTCAACGGTTTTGTAAAGGGTACCTACAACGAAGAGTCTATGCCGGCTTTTCGGGTAAAACTGCTTACCCAGGATGCTATGTTCCAGTACCCCGACTTACCTACCGCTGTTACTGATATCGACGTAGATTTGCTAGTAGACAACGCCGACGGAAATCTGGATAACACCATCGTCAACCTAAAGTCGTTTCACGCTGATCTGGGTAGTAACCCTATCAACGCTCGCCTAATTCTAAAGGGGCTTGACTCCTACACCATCGATGCTAATGTAGACGCCAAGTTAAATTTAGCGGAACTAAACCAGATGTTCCCGATGGACAGCTTAGATATGCGAGGAATCTATAATATTAATCTAGCGGCTAACGGCGCTTACGATAGTACTACCAATCGCATTCCCAAGATTGATATGGCAATGAGTATGCAAGATGGCTACATCAAACAAGCCGACTATCCGCCCCTGGAAAATATCAGCTTCACCTCTACTGTTAAAAACGAAACCGGCCAACTGGCACAAACAACGGTTAACGTCGATAACTTTGATATGACCCTAGCCGGAGAGCCCTTCCACGCTGAGTTACTTCTCAGCAACTTTGATGATTACACCTGGGACTTGCAAGCTAAAGGTACAGTTGATCTAGCTAAGGTCACTCAAATTTATCCGGTGGAGGGTATGGACCTCACTGGAGTAATTAATGCAGATGTCCAGTCAGAAGGGAAACTGTCTGATGTAGAAGCCGAACGATACACTCAGCTTAAGACCAGCGGTTCCGCTACCATTCAGAACTTTAGTTATGCCGCCGAAGATTTTCCTCAGGGATTCACTATAGAAAACGCAGAAGCTCAGTTTAATCCGGAGCGGATAACGCTCGCCAGCTTTGAAGGCTCGGCAGGGCGTAGCGATATGCGTATGAACGGCTATTTAGCTAATTACCTGGGCTATGCCCTAGCTGAAAATGAAATCTTACGCGGACAACTGGATTTCAAATCCGGTAAGCTAGATCTGAACGAATGGATGACTGAAGAGGAAACTGAAGTAGTGGAAGACACTACCAACGTAGCAATGGAGGTAGTAGAAATTCCGAAAAATCTGGATTTAGTCTTTAACTCTAGTGTAGCGGAGGTGCTCTACGATAATATGACGCTTAACAATCTGGAAGGAAAGATTACCGTGCGGGAAGGTGTGGTGCGAATGAACAATCTGGATTTCAACTCATTGGGCGGCCAGTTCGCCATGAACGGAAGTTACGATACCCGCGATGTACAACGGCCCAGTTTCGACTTTGATTTGAACATCCAAAACGTAGCCATTAGTAGTGCTTACGCTACTTTCAATACTATTCAGACGTTGGCTCCGGTTGCCGAGAAGATGGAAGGCGATTTTTCTACCCGATTCAAAATAGCTGGACTTCTTGGTTCGGATATGTCACCGCTAATGAATACGCTGGATGGAAAAGGGATTATCCAAATTGATGACGCTTCGGTAAACGACTCCAAACTGGTAGGAGCTATTACTACCATCACCAAATTAAGTAACACCAAGAGTGTGTATCTGGAAGACGTAGATATTCGGGCTGAAGTTCGTAGCGGACGCGTATATGTAGAACCCTTTGATGTAAACATCGGCAACTTTAAAACTGTAATTGCCGGCAGCAATGGTATTGACGGAAGTATTGATTATCTGATGAAGATGAATGTTCCGGCTGGAACGGTAGGTACTACCGTAAACGCAGCCATCGCTCAATTTACCGGTAATGACGAAACAATCTCTTCCAATATCCTCCTCAACCTAAAGGTAACCGGCGACTATAGCGACCCCAAGGTTCGGTTGGTAGGAACCGAGGCCGGTGCTGGTGGCAAGTCTACTCCGCAGGCCGCAGTAAAGGCTAAAGTAGAACAACAAGCTGAGGAACTAAAGAGCGAGATAGAGCAGCAAAAGAAAGAGGCCGAAGACGAAGTGCGCCGCAAAACCGAACAGGCTAAGCGGGAAGCTGACGAAGCTCGCCGTCAGGCCGAGCTACGCGCTAAGGAGGAAGCCGAACAGGCCAAACAAGAAGCTGAGAAAGCCAAGAAGAAAGCCGAGGAAGAAGCCAAGCAGGCTACCGAAGAGGTGATAGAAGAAGCCATTAAGAATTTGAATATGCTCTTCCCGCCTCGTTAATGCTTCTATCTTATTTGAATTATTGCGGAAAGGCTAGCCAGTGACGGTTAGCCTTTTTGTTTTGACTGTCAGTTATCAGTATCTTCAAAGCTCCTAACCATTTAACCACCATGAGAAACCTACTTACAATCGTTGCAATATTTTTATTTATGTCCCAGAGCTTTGCTCAGCAATCTAAAGTCGCTATTGCCATTCACGGCGGGGCCGGAACCATCACCCGAGACAGAATGACGGAGGAGCGAGAAGCTGAATACCGGGCAAAGTTGGAAGAAGCACTACAAGCAGGCTACAGTGTATTAGAGAACGGGGGTACCAGTCTGGATGCAGTAGTTAGTGCTATCCAGGTGATGGAAGAATCACCACTGTTTAATGCTGGGAAAGGAGCCGTCTTCACTAACGAAGGTAAAAATGAACTAGATGCTGCAATCATGGACGGGGAAACCCGTAAGGCTGGAGCTGTGGCTGGAATCTCTTCTATCAAAAGCCCGGTCGCCGCGGCCCGAGCGGTAATGGATAATTCCCCTCACGTAATGATGATTGGGAGAGGAGCCGAACAATTCGCCAGCGAACAAGGGCTGGCGACGGTTGATCCGTCCTACTTTTATACTGACCGCCGCTTTGAACAGCTAGAGCGAATCCGTAGTACTGAAAAGCAGCAGCTTGACCACGATGGCGACCGGCGTCCCGGCGACCAGCGTCCCGGAGATAAAAGTTCGGAAGATAAGAAGCAGGGTTACCTGGACGCGAAATTTCCTGACCGGAAGTTTGGAACTGTGGGAGCGGTTGCGCTGGATCAGAACGGGAACATTGCAGCAGCTACTTCTACCGGGGGCATGACGAACAAACGATATGGTCGGGTAGGGGACGTGCCCGTAATTGGGGCCGGAACTTACGCTGACAACGCTACCGCAGCTATTTCAGCCACGGGACACGGCGAGTACTTCATTCGTTCGGTAGTAGCTTACGATATTTCGGCTCTGATGAAGTACCAAAACAAATCAGTAAAGGAAGCTGCCAACGAAGTGGTGAAAGACAAACTGGTAGAAATGGGCGGCGGTGGCGGAGTTATCGCCATTGATCATGACGGAAATATTGCTATGCCATTCAACACTAAAGGGATGTACCGGGGATCTATTGATACCGAAGGAATAGTTTATATCGGAATTTACGAAGACGAACAGCCTTAGAGCAAATGACAGTGTGCGGGGCACCCCGTGTAGTTAGCAATAAACAATGGATAACTGAAAGAGGATCATGGAAAATGATTGATGAGCATTCAACAATTCACTTAATCATTCATTTCCGTAAACCCTAATTCTCAAAACCCGATTCCCAACAGCTAAAATCAGCTACCGTAGCTTTTCATTTTGTTGGTGGCGAGAGTGATCCCGCTTGGTTTTCTTATCCATATTCTTTTGAAAAGCATCGGTGAGGTTCACCCCCGTTTGGTTAGCAATACAGGTGAGCACCCATAGTACATCAGCTAGTTCATCGGCTAAGTCTTTATCTTTATCCGATTCTTTAAACGATTGTTCTCCATACTTACGGGACATGAGCCGGGCAACCTCGCCTACTTCCTCGGTTAGAATCGCCATATTGGTTAGTTCGCTAAAATAGCGCACGCCGGTGGTAGTAATCCATTCGTCTACCTGCTGCTGCATGTCGGCAATGGTAATATCTTTCATCTCTTATCTTTGGTGTCAATTATAATGGTAACCGGTCCGTCGTTCAGTAGTCTTACTTTCATATCGGCGCCAAATTCCCCAGTCTGAACTGACTTAGCTAAAAGGGTTTCTGCCTTCTGAACAAACTGTTCGTAGAAGGGAATAGCTATTTCCGGCTTTGCGGCTTTGATGTAAGAAGGGCGGTTTCCTTTTTTGGTACTGGCATGTAAGGTAAACTGGCTTACGACTAGCATTTCTCCGCCCACGTCTACTAAACTCCGGTTCATTACTCCCTTTTCGTCGTTAAAAATACGCAGGCTCGCGATCTTACGGCTTAGCCAGTCAATGTCTTCGTCAGTGTCAGCCTCCTCAATTCCCAGTAGCACTAACAGCCCCTGACCAATCTCACCACTCACATTCTGATCAATGGTAACTGAAGCTTCCGATACTCGTTGGATTACGGCAATCATTGGCTATTAGCTTCGTAATTGGCCAACGTCTGAATCTTATCCGACTCGAAGATATAACGCCCCTCCAACTCCTTCTTTGCGATCCGTAGCATGGCGCTAGCTACATCCTTTCCCGAAATTGGGCGGTACTTCCGCAGTCCACCGATCATTACCGGTGAAATCCCAGTCATCAGAACCTGGGCTACTTTTTCTCCAACCCGAGTTTCGTTTCGCTTACCCATCAGTACTGAGGGTCGAAAGATATGAAAGGCAGGAAATTTAAGCTGAGCTATAGCTTGTTCTATATCGCCCTTCACCTGATTATAAAAAATGGAAGAGCTTGTATCGGCACCCATAGCGGATACGAGTAAGTATTGACTAGCTCCTTTCTTTTTGGCTATCTCCGCTATTTTCAGTGAATAGTCGTAGTCTACCTGCCGGAAAGCTTCTTTAGACCCAGCTTTCTTCATAGTAGTTCCCAGGCAGCAGAACACATCGTCTACTCCCTGAGGAATATCCTTCTCGGAGAGTTTATCATAATCAGTAATGATCGTTTCTACCCGCTTGCTGGAAGTATCCACCTCCCTACGACTTAGTATCGAGATACTTTGATAGTAGCGTCCGTGAATAAGTTGCTGTAATAGCTCGCTTCCGATAAGGCCAGTAGCTCCGGCAACGAGCGCATGTCGTTGGCTCATAGTGTATTTCCTAAGGTTCGTTTAAAAAATCGATCCAGGTCGGCCGATGTCGGCTGCCCAGATCGCTCCAGTTGCTCAATAACAGTTGTGTCTTGTTCCTTAAAGATACGATACGAAAAAATAAAGTCTCTCGTTAGGTCAAACCATCCGGTGATGATACCAAACCGTAAATCGTTGAACTGAGCTCCTTCTCCGAGCGGCCGCAGAGCATAAAACCCTTCCGTAAAATCAATCAGTTCGTCCAGCGTTTGTTTGGTTTCCTCATCTTGCCGATAGGTTTGCAGTAACTCATCCCGCTGCGGAATGGTTTTTAGTTGTAGTTTTTGATCAGGGTCGAACAGCGAATAGTATCCTACCTGGTACTGGCCTTCCTGCTTTACCACTACCGACCAAAGGGCGTTGTTAAAGAAAGTAGGGGTAGTTAAGTATTTTTGGTAAGGTACTACCTGCTGGCCTAATGATTCTTTCACCACCTGATTTACGTGGAGCTTGATCAATACGGTGATCAGCAGATATGCTGAACTCAGTACCAACACCCATTGATTAGCCTTTTTTCGGCGTAAAGAATCTCGTTTGGAAAATAGCACGAGCAGCGTGCCTATTAGTAGGGGCAGAGTGTATAGTGGATCAATAATGAAAATGGTACGCCAAGCTATCCGGACATCACTAAACGGAAAAAATAACATAGTGCCGTAATTAGTGAATGCATCTAACAGCGGGTGGGTAATTAGTGCTGCGAAGAACAGCCAGTTCCAGTCTTGCCAGCTTGCGTCTACTTTGTTTCGGTGCAGTCGCCACACCCCATACCCCAGCAGTGGGGCCAGCAGTGCCAGCACGAACAGCGAATGCGAAAACGTGCGATGCATCAGTACCCCTTGAACATCAGAAAAGAAAGGGTTCAGGAAAACATCCAGATCGGGAATAGTACCGCCAATAGCTCCCCACAGCACGGCTCGGTTACCTACTCTTCGCCCTAATACGGCTTCGCCTACGGATGCTCCTAAAACTATCTGGGTCAGTGAATCCATTGGCTAGGACTGATAGGCTTTTAACCAAGTACGGATTGACTCGGTTAGTTCGGCTTGAATTGTCTGAGTGCGATCGCGGCCGTACCAGAGATGCAATTCTTCAGTAAATTCATCGTAATGATCCCGGAACTGATCACCGTACTGCTTTTTGTATTTCTGTAAAATCTCTTTGCCCGGCTGAGGACGCGATCCCCAAGTTCCTAGTTCTTCCAGATTCTGAGTAAGGCAGATTAGTTTAGGAATTGAGCGGCTACCATCGGTAAGGTAGGCATCCATTACTTCTGGGTAATCGCTTACAAGCAGCGTTAGCAATTTGATGTTGGGATTAATCTCTGCTGCTTTGGCAAAAACGGGTATGTTTTGGGCAGAATCGCCGCACCAACCTTCGGTAAGTACCAGCCAGACCCAAGGTTGGTCTAGTTGTTCCAGTTCAACCAGTAAATCCGGTTGTAGCTTCACGGTTTTATCTAACCGCCGCATGCGCTGTACATTAAGCTTGGTAATAGCTACCGCGCCCTCGCTTTGAGAGGTTCCGGTGGTCTTCCCTTCGGCCAGCAAATCATCAATTAATTTCCGGTACATCGAGTATGACAGACCCGACTCCAGATGGTGTTGGTTAATAACAGTAGGCATGCCTACCCTAACGCATAGGTTTAGCGTATGTTTCTTCCCACTCTTTAAAACTATCTACGTCTTTCCCTATAGAGTTAACAATCCATAGCAGCACGGTAATATCATCCATGAATCCCATCATGGGTATAAAATCAGGAATTAGGTCGAGAGGAGAGACGAAGTAGATAATACCAGCAGTAATCAACAATAAGCTTTTCCAGGGGGTGCGTTTATAGTCGCCGGTCTGGTAGGCCCGCACCATACGAATAAACGTATTAGCTTGATTCCTGAGTGCTTGTATTCCCTCAGTATCGTTGCGTACATGGCGCAGTTTCTCTACCGCTGCTTCCAGAAGGCGACGCACGCGTTTGGGGTCTTGTAAGATCCCACTCGCTCGGCGCTTGGCTTTTTTAAAGTAGGCGTTATCAGAAGTATAAGATCGATCAAAAATAGCCATATCACTAATTTGTTTAAAAAGTTAGTATTGATGGATGTTAAAGTGTTTAGGTGTTTTAGTGTTAATGTGTTATAGTTTATAGTGCTATTGCCATATACAGCGTGCTTTTCATCAATGCGGAATGATATTCAAATTTTGTCTCATTCTGCTACAAAATACTTAGATACCATAACACCTAAACACTCTAACACCATTTCGTATTAAAACAGGCCTCGAACTTCGTTCTTCACTGCCTGTAGTGCCTGGTCAATAGGGTTTGCTTCTTTCTGCGATTGTATTTCCATTGCTTTTTTGGCTAAGTCCAGCGACCGGGCCTCCGGGTGCAATGCATCAGCTGCCTGGTTGATAGTAGCAATCACATCTTCTACTGCCTGGGTCGTCAGTTGCCACACCTGATCACCCACGTAAATCTGCTGCGACAGGTTATGATTATACTCCTCGCGCACGCTCATGGTTAGCACCTGCTGAAACTCTTTGGCCGAGTAGTTACTGTCGTTCAGTCGGATAATCAGATTGTTCAGGCTGATGCGCTCCAGCAACAAACTAATTCGCTCGTAGGCCTGCAACCGAATAGGTAAGGTAGTTTCTACTCCTTTCACCTTCAAATCAGCCATTCGTTCCGATATTTCCTTGTTCAGAAATGACTTCACCGTCAGATACATCGCGTACAGCACGGCCGCGGCGGGTAGCAATATTTTGATAAACTCAATAACTACGGATTCGTTCATACTCTCGTATTCAATAAGATTAAAACGGCTGGGGTAAAAGTAGGCTTTCTACCCTATATAGAGCAAGAACTCTTGGGCCGTTGTATAGGTTATTTATCCTGAATTGCTATTATTTGTTTGATATGGTTCCAGTTTCATTATCAGAAAGAGCTATTGAAGAGGTAAAAAAGACCTTAGCTCATAAAAATATTCCGGCCGGATACGGCCTGAGGGTAGGGGTGAAGGGTGCGGGCTGTGCCGGGGTTTCTTACGTTTTAGGCTTTGACCAGAAAGCGGAGAAAGATATGGAGTACACCCTAGAAGGTATTCCGGTTTACGTGGCGAAGAAGGATGTTATGTACCTGATGGGTATGGAAGTAGATTTTTACGAAGGCAACGATGCCCGAGGTTTTACTTTTATCAAAGCCGATGAGTCAGCCGAAGTAAGTGGTTCCTAGAATTATCTTTTCATTTATCAACA
Organism: uncultured Flammeovirgaceae bacterium; assembly: GCA_937884755.1. GTDB lineage: Bacteria > Bacteroidota > Bacteroidia > Cytophagales > Cyclobacteriaceae > Tunicatimonas. The sequence continues at coordinate 14,755 of CAKZYJ010000076.1, forward strand.
TATGAGCTATCCACAAAATATTCTAGTCACCGTTGATGCGGTGTTGTTTACGGAAGATCATCGGGAAGTACTGCTGATTCAGCGGAAGAACGATCCATTTAAAGAGCAATGGGCTTTGCCCGGTGGCTTTGTGGAGGGTGATGAAGATCTGGATACAGCGGCAGTTCGGGAGTTGGAAGAAGAAACGGGTATTGCTCCGGATGTCATGCATCAATTTCACGCTTTCGGGGCTCCGGACCGAGATCCACGGGGGAGGGCCATTTCCGTAGCTTACTACGCGGTAGTCAACAAAAATGATTTCCAACCTGAAGCCGCCTCTGATGCGAAGGCAGTTCAGTGGTTTTTTCTAAATGATTTGCCCGAGTTAGCCTTCGACCACATCGATATTCTGACCAAAGCTCTATCCGTTTTAACTCAAGATTCTTAACGCTGGGAGCAAAAAAGGAGGCTGTTCTGCCTCCCTAATCTTTAAAATTTACTTACTGCACTAAGCCGTCAGACCTCTCGAGAAGTCTCGAACAGGAACCAGGTGCGTTCCTCAGTTTGGTCGATGTATTCTTCCAGCAAAGAAGTGGTAGCTACATCGTTTATCTCACTAAGGGCGGCGCGAGCAGCCCGCATACGTGCGGCCATTTCTTTGTTCTCATTCATGAGATCAAGAAGCATCTCTCGCGCCTCCACAAAATCCTTATCGTCATCTTTTACTTTTTGCAGATCAGCAATGTGTGCAATTGATCGAATGGTAGTACCTCCTACCTTACGAACTCTCTCCGCTAGAGGGTCTACCGTAGCCAGAATTTCAGCTGCCTGCTCGTCGAATAACAGGTGATAATCGCGAAAATGCTTGCCGGCTAAGTGCCAGTGGTAGTTTTTTGTTTTTACATATAGTGCTAAGGCATCCGCTATAATGGGATTAATAGCCTCCGCTACTTGCTGACCAGCATCATCGCCTAAGTCAGAAGGGGTATTTAATTGCTTGTATTGGGCAAGAAGATCCATATTTTTAAATTTTTTACTATTAATTTAACCGCTCCCTTCGTTAAAATGTTTACGCTTTTCGCTAATCGTCTCGAGCGCTTCAGTTATCATCAGTAAGTCTTCGTCATATCCGAAGGAATAGCAATAATAAAATCAGCTACACCCTTAGTCTCCGTACCAAGGCTATCTAACGAAGCTTGTTCCACACAAGAAATAGTCTTAATTGATAAATCCGGTAGTGCCTGCTTCAGATACCAGTAAATCCCTTCAAAGTTATCGCTGTGGTAGGAACCACTAATGTGCAGAGAAGTCCCATTCTCTGGCAGGTTCTGTTGAATGAAGTACGCCATAGTAGCATCTTTGGTGGCTTGGGCCATCACCATGTTTTCGCCACTCATGCCGCCGTGGCCCTGCGCCCCACCCATCATGTTCAGCATATTTTGGTAGCCGGGTAATTCTATATCTACCTCGATGGGCAACGGTGCTATCCACTGCTTGGCTGAGGGCGATAAACTATCTAGCGCAGTCATGCCCTCTCGCGATACCAGGCTAGCGTAGCGGCGCGGCACATTGGTAGCAATTACGGGCAGTTGGTGCGTTCGGGCAAATTCTACCAGTGGCTGATAGTCGGTAGGATAATTGTCCCATAACTTAGCCTCCTGCTTAAAATGCCGTTCCTTAATTATTCCGTTCAGGTATTCATCTAGCAATAGCTGATTATCGGCTTCCAACATCTCCATTCCTAACACCAGGCTACTATCCCGAGTGTATAAATCCTGAGCTACCTGAAGCTCCAGCCAGTGAGCCAGCGCATTGTTGTGGAGCTCACCAAATAATACTACTTCCGCCTCACCTAACGACTGCATGAGGGTATCGTAGGGTACCACAGTACCGCTTTTGTCAAAAATTCGGTAAGCAGGTTTATCCAAAACAATCGGTTCTAAGATCAATAGTATACTGAGTAACCAAGTCACAGGCATTATTTATTTCGCTCTTCTCTCAAGGTAACACAGGCGCGGCGACTTACTCCGCCCAGTGGAGGGTTAAATTTTGAAACTTGTACCTCTACCGCTTCTACTTGGGGAAACTGCTCAAGCACACGCTGAATAATTCGGTGGGCAATATGCTCCAAAAGCTTAGCCGGCTGAGCCATTTCCTCCTTTACAGTTTGATAGAGTTTGGCATAATCTATTGTTTCTTTCAACCGATCACGCACTGCAGCCTCTTTCACATTGGCCTCTACTAACACGTCAACATTATATCGATTCCCCGTTTTTCGCTCTTCTTTGTGATATCCATGGTACGCAAAAAACTCCAGCCCCTCTAACAGTATTTTCGCCATACGTTTCTCAATCAATTTCGTCGAAAAATGATTTACGGGTAGTTTTGTGCGGTTCAACCGGGGGAGGGGGAGATACCGGTTCGGGTTGTGGCTCAGGCTCCGGTTCTTTCATCGAAGGAGTGTCTGCCACCAGCTGCGACGGCTTTTCTTCTTCGGTTTTATCTTCTGGAACGGTTATAGGAGTTTTATTCAGTTCTTGCTCAAATTCGGAAGTCTGCTTCGATACGTAGGCATAGTACTCTTCTCTCACACTGCTGACTTCCTGCGTTGATGATTGTTGCTCTGATTTACGACGTTCGCTGGCTCGTTCGGCTACCTGCAAGGCTTTCTGCGCGGCATTCTCCAGTTGAAATATCAGGTCGTCGTACTGATTCTCTCCTTCCTGCTGCCGCTGCTTCAGCTGATGAATGCGCTGTTCCATTTCATCAATAATATTTTTCGCTTTGCTCTTCGCATGCTCTAGTATCTGATGGGCCTTACCTTTAGCTTCGTTAATAATTTCTTCACCCTTAAGTTCTGATTCTCGCACTTTGAGCTCTGCCGCTTTGTTAGCCTGTTCAACTAAGTTAGCCCCGGTATCTTCGGCAGTTTTTAGTGTTTTGTACAGTGAGCTTTCTACTTCGCGTAGCTTTTCTACCTCTTTCTGCGAAGCATCTAGCCGGTAACGCATTTCACGATTTTCTTCCAAAATTCGCTCCCATTCCTGCGACATAGTCTGGAGAAAAGCATTCACTTCGTCTTTATCGTAGCCGCGAAAGTTACGTTCAAACTCTTTCTGACGTATTTCTGCTGGAGTAATTTTCATAGTACTGTTCTATTGGTAGTAGACTCGTCTGTTCAGTCCAACGGCCACTGAGCGTTCCATACCGACAGGGTACGGTCATCGCTGGCCGAAATAATCGGTTGATCTACCTCGTTAGACTGATAACTTGACCATAACAAGCGATTTACCGACGTCCCGTGTCCGGCATGCCTTGCTTTATCTATAACTTTCAAAAGTTGAAAACGTTCAGTATCCCAAATTTTCACCGATTTATCCATACTGCACGTGGCAAAGTACTTACCATCCTCCCGGAAAGCAATATGATTGATCGCGTACATATGAGCTACGATACTTTCGTGAAGTTCATAATTTTTTTGAGTATCCCAAACTTTCAGATGGGCATCCCGACTACCCGATAGTAAGTAGCGATAATCGGACGTAAACTGTAGTGTAAATACCGAGTTTTGGTGGGCATTTATTGTCTTCTTTAGTTTGTAGCTATTCAGATCGTAGATACGGATGTAATTATCGCTAAATCCAACCAATAATTCATTCCTTTCGGGGTGAATAGCAAAGCAACGGGCTCGTTCGTTTGATCCTTTTATCTGATCTATTGCGGCTAGTTTTTGATAGTTCAAAACAGTAATTTGGCCATCGCTGGTAGCTACGTAAATTCTTTCGCGATGGGTCGTTATGTCAAATATAGATGCTTTGGTCATTTGTAGTGACCCCAACGCTTTGTTTTGATCCAAACCGATCACATGTATGCCTTCGTAGTTTTGGCCTACTATCAGATGATTGAAGCGTACATTGTGGTGTAGAGCATAAACGGATGCCTCTACTTTGGCAATTACTTTTCCTTCTTCCGGGTTTTGTAAATCCCACTGTACGACCATACCGTCGCCAGCCCCCGAGAAAAACACGTTTTGCTGTTGACTGGGCGCTAAAGTGTATACTGAATCACGGTGTCCCTTTAATGTGTGAATCTTTTGTACGTCGAGTCGGTTCATCTTACGGGTGTTACATTTTTTATGCCGCTACTAAAGTTAGAAAAGATCAACCAGAATTCTTCCTGGGCCCTTTGGAAGATAGACGAACCTTTTGAAGAACTGGTTCAATACTTGCAATTCCATCCCGATGACTTGACCGAACTTCATAGTATTCACCACCCTAGAAAACAGCTAGAGTGGCTATCGGGCCGGGCGGCGCTACGTACTTTATTAGATACTGAAAACCAAGCTGAATTCCGTATTAGCAAGGATGATAAAGGTAAACCCTTTCTGCACGATCAGATCTACCAAATTTCCCTGGCCAATTCTTTTCCCTACGGCGTAGCTATTATTCATCGTAACCTTCCGGTAGGTATTGATATTGAGAAGCCATCGCCTAAATTACTTCGGGTTCGCCATAAGTTTTTGAGTGATGCAGAAGCACAAGTTGCTCAAGAAGACTTACACCAACTTTGTAAATATTGGGCTACCAAAGAGTCGTTGTACAAACTATATGGTAGAAAGCAGCTTAGTTTAAAACAGAATATCATCGTAAAACCTAACTCTACTTTCTCTGGCAATAGCCTTTCTGCTGATGTTATTCTTGAAGACCAAGCACATCCCTATCAATTGAACACATTCTTCTGGGATGGTTTCTACATCGTCTACAGCCACCTAGAATAAGTGTGTGTTTATTCGCATTCTACCTCTGAACCTTACACACTTCTTACATTGTTATCGTTATAATACAATAGTTTCTCTATTTTAGTGCAAATTCATCGCTATGATAAAGGTAGTCGGTATCGTTTGTATCATACTTCTCGGAGTATTAAACCCTATTCTTTCTCAGCGGTCGAGTCAGATAGAGGACTTTACTCTTCCCAATATTACCAATGGCTCTTCATTCACGCTATCGGAGTATCAGGATGCGGAGGCAGTGGTCATTATTTTTACCAGCTTATATTGCCCTTACGCGAAGTTTTACGAAGACCGTATCACTCGGCTTATTGATGGGTATAATCGCAGTGGTGTTCGTTTTATCCTGATTAATCCCAATAATCCTGATAAGAGCAAAGCTGATGCATCAGCTAATATAGTGGCCGAAACCAGGCGGTTAGGCTTGTCTATTCCCTTCCTGACTGACCGTTCGCAAGAGGTAGCCGATCTGCTAGGAGCCCGGAAAACACCTGAAGTTTTTGTTCTTGTCCCTAAGATAGATGTTTTTCAAGTAGTTTACCATGGTGCCATTGACGACAATCCTCAGGTAGAAGAAGATGTTAAACATCCCTATCTGGCATCTGCTATTAACGCAATTGTTCAGAACCGTGCTGTTCCGGTAGCAACCACTTCGGTTACCGGTTGTATTATTAAGCGGTAAGGCTATTTAGATTCTTTTAGAACCTCTTTTAGGTATTCTCTAAAATCGGTTGCAAACTCTTTCCTTCGTAAGGCGAACTCAACAGTGGTTTTCAGAAAATCCAGCTTGTTACCAATATCGTATCTCTTACCCTCAATAGTATTTGATACTAGCCTTTCTCGTTTCATTAGCAGGTGAAGGGCATCGGTAAGTTGCACTTCATTTCCTTTTCCTTTTGGAGTATTTTCAATCGCCCGAAAAATCTCGGGAGTTAATATATAACGTCCTGCTATAGCCAAGTTGGAGGGCGCTTCATTAGGGGAAGGTTTTTCTACTAGATTTTGTACTTCCATTATTTTTTCGCTGACACTTTGCCCACCGGCAATACCGTATCGCGATACTTTATCGTGAGGTACTTCTTCTACAGCAATTATCGAACACCGGTATTGCTCATAGCTATCAATGAGCTGTTGGGTCACCGGAATTATAGAGTTTACGATGGTATCTCCTAGTAATACCGCAAATGGTTCATTGCCTACGTGCTGTCGGGCATGATAGATAGCATCTCCAAGTCCATTGACCTCTTTCTGACGTATGTAGTGAATATTAGCCATGTCGGCAATGCGCATCACCTCATTGTAGAATCTCTCGTCTTCTTTTTTTGCCAGACGCGATTCTAATTCAAAATTTCGATCAAAGTGATCTTCAATCGTCCGTTTTCCCTTTCCTGAAATAATTAGAATATCTTCAATACCTGAGTCAACTGCCTCTTGTACCACATATTGAATGGTAGGCGTATCAATAATTGGAAGCATTTCTTTGGGTTGAGCTTTGGTAGCGGGCAGAAATCGGGTACCTAACCCAGCGGCGGGAATTACTGCTTTTTTAATCATGGTTTAGAATATGTAGGGCTTGATTACCCTTGCGTTTATCTTTTTCAATTCTACTACTAACTTATTCAGCACTTCATCATTACTGTATACTCCAATAATTGAGCCCCCCGACCCGGTAAACTTGGCTGAAGCACCACAACGACGGGCTGTTTCTACTAATTCTCGGTTACTATCAGTGATGTTCATTATTTTGCATCGAAGATCAAAATTACGATTCATTAGGTCGTGCAACCCTTGTGTATCTTGCTGACTGATTGCTGCTTTTCCTTGTTCGGCCAGATCACCAATTTCCGCCATTGTCTTTACCACTTCTGGATCGCCTTTATCAAATCGCGCTCTAACATCATTAAAAACTGCTCCTGATACCTTCCCAAGATCAGTTTTATAGGCTAAGTATAAATTAGGCAGTAGTGTAGGATCTAGCCTTTCGTATTCTCCACGATTTTCTCGCTGGACAATATCTTTATTAAAGTCCATGTATACACAACCTTCGTACGATTGTGCTACCCGATCTTGTAGACCAGCATTTATACCCAGTTCATCTACTTCGGCTGAAAGAACAATCGACGGCAAAATATCTAACGGAATTTCAACCTGATAGTATTTCATTAGGGCACGCATAGTTGCGGTAATGATGGCACTAGAACCTGCCAGACCTACCTGCCGCGGAATTGAAGAATGATACCTAATGGTAAAATTTTTGCTTTCCAGCCTTACTTGCTGCTCCTCAGCATACATGCAGAATTTTTTTATTGCTGCTTTGATTAGCCTGGAACCTCCGTAATAACCAGTTAACTTCACTGAGTCTACTAAATGGTAGATGTTACGGTAGATGTTTATGTCTTGTTCCTGAGGTTCTATTTGTAGTTCGGGGGAGGGATACAGCGATATTCTTGCTCCAAAATTCCGAACAATAATCGCGATTGTTTTCCCAAAGTAACCATCGGAAGGATTCCCTAGCAAACCAGCACGAGCGTAGGCACTGGTTTCAATAATTCCGTAACTCATAAGTGCAGAAGCAAAAATCCAAATATAGCGATTTATACTAAGACGCCTTGTATTTTTCAGAGTTTAAATAGAATTTTAGTTCTGGTATTTTCAGTAAAGCCCCCAAAAGGAAACCCCATTACTTGGGTATAAGCA
>CAKZYJ010000077.1 GCA_937884755.1 uncultured Flammeovirgaceae bacterium
AGAAGATTTCACACCCTGGTGCTCGGCAATCTGAGTAGTAGATACCCGCTCTGACTTACCACCTGAGAGATGAAAGATAGCTTTAAGGTAGTTTTCTACCGTATGACTAGTGTTAACAGACATGCGTCAAAGGTAGAAAAAAATCTGACTAAGGAAGCCAGCTTGCTGAGGCTATTAACTGATAATTATAGGTAGAGCAAACTTATCTAACCAGTCAGTTTTTTATTCGTTGGGGTAGTTGATACTTCGTGACTACCTGGCTTCAGCCCGTGTAGATTCTGGGAAATAAAATCGTAGGGAAACTTTTCTACCCCCGGAAAGCCCAGCTTAATATCCCGGCCTTCAAAGGGAATATAGTTTGTTCTGAAAATATAGTCCCACACACTCAGCGAAATACCGAAATTTACTCCGTAGTGTTTGTCTTCCGGCAGATGATAAGCGTGATGCCAAATATGCATCTGAGGGTTGTTAAAGATATACTTCAGAAAACCCAGGTTGACCCTGATATTGGAATGATTGAAGTGGCCAATAGCCAAGGTGAAGATATGGATGATGAAGAAGTCGCGTAATCCAATACCAATGAGTGCTAACGGAATATACTCTATGGTGCGATACACTACATTTTCCATCCAGTGGTACCGCAGATGTGCCGCAAACCCCATTTGCTCTACCGAATGGTGCACTTTATGAAACTCCCACAGGGCCGGCACCCGGTGTAGCAGGCGATGCGTCCACCACTGCACAAAATCCCGCACCACAAACCCGAGTAGCAAATGAGCCCAAACGGGCCACGACATCACCTCAAACGCCACCAGGTTAGTAATTCCTATCGTGGCTAGGGCATCGTTAAAAAGGTTGACTACCACATTGGAAGCAGCATTATAAATGATAAGCGAAAACAGAAAAAAATTGAAAAACATGTAGAAGAAATCCAGCCAGAAATCTTTGCGAAACTTTGGCTGATCCTTTCGCCAGGGTTTTAGCCACTCGAGCAACATAAAAAATGCAGAGACCCCAATAAGCCAGTAGAAGTAGTTGTGCCAGGAAGGATGGGTAACCTCATTCCAAAGGTAATTGGCATATCCGGTATAAGAGTCGATGATAGTGTTAATGTACTGCTCCATAGGCTGTTACAATTGGCGAGATTGTCGTTGTATTCGAAACAGTCAGCGAGTAAAGGTTTCTTATTTATTAGACTGTTTTCTGAGCAACGCTCTACTACCTAGCTTAGTTTCTTTCAGCCCGCTCGAGATAAGCCTGGCATAGTTGCCGGTAACGATCCAGATTTTTTACGGGCCGATCAGGGATTTTCGCCTCATCGTCCCATTGCCGCATCTTTATTTTCAGGTCGAACAGTTCGTCCTGTTCAAACTTCAGGGCTTCCTCGGCCGTCATAGGTCCACCTTGGTATTTCAGTGTTTGTTTACTAGCATCGGATAGTGTTTCGTAGTAGTCGGGGTATCGGAAAGTGAGGTAGCGCTTGGCCGCTACGTGACTTTCTACTAATTGGGCTATCTTCTCCGAAAAGCCTCGTTGCCGCAGATAGTCACCCCCTAACTTATCGTGTTGCTGTGCTCCTAGTTCGCCCATGCGTTCCGCCGGCTCGTGCTCTAAAAAATGACCAATGTCGTGAAAGAAAGCGGATAGTATAATCTCATCATCGTAACCCTGCTTCTCGGCTAATTGAGCACTTTGCACCATATGCTCAGTTTGAGTAACTGACTCGCCATAAGACTCGTTTCCGTAGCGGTGGTAAAGGCCAAAAATCTGGTCAGTAATGATTTGAGGTGATAGGTCAGTCATAAATTTTTCCTGCTAAGATACGATACGACAAATGTAAAATTGCCCTAACTTAAGTTTCTATTATCTTTTTTTCTCTAAGGCATAGCGCTCTTGATACGCTCCCCAGGTCTGTTGAGACTTTTTCAGATGTACAGCTTTGTCCTGATCAATACTGTAACACTGCAAGCCCACCGGTCCCTTAAACCCTAAATCCAGAAAAGTCTTCAGAAATGCATAGGTATCAAAACTACCTTCACCTAGAGGTTGGATAAAAGAAGCCCAGATATCACTGGGGTCAGTGGGAGTAGTATCAGCCCCGTTGAGACTAATGGCGAACAAATACGGTTTCGCTGCTTTAGCCAGTTCGGAGAGTTGCTCCGTAGGATTTACTTTTTGATTGTAGCAGTTGGCTAAATAGTGGCATAGATTGAAGGTAATCCCCAGATTACGACGGTTCACCTGGTGGGCTACCCGGATAGCATCTTCTACTTTTTCAATCCAGAAATTTCGGTGCGGATACAGCATCACCCGAATATTATACTGCTGAGCGAGGTCAGCCACTCGCTGCAAGATCGGAACGGCCAGCGTATCGTACTCGGCCGAGGAGGGCGGGTACTGCTGGCTGGTGACGAAGAACCAGGGCATGGCGTCCGTTCCAGAAATCTTCTTAAATACTTCTTCTAACCGCGGATCGTAGGGCTGCTGGGGATTGTCCAGATTAATATTTACGTAAATGGTGTAAAGCTTCAGGTTATTGTTGAGTAGTGCCTGATACACTTCATCAAAATTGTCTAGCCCCTGCTTTTCCATGCCAGGGTAACCATTGTCCAGAAGTAATTTCATCTGCTCTTCTACCGTATCGTAGACACTATCCTTCACTCCGTTGTTGAACACAAACAATGGATTATCCAGTACTTGCCCGTAGGCAGCAAGAGTCACAATCATGGAAGTAATTGGTACTAGCAATTTCTTTTTCATGCGTTGGCAGATTGAGGAACTATCTCTGCTATGGGAGGAAACGTTAACGAGAATATGGTCTGCGTATCCGGCTGAGATTGAACGCGAATACTGCCGCCGTGTAGGCCCATAATATGGCGCGAAAGGCTTAGTCCAATACCGGAGCCTTTTTCTTTGGTAGAAAAGAAGGGTACAAAAATTTGATCGAGCTTATCGGGGGCAATGCCGCTCCCATTGTCCTGAACTTCAATCAGCGTGCGCTCGTCCTGGCAGTAAGCGCTTAACGCAACGCTTGGTTTTTCCTGCTCAGCCACCGCCTGAATGCTATTGGTAAGCAAGTTGATCAGCACCTGCTCCAGTTGCCGCTGATCAGCAAAAATAGTCAGGTCTTCAGGCTCGCACCGGGTGTGAAAAGCGATACCTCGCTTCTCAAACTCAGCCCGCATCAGCAGACTTACACTGGAGAAAAGTGATGCTACCGATAATGGTTGCCGCTGGGGTTGGGGTACTTTGGTTAGGCGGCGATAATCTTCTACAAAAGTAAGTAGTCCATCGGTACGCTTCTGAATAGTGCGTAGCGAGTAGGCTAATTCTTCCAGGTAATCTGGGCTAATTTCTTCTTTCGATTTCACCTGGCCGCTATCGCTTTCCAACATCATCAGCAGGGTTTCGGATAGCGAAGAGATGGGCGTGACCGAATTCATGATCTCGTGGGTAAGTATGCGAATCAGTTTATGGTAGGCTTCGGTTTCGCTACGGTTGATTTCGTCTTCAATATCGTGCAGGGTAATAATCCGGTAGGTGTCCTTCAGCAAACGAACCTGGCTAAGCTGTACTGACAACCGCCTAACTTCCCCATGAAGCGAAAGTTCAACCAACCGGCTCTCACCATCCTGCATGCTTTCTACTGCCTGGGCCAACTGCGGACGATTAAGCTGAATATTCTTCCAATGATGGTAGATGTTTGTCTTCAGCAACTGCAATGCGGGCGGGTTCATTAGTGTGATTTCATCCTCACCCTTCACTGAAATAATGCCTACTTTAAGATGCTTCACCAGCAAGCGCAAATACTGATACTGGGCTTCTTTTTCAATCTTCACCTGCTGGTAGGCCGCCATAATCTCCCGCATAGCCGGGTGCAGATGCTTAAAACCCGAATGACTGCTCCGAGAAAAGTTAACCGTAAAATCGTTGTACTTGATGGCCAACAGAAACTTAGCTAACTCAGTATTAGTCTGCATCACAAAGCGAATGAGTTCGTACACCTGAATCAGGATAATGCTTCCCAGAATAATCTGATTAAAGAACAAATCGGCCCGTCCGAAGATCAACACGAATCCAGTAATAGTAGCCAACAGGAACGCCACCCGCAAAATCACCAGTACCGAAAAGCGCTTTAAAATCATGGTATTTTTTTTAGTGTCAGAGTGTTATCGTAATAGGGCGTTATAGTGTGTTCAGATATTTATTTCCGGAGGTTTGAGGTGCTTGCAAACTGGTTACATGAAAACCGTTATCCAGTAGCGGTCAAAGCTTATGAGCAGCTTCTGGGCGTTTTCTGCAGAAGCGGCGATAAAACCCTTGATCGTCTTAGTGGGAGCTTGGCAGAAGGTAGTAGTGGTGGATAAAATGGCGAATGCCAACGTAAATAGTTTAATCGTTAGCCTGTCTTTCATCGCAATTGTTTCTTGATAAGAACCGTCTAATTTACAAATAATGATTTTTTGTTTGAAAGCTTATCAGAGCGGTCTAGCTTTCATAACCCAAATTTTTCTAGCCGACGATAAAGAGCGGTACGGGTAATACCTAGTTCTTTGGCAGTCTGAGTAATATTGCCCTGATGGCGATCCAGGGCTCGCTTAATAAAGTTTCGTTCGTTTTCATCCAGGGTTTTTGGCAGCTCCTCGTTAGGGGAAACAGCCGATACAGCTCCCAAAGCGAAGTCTTCCGGCTTTAGCTCCGGTTGATCACTCAGAATAACGGCTCGCTCTACAGCGTGCTGTAGTTCTCGCACATTGCCGGGCCAGTCGTACTGGCTCAGGTAGCGTAATGCAGTAGGACTTAATGTGGGTTGAGGCTTGTTATACTTTTCAGCGTACTGCTCCAGAAAATGCTGTACCAGTAGGGGAATATCTTCAGTACGTTCCCGCAACGGTGGCACCTTAATTTCTACAGTATTGATGCGATAGAGCAGATCCTGACGGAAGGTATTATCGGAATTTGCGATTGGGTCAGCGACCATTTTGTATAGCGGCATGTTAGTGGCGCAGATGAGACGGACGTCCAATGCTATTTCCCGATTAGATCCAATGCGATTTATCTTTCGGTTTTGCAACACTGTTAGCAGCTTGGCTTGCTGGGGTAAAGCTAAATTTCCGATCTCATCCAGAAAGAGCGTACCGCCCGAAGCTTGCTCCATCTTTCCCAATTTATCCTGATAGGCATCGGTGAACGCCCCTTTCACGTGGCCGAATAGCTCGCTCTCAAACAAAGTGGGAGTAAGTGATCCCACATCTACCCGCATAAAAGGCTTTGTTGTACGGTTCGACTGACGGTGCAATGCCTGGGCTACTAGATCTTTGCCAGTGCCGTTTTCTCCCAAAATCAACACATTAGCGTCGGTAGTTGCTACCTTGTCAATCAGTTGAAAGACCTGTTGCATAACCGCCGATTGACCAATCATCGTCGGAGCTTCAGATTTCTGACTGGGTTTCTTTTTCGCCTGCGATTGCTGGCGGTTTAGAGCCGCCTCTACCGACTCAAGCAGCTTACGGTTCTTCCAGGGTTTCAGTACGAAGTTAGCCGCTCCTAAACGCATGGCTTCTACCGCTAATTCAATATCGCCGTAGGCAGTAATCAAAATTACAGCGGTTTTGGGCCGAACGGTACGGATACGCTCCAGCCAGTATAGTCCTTCCCTCCCGTCGTGCTCGCCCCGCCGGAAATTCATATCCAGCAGCACAACATCGTAGTGATTTTGAGAAATTAGAGCGTTAATCTGCGTTGGATCTTCCTGAGTATCTACCTGCCCAAAGTACTGCTTCAGAAACATCTGCGCCGAATGCAGCACATCAGTATCATCGTCAATAATTAGTACCTGGTGCGGCTGTTTGGAGGGCGTGGCCATGCTTACTTCTACTGCTTATCTGAGCTAATATAGTACTTTGACTACTATTGGACAACTACAAGAAATAGTGTGATAGCCAAGAAGAGGTTTGAAGACCAAATTTTCTCTAGCAATAAAAAAACCTACCGGAAAAGCTCGCATGGCCCAGTAGGTTTTTAAAGCTGTAAGGTTCTACAAACCTTGATAAAAGTACGAGACTACTGTTTCCTGAAGGTAAACTTAGTGTAAATTCTGTATGAAGTTTACGACTCGTAAGGGCTAAGTTCGCTTTCCTGGTTTTGGCCGGCTACGTACAGCGTGCGGGTAGGGTAAGCGAACTCAATACCCCTCTCCTCAAATTCTCTAAATATTTCAAAATTGATAGCCTGCTGAACGTTCATGTACTCATTAAAATCGGCTGTCTGAACGATATAAACCACTTCATAGTCTAGGCTGGAATCGCCGTAAGCTTTGAAGTGAGCCCGATCGAATTTGGCTAGCTCCTGAGTTTCTACTGCGCGCTTCAGAATCTCGGGAATTTCCTTCACTTGCTCAAACGGTGTTTGATAAATCACCCCTACGCTAAACACAATGCGGCGAGTTTGCATGCGCTTGTAGTTATGGATACGCGAGCTGGTTAAATCACTGTTAGAGAAAACCAATTGCTCACCCGAGAGGCTCTTCACCCGAGTGGTTTTAATACCAATAGCTTCTACCGTACCTAGCTTATCATCCACAATAATAAAATCACCAATCTCGAACGGACGGTCAAAGAAGATAACAAAGTAGTTGAATAAGTCGCCCAGAATGTTCTGCGCTGCCAGGGCAATGGCAATACCTCCAATACCCAATCCGGCGATCAAGGCTGTTACATCTACTCCAATATTATCTAGCAAAATAAGCAGACCGGCACTCCAAATCAGAATATTGACGATCAGCATTACTCCCCGTAACTGCTTCACTTTTTCCTCACCATTTTCCTGCTGACGCACGTAGGAACGGAGTAGCATTAGAACTACTGAGGAGATAAAACGAATGCTAAAAAACGTAATAAACACCACCGATGCCACCCGAATGGCCTCGTTAATCGTTTCGGTAAGGGTCAGGTACTTAATCCCCACATAAATAGAAATGAAGTACAAAACGGGAACACCAAAGCGACTAATACTCTCAACGATATAATCATCAATATGCGTATCCGTTAATTCAGTCAGCTTTCTTAGCCGCTTAATCACAATCGCCCGGAGAATACGGGTGATAATAATACCGAACAAGATGATCCCCAGGGCTACCAAGTAGTCTTCCAGTGTATTCCTCTCAAAGATTTTTTCAAAGTTTATGCTAAGATCTTCTAAAAAGTTTTCAAACATAGGTTCAGTTGAAAGGTGAAAGTGGATAATTGATAATGATAATCAATATTGAAGAAAAAGAGCGGAAAAACTGTTTAAGATTGGGGCCTATAAGCTTTTTCCATCCTGATTAGTACTTGATTTGGTAAGTCCTCAGCGATAAGCCACCCGCAAACTCCTGAACATCGGATTGATGCAGCAACAGCGCTGTTTTTGATCCTCCAAACAGTGGAGTACCACCCCCGAGAATAATGGGATTCAGCTTAATTTTTAGCACATCTATACACTGATTGTCTAGTAGCCACCCGGCAAAAACTCCCCCACCGCAAAGATAGATGTCTGTACCCTCTTCTTCTTTAAGCTGTTGCACCACATTCAAATCTCGCTTTACTACCTTCACCTGCTCGTGCGGGTTATCCAAGGTCATCGACTCTGAGAATATATAGTGCAGCATATGGGGGTAAGCCGGTTGTCCAGGCGGTAGCCCGAACTTATAACCAAACTCGTAAGTTTTACGACCCATCACTACTGTATCGAACTCCTGCAAATCTTGCTGATACTTTTCTACCAGGGGGCCTTCGCCCGAAAAGAGATCTATATTTTCATTGGGGCCAGCGATGTATCCATCTAAGGACGTTGCTACGTAGTATACTAGTTTGCGCATAGGTTCAGGTGTTTAGGCCGTCATGGAATGATGTTCAGGTGTTCAAAGTTACTGGTTTACACGAAAACTTGAACACCCAAACACTTGAACACCGCATAAATTACTTCACCTGGCTCATAACGGCTCTATCGAACAGACGGTCGCTGAGCAGCCAACGCATGAATAATAAGGGTTTGGCCATGCTACCGACAGCGTAGCGGGTTTTGGGCTTTTTGGCTTTTACGGCTTTAGACACCGTATCAGCAATGACAGTAGGTGAGCTTCCGTTGCCCTTTTCGTAGGTCTGCTGAACAGCTTTTTCAATCGTTTTGGCCAGATCTCCGTAGGCCGTGTTGCCCGAACGTTCCATCATCGGGCCAGTCATCACATCCCCAAACTCAGTATTAATAGCACCGGGCTCTACAATCACCACATCAATACCGAATTGATCTAGCTCCAGACGAAGACAGTCTGACCAGCCTTCCAGCGCGTGCTTAGTGGCGTGGTACCAGGCACCCAGTGGGGTATAAATCTTACCACCCATAGAAGATATGTTGATGATGGTACCGGATCGTTGCTCCCGCATATGAGGAAGCACTTTCTGGGTGAGCGCGGCTAGCCCGAACAGGTTTACTTCAAACTGATAGCGGGCATCGTCAATGGAAGTATCTTCTACTGCCCCATAGCTACCGAAGCCTGCGTTATTTACCAGTACATCTACCCCACCGCTCTCTTGGGTAATCTGTTCCACCGCTTGGTTAATGTCTTCGTCTTGGGTGATGTCCATCTTTAGGGCAGTGGCTCCCAGCGATTCCAAATCCTGCATTTTTTCTACCCGACGGGCGGCTACGTAAACGATTAGTCCGTCCTGCAATAATTTTTTGGCAATCTCTTTACCAATTCCGGAAGAGGCTCCGGTGACTAAGGCTACTTTTTGTTTGTTCATAATAGTAAATTATAAGTAAGTAATCACTTACAATATGTTGAAAATTTATTATACTTGATATTTATCCAATAGAAATTCTTTTAGAGTACTTTTATCAGAAATCCCACCCTTCAGTAAAGCACTGCCTATTCCATCAAGAGCATGAATAAGAAATTCGGCCTCTAGCTTAGGGAAAGTGTAGTCTAACTTCCGAAAGGCATTAGTTAAGGCCACCTGTAGCGGCTCCATTTTACTGGGGTCATAACCGGGTAGCTCCCATTTTAACTTAAACTGTAGATTCCAAAACTCATAGTCAGACTCTTCCACTAAAAATGGCATTTCTAATGCTTTTCGGATAACTTCCTTAGGATTAGTGGCAAGTACTATATCGGCGTACAAGTCGCGTAATCGTTGCTCACCAATTTTTATAATAGCCGCCAGCAGCCCTTCTTTGTTACCGAAGTGACGAAAAATCAACCCCTCGGATACTCCCGCTGCCCGGGCTACCTTACTGGTAGAAGTAGCGTGGTAGCCCTCCTGGGCAAATAGCTCCAAAGCTGCCTGTACTATCTTTTCTTGCTTCTCAGTCATATTAGTGAGTAATCACTTACAAATACGCATGATAGTGTTTATAAGTTGCAATTACATACAAAAAAATAAAGATCTTCCAGGCTCTGCTCACGACAACCTGAAAGATCTTCACTATTGGTAGCAACTACATTCTGGTTACTTCAATTTTTCCCACCAGAGTATAAGCGGGACTAGCTCGCTACTACATAGTTATCGGCTACCTTGCTGATTTTTGAAGTTGTCGACCGACTCATAGTAGTCCTTTAGCACATAAAAGGCTTTTTTGCGCTCACCGTTATCCGTGATTAACCCTTTCAGATTCCAGTAGTCTTGCACTCCCTGGTAAAGGCGCATGGAGGAACGGAAATCCTTGAGAATCCAAGGGGATAAACCTACCAACCCTTCCTGATTACCCACTAGCTCAATTTGTTTCCGATAAACCAAAGCCTGGTAATCTTCGGTAAACACTGCCAGATCTTCTTCACTGCTGGTTCTACCTCGCTTAGCACCTGCCCCCATTTCACTGAAAACAAACGGCTTATTTTCCGGAATATGGAACCGAATTTTGTGCATATTTTCCAGCATTGTTTGTCGTCCCTTTTGGGCCGACATATTCGCAAAGGCGGTCAGAAAACCGGAATAATACCAGCCAAAGTACTGATTAATTGCTGCCACATCGACAATTGCGGCTAAGGGGTCTTCAATCTCGATGTCCCAGGTTTCAAATTCCTGCCCGGCCAGCGTAGGAAAAAAGTACTCCTTGGCCATCTTTTGAATCTCTTCTCCCCCAAAGATGAGCGCAGCGGTGGTTAACCGGGTTTTATCCAGGCTTTTAACGTAGTCGTTCATATTCGTAAAAAAAGTATTTCGTGCTTCCGACATGGGCGTCTCGTTCCCCAGGCTCCAAAAAATAATGCTAGCCCGGTTCTGATCTCGGTAAATCATTTCTTCCATTTGCTTTTTTGCCATTTCCAGCACTTCCGGACTTTCAAACTTCACACTCCAGTACACCGGAATCTCCGACCAAACCAACAGCCCAATCTTATCGGCTGCTCTCAGCATATTTACGTTAGAAGTGTAGTGAGCGAGGCGCACAAAGTTACAGTTCAGGGCTTTAGCGTGCTTGAGAAGTTCTACTGCCTCATCGTAGCTCGATGCTCGGCCTTTGGCCCCGATGGCCTCCTCGTGAATTGAGATTCCTTTCAGAAAGACCGGCTGGCCGTTTAGCAGCATCTCACGATCTTGAACGGTAATCGTTCTAAATCCAATCTGATCGCGGACTGTATCTTCTTCAGTAGCTAGTAACACATCGTATAATTTGGGGCGATCTGGCGACCATAATTCAGGAGAAGCTGGCAGTGAAATTTGCGCTTGGCCGTCTTGTACTGAAATCGACTGACTAATACCTAACTCATCAATTTGTAGTACAACTTCACCAGATTCACTTCCTTCAAGTTCTACCCATCCTTCAATCAGATTTTGATCATTAGGGGCTAATTGAACTTTATAGTTTCGGATAAAGCTCTGGGGCAACTCAAGCAGGTTTACATCCCGGGTAATTCCCCCGTAGTTTAGCCAGTCGGTGCTGGTAGTCGGAATGTCGTCAGCCGTGAGGGTATTATTTACCTTGATCACTAATAGATTCTCCCCTTCCTTTAGCTGCTCGGTCACTTCGCAATTGAAAGAAGTGTATCCTCCGGTATGGCTGGCTACGTGTTCTCCATTTACGTAGATCTGAGCTTTGTAATTGATGGCGCCGAAATGTAAAAAGTAGCGTTTATCGCCCTGCTTTTCCACGAAGAAATCTCGCTTGTACCATACTTTACCATTGTAAAAAAACAAGCGAGGATCCTGAGTGTTCCAGTCGCCCGGTACCTGTAGCGTCAAACCATCTTCCAGATTGGCTTCTACCAACTCCGAAGGACCCGGTTTGTAATTGCGTTCCAGGTACTGGAATCTGTCATTCAATGAGAAAATGGTAGGGTCAATGAGTGCATTCCAGGTACCGTGAAGAGAATGCGTGGTTCTCCCATCAACGTTACCGATTAGTGGGTCAACCGGGATGTCTTCCACCTCGGGGGCGGCAAAGAAATCTTGGGCCTGGGAAAGCGAACTACCCAACCCGCCTAGTAGAAGAAAGGTGATTAGGATGCAGCAATAAGTCTTGTTCATAGTTTTTGAGTTTTAGTTTCACTACAATCTTAATCAACTTACAAATCTGTATCGTCTCAACCGTATAGCTGGGGTAACTTATACGTCCCAGCCCAACGGCTGAACCACATCATTACTAATAATTCACTGATAATCAAATATTTATGGATTAGACTTTTTCTGAAGAAACTTTTAGTGATTGGGAGTATTGGGAGGGGGTTTGGTCGGTGACTTCCTTAAAAACCCGATTGAAAGATGACTTTGAATTGAAGCCAGCTTCGTAGGCCAATCCTAAAAACGTAAGCTGTTCAGCCTTTGAATCTTGCAGTAGTTGTTTAAACTCCTTTACCCGATATTCATTGACCAACTGGTAAAAATTTTTTTCCAGCACTTCGTTAATTGTTTGGGATAGGTTTTGTTGGGTAATGTTTAAATCCTCAATCATCATAGTAAGGCTGAACTCTGGATTTTTATAGGGTTTTTCCTCTTCTAAATACACAACCACTTGCTGAGCGTAAAATTGCATCTGCTCATCGGAAAGTCCGGAGCGAGCGTACTTCTCACGCGCTAAGCTACTGTCTACTTCACTGACCGGGGCAGACGTAGGAGATTCAAAGATAATGGGTTGAGTAAGACCGAATACTAGCAGAAGGTAGCCCAGTAGAGCAATGTTAAACTGATGCACCCAGAAACTCATAGTTTGGAGAGAGCTAAAGTAAACTTGCACCAAAGAAGGCGAAAGGAAAATAATATGACTTAACAACGCTACCAGCATAATAAGCAGCACCCAGCTCAAAGTACGTTGCCCCGATTTCGTCGAGAAATAATTGAGGACATTTTTACGATGCTTCAGCAATAATAGTAAAGTAGCTACCCAGTAACTAAAAAATGAAATGCTAAGAATGAATATCATAGCGCTGATGTAAGGATTTATCTCCCTTTCGGGAAGGGGCTCCGAATTTAACGATAACGACTCGGGAAAAAGGCAACCCTTAACCCACCAACCAGCGCAAACGGAATGCAATGCACCAAATGTGGCCATTTAAACTCGAAGTTGGGATGAATTAAGCTACGAACGTAGAAATAGAACAGCGGGCCAGTCAGCATAAAGAAAGGAATAAATCCGATCTTGGTATAAGTGGTCAGCCCCTCCGGAATTAACAGGCCCAGAAAAAAGAGGGAAATTATTAAAAACCATGCGGCGAGAATGAAGTTGGAAACGTGCCTGGGCTTTCTAAGAATAAAAACCAAAGTACTACCCAACGATTGCACCAGTCCTAATAATAGCATTAAGCTATTTATCACCAAAATACCAGAAAATCAACCCGTCAGTTACTCCGGAAGAACAAACTACCCCACTAGTAAAAGAAGTTTTTCGCGCTGCTAGTGATCATCAGATAAATCCGACTGAGACAATTCCCCATTTCTGAAGAGAAAATTATTCACTAATGACTAACCCCTGATTAGGCTGCCAGTTATCGTACTCCATGTAGTGCACTACCTCTTCGGCTGCCGCCTGCCCCTTTAATTTGGCGACTAAGTGCAGAGCCCCATCAATGCCAGCGGAGATTCCAGCCGTAGTGATAACTTTTCCGTTATCCACAAAACGAACATCGGAGCGCACATCTGCTTTGGGAAAAGTCTCCTGCAGTCCATCAATGGCATTGTGGAAGGTAGTAGCAGTTTGGCCGTCTAATAAACCAGCTTGCCCCAGCATAAAGGCTCCGGTACATACCGAAAAGTGCAGATCGGTGGTTGCTTTCCGTTGTTCAATCCAATTGATTAGAGCCGGATCTTTAGAAGCCTCATAGGCATTACCACCACCAAAAAAAGCCAAAATATCCGATTCAGGAGCATCTTCCAGCGAATAATCAGGAATGATGGTGAGAATGCCTTGGGATACAATGGGGTCTTTGGTTTTGGCTACCGTAAATACCTTAAAACCGGCATAGGAAAACACTTCCATGGGTCCGGCAAAATCCAGAATTTCCACTCCGTTTTGCAGATAAAAAGCAATAGTAATTCGGTCAGTATTCATTGCTTGAGCTCGTTCTTCAGTAGTTTGTTGGATTAATTCCATACCGCAATGCGCGCAGGTGCCGGGTTCACTATAGGTGAGCAGGTCACATTTCTGGTTGCAGGGAGGACAATAATACGCAATTGTTTCGGAAGCCTGGCCAAATACTGCAATGGTTGATAATAATAATGCGAGGAGCAAGAAATGAGTCTTCATGTTTTTGATTTTTTGGATTATTCTCCAAAACTATGATGAATAAGGTTTGTACACCAGGACAATCAGGCGCAGTATCAGGCCATTTGGTGTACTTCCTGAGGTAGTACTCCTCGGTACTTTCGCAATAAGCTTCTGAGTTGGTTCTCACTTTTCAGTCCGCAGGCAGCCGCGGCTGATGCTACTTTATGCCCTTCTCCTAATAGCTTAGCCGCTCGCTCTACCCGAAGCTTATCGGTATACTCACCAATAGTAATGAGCGTTGCCTTCTTAAAGTTACGGGTCAGCGTGCGGGGGCTTACGTGTACTGCCTCGGCCAGGCTCTCAATATTGGGTTTATCAGCTAGCGACTGCGCTATTAAGTCCTGCACCTGATGCACGGTATCGTCCAGATGATTGCGGTACTGCAAGAAAACACTCAATTGCGGGTCTGACTCCGACCGACGCAGAAAGATTACTACCTCGCGGGCAATTCTGGAGGCAAAGGGCGACCCCATTTTCTTCTCCAGCAAGTAGAGGGCCAGATCAATTCCCGAAGCTACTCCCGCACTGGAAAACACCGTTCCGGCGTCTACAAACAACCGATTTTTCTGTAACTGAGCTCGAGGATAACGCTGCTGAAAACGTTCGGCAAACCGCCAGTGGGTAGTACACGCTCGGTAGTCAAGCAGACCCGATTCGGCTAAGATATAAGCCCCGGTGCATACCGAGCTAACCCAGGCGCCTTGGTTGTGCTGTTTCCTTAGCCAGGCCGAAAAGGGAGATAGACTTTCCAAAAAGCTCGGATTGAGCAGCAATTCAGATCCTAGTCCTGGGATGAATACCAGGTCTTCTTTAGATAAATGAAAATCGGAATAACGCTCTAGTTGGGCAAACTGCAAACCGCTGCTACTGACTAGTTGGGGGGAGGCGAGAGTAACAAAATGAGAGGAAAAGGGTGCCTCTCGGGCAATGGCTTCGTAAAAGATATGGGCCGCTCCGCTCAGGTCAAGCAAATGTACCTGCGGCGGTACTAAGAATAGTACACGAGATACCTCTCCATTCATAAAGAGTCAACTATTTTTTTAGAAAGTAGGCAAAAGTAAACCGATTATTCTAATTTTTTCAACCTGTAGCAGTAGCCTTCCGGCCAAATACTATTTCTAAAACGTTAGCTTTTTCTGATATTTAGCATCAAGTGATCCCTTGACAACAGTATGAGTCTTAAGATAAGCCTGCACTTGGGCGATATAACCGAAACCGTAGTAGATGCGGTAGTGAATGCGGCTAATTCTTCGCTGCTGGGTGGCGGCGGAGTGGATGGAGCCATTCACCGCAAGGGCGGACCGGCCATTCTGGAAGAATGTCGAAAAATCAGAGCCCGGCAGGGTAGTTGCCCCACCGGCGAAGCGGTAATTACTACGGCGGGTAATCTACCGGCTACCTACGTAATCCATACGGTAGGTCCGGTTTGGCAGGGAGGAAATAACGATGAAGATCGGTTACTACGCAACTGCTACCGAAACTCGCTGAAACTTGCCGAAGAACAGGGCATCAAAACCATTGCTTTTCCTAATATCAGCACCGGCATATACGGCTTTCCTAAAGAACAGGCCGCCCAAATTGCGTTAGATGAAGTACAGCGGTTTAGTAGCGAAGTAGTAGAAGAGGTGCGGTTTGTCTGCTACGATGGCGAAAATTTCAGGTTGTATCAGTCGTTACTAGCAGCACTCGATAACGAATAAAGCCCCCAACAGATTGTACAATTCTTAGAAAGTGCACCGATAAATAGTTGCCTTCCATTATCTAATTGCTTACATTAGGAAAAATAGGAATAGCAAATAGCCGCAGAATATGCGACTATTTTCAAGCATTGCGGTAGGTAAGGTTGATAATATTCCGCTCTTTAAGTTAATGGTGATTGTATTTACTGTATCTACTTTTTTAGGGTAGATCACTGCTGATAGAAAAAGACGATAGGCCCTAGTTGAAAAATGGTGCTTATCTGAAAAGATAGCTGAGCAGTTTGCTTGCCCAGGCAGTCTGCTTCTGATTTTTGAAACCCAATTCTACACCAACTGATACAACACTATGAAAGCAGTATTCAGCATTATCTTTGTCTTTTCCAGTTATTTTGCTTTTGCCCAAGGAGCGGTCGGTATTTTCGATAGCAGTGGCGATATTGGCAATCCTCAGACTAAAGGCTCGTCGCAGTACAATGAGTCTACCCAAACCTATACCCTGCAAGGGGCTGGCTACAATATCTGGTTTAACCGCGACGAATTTCAATACCTTAACAAAAAGCTATCCGGAGATTTTATTCTTACCGCCAACTTTGAGTTTACCAAAGAAGACGGCAGTCCACGCCGGAAAACTGGCTGGATGGTACGGGAATCAATGGATGATAATTCGGCCCACATAAGTGCTTTAGTACAAGGCGATGGCTTAACCGAACTTCAGTGGCGGGCACTACCAGGAGCGTTTATGCGCGATCCGCAGGATGAAATTTCTGCTCCTAAAGACGATTATTCTATCCTTCAGCTAGAACGCACCGGCAATACTTTCACAATGCGAGCGGCCCACCCCGGTGAACCTTTACAGAAAATTGGCTCTCGCGAAATTGAGGATATGCCCAATGAAGTGTACGCCGGACTGTTTGTGAGTTCACTGAACGAAAGCGTAGCTGAAGAAGTGAAGGTAAACAACGTGCGTATTGATAAGCCTATCGAAAGCACCTTAAGCGCTGATAATGATCAAACCGTTGGCTCCCGACTGGAAACGCTTAACGTACTAACCGGTCAGCGGAAAATTGTCTACGAGTCTCCTCAGCGGCTCATGTTCCCTAACTGGATGCCTGATGATAATAAGCTACTGTTCAATATGGATGGCTCGCTCTATACAATTCCGCTGAACGGGGGTGAACCCACTAGTTTTCCTATCGGAGATCTGGACGGAAACCATAACGACCACGGCATTTCTCCCAACGGAAAGACATTAGCGTTTACCAGCAGTAAAGCGGGTATCTCACCCCGCGTATACGTAACTTCGCTAGATGGAAGCGGTACTCCCCGCCAAATTACCGAGCAGTCTCCTTCCTACTGGCACGGCTGGTCGGCCAACGGCAAAGAGGTTTACTACGTAGCTCGACGCGACGAAGATCTTTTCTATATTTACAAAACCCCATTGAAGGGAGGAGAAGAAGTACAGCTTACTACTGAAGAAAATGGTTTCTGCGACGGTCCTGCCGGCTCGCCGGACGGAAAGTATATTTACTACAACAGCAACCAATCAGGTACGATGCAACTGTGGCGTATGAAGACCGATGGTTCGGCTAAGGAGCAGTTAACCTACGATGAGTACAACGACTGGTTCCCGCACATTTCGCCCGACGGAAAGTGGATTGCGTTTCTTTCCTATAACGCCAGCGTTCCTTCCGATGCTCACCCCTTTTACGAACGAGTGATGGTACGGATGATGCCTGCTTCTGGCGGTGTTCCCCGAGCGATTGGCTATCTCTACGGCGGACAAGGCACCCTGAACGTTCCTTCCTGGTCGCCCGATAGCCAACACATAGCTATTGTCAGCTATACCGGTATGGAACCGGAGGAGTTAACTACTTCTACGCAGTAAAATATTTGGGAGGGCTATATTTTTAGCTCTCCCGAATCATTTCTAAGATTTTTTGTACCGTACTTATTTGTCTAGAATTTTTAAAACTTCTTCCATTTCTAAATCTCGCTCCTCTGTAATATCTTGAACGGTGTACTCTACCTCAATATCAGGACGCACTCCAGAGTTTGGTTGCTTTTGGGTACTGAATCCACCCATAACCGGAAAATCTATTTCTATTCCTGAATTAGGGAGTCTCAAGAATAGTATTTGTCCGCCATTTATGTCATTGAGATTGCCCCCGGTTTCCTGACCTACGATTGTACCTAGTTGCTGGTATTTGAACCTGTAAGCGGTGTAGAAGGCTAATGAGGTATTGGCCGAGCTAGTCAACAAATACGATTTGCCTTGGTAAATCTTTTTATCGCTGTTCCTTGCGGATTGCGTAAGATTCTCTTTGAAAATATAGTAACCGTCATCAGTCTTTTTGCCTTTGGGTTTTAGTTTAAAGTACCAAGGGTTATCGCCCCAAGTTTGAATATAGGATTTGAGCGTTTCTGGAAACTTCACATAGCGGGTTCTTCCCTCTCTATTAAAATTATAACTATCCTCGGCAAGGTAACTAAACAGTTCGTCGGCCATTTCATCGTTCCCACCATTATTTTCTCTGATGTCAATGATCAAGTGTTGAATTCTTAATTCATCTATTTGTTGGAAAGCATCGGCTAAAAAAGCTTTATAATCGATGGTCATAGCTTTCCATCCCATCAGGCCAAAGGAGTTAAGCGTTAGTACAGCAATACTATCCGAGTGTACTTCAAAATTCCACATGTCATCCCTCGATGCTGGGAATTCCGAATAGCGTTCCGTTAGAACCTTAGACCTTTCTTCTCTGGTCATAGTAGACATCACGATGGATTCAAGGGTATTTTTATCAGGTCGCTGAATTTCTAAGGCTATTTCCTGGCTGGTTAAGGGATATAGCAACGGATAAAAAATGTCAAAGGCATTATAGCGAAAATCGTAGCCGTTCACTTGGGTTTTATAAATCCGATTATTGTCGGTTGCCCCGTCTGCACCAATGTAATCCAGCATGCGGTCTCGAATCTCAGTAACTGGTACTTGATTGATAGAGAGTATTTTTGTGCCTCTTTCAAGCAGTTCACTTTCCGATGCATTATTCAACACCACCATTTCGTCATCTACCCACCTGAAAGTAAACGGCACTTTATCGCACTGATAGTGAATAATTGAGTTTATCGTCTTTTTCTGATTGTTAAAACCCGCCTTGGTATGGTCACATTTAATTTGAGCGGTAAGTTTAGAGATGGCCAAATAGGCCTCTTGATGCGTTAACGGACTACTGAATTTATTTTTCAGTTCATCAAGAGCAGCGATGATCTCTTCTTCGGTATTATACCGATACGTTCCCGGATGAACTTCCAAGACCATCGTCTTGATTAGTTCAAAGTCTTCTAAAAGCCCGTCAGGCGCTATTTCTTCTAGGGTACTGATATCGACAATCTGTTCCTGGTTCCACTTATTGTTAGAGATTTGTTGTTGGTCTTTCGCTAGTAAAGTAAAGGTTCGGTTTTGGATACTCTCCCAAGTAGGATTTTTATCATCGGTGAATAACACAAACTTAAACTCCAGCTCTTGTTCAGAAGTAGGGAAATCTATATCAACCGTATATTTCTCACCGACTTTGTTTAGAGCGATAGACTTATACCAATCCAACGGAGGTATATTACCTCTTATGCCCACTTTTTCATTTTCGCCTGGGGTCAGGCTCTCTACAGTAAAAGTTACCGTAGTTTGCCCGTAGCTTAATACGTTTGTGAAGAATATGGTTAATAGTACAGCACTTTTCATGTTCGTCTAAATAAATGACGCCTAGCTAAAATCAGAGTACGTCCGTTGCTGAGAGTCATTAGGCTTAGGGTGTGTTTAATTTTTTTAATATTTTGTAACTCAGTTCTACCATTCCATGCTCGAAAGCAGTTGTTTCCTTTAAGTGTAATTTGTATTCTTCTCCGATATAATCAGAAAACAATGTTTGGGTCCCTAAAAGAACCGGAACAATGGTTACGACAATCTCGTCAGCTAGCTGTTGCTTCAAAAATTCTTTGGTTACCTCGGTGCCTCCTACCATCCAGACACTGTGATATTTTGATTTGAGTTGATTAATAAGCTCGTTCAGGTCACCTGAATAGAATTCAACGCTTTCTTTGTGCGCTTTCAGGTCTCGGCTAGTCAGTACTATAACGGGAGTGTCGCCGTAAGCCCATCCCAGTTCTACGGCGTGCTCATACGTTCGCGAACCCATAACGTAACAATCAATTGATTGTAGAAAGTCAGCGATATACTCTTCGGTGAGTGAAACCCCATTCTCATACTTATCAGTTGAATGCATCCATTCAATGGAACCGTCTTGGTTAGCGATAAAACCGTCAAGACTTGAAACCATGTGTATTGTTACCTTAAATGTTTTTGTTCCCATTTTTGGTATATGCTAACCAGGGGCTATGGCAAGTGCGGGATTTTATGGTGCTTTCCTTTTAGCGGCCTGTGTATTTAATGTAGCTATTTTCATGTGCACCGGTATACTGTAGTCGTTGTTGTGTTGCTTTTATTACTTCGATTTCTTTCTCACAAAAAACGCTACAATTGCAGATGTTACAACCCCCATTACAAATGCCCCAATCGTACTTTGCACCATGTAATTGTTTAGATTAAAGTAGGCTTCTGCTTCTTCCAACGATTTGTAATATCCTGTTTCAACCGAATAGGCAATTACGTTCGAAAAGTATTCCGGTGTGATGATGGTTGAAGTAATCCATTGAGTGAGTGGTGAAAACAATGTCACGATTACTGTAATTATCAGTCCTGCAATAAACCCCTGTCTAAAAGTCATCTGGCCGTGGTAGTACTTTTTCTTTTTGTCCTTTATAGCTAGCACGTAGATGATTATTGCCGGAATAGCATATAAGTTAGTCAGATACATGTGTTTGTCAATGTGTGTGCTGTGCAACCCCAGGAGTTTTTCCAAGAACATCCAAAGCAGGAACACCGCAACAAATATCAACGCCCATTTGATTTCGATTCTGATCTTATTCATAGTTTGATTTTAGTAGTTCATGGCGTCTTGTGTTAGCTTTAACAGCTCAAAACTATCTTGCTGCTTTTATTCCGTGTCCGCAAATGAGTTGATAAACTTTTCAATATTTTTGGTCGTCTCTGTTGCTTCAGTTTTCGCCATAAGTTTTCTTTTTCAAGAGACATACAACGTTATGTATATATAAGGCGCATTTTAATGCGCTTTATACCATGTTATATGCTTTTTATAATCCATTTTCTTCAAAGGGCTTATTGAAATCATAAATCTGATTATCCTTTGAGTCATACTCAGCCCAGTATATGACGTCTCGCCAATCTGTTTCTGCACTTTTTAAATTATCTTTAAATGAATCAAAATCTCCCTTTGAAAGGAATAAAATGCATCGCGGTACTCGAGCACTTTTGAATTCCCAATCAATACCTAATTGAATCAGAGAGTTTATTATAAATTCTTGATTATCATTATCCGAATACTCAATACGAATTTTTGAAATTACATCCTTTGGAAGATTATATGTTGTGCTTGTTTTTGATTTCATTTTGATAGATTCGTTTTGTTGTTCTCCAGTTTTGGTTGTTTTATTTCCACAACTTGAAAGAAGTAGGCTTAAGACAATTATTATGTATTTCATAGTGATTGCATATAACAACCGGGTAAATGCACCGGTACGTTTATTTGTCATATATCTTTGGCACTCTTAGTGTCAATATAGTGAGCAAGAGCGTTTTGAGTACCATCCATAAGCGTTAAATACTGTTTTTCTGTCCTTTGGTACGTCCTATTTACGCTACAGACTGGCTATGGGATAAAGTACGATTTTTGGGTGATGAATACGAATTAATTTTTATGTAGCAATTTTGAAGAATCCGTACTGACCTTGGCAGTGGTAGTATTAAACCTAAGTTGTTGTTTTTCTCGGTAAACCACTCCCAATTCGGGTCATTACAGCTTTTTCTGCTTTCATAAACTTTCATATTGTCAATATTAGAGGGCAATGGTCAGATACCTCTGGCTCAAAAATTACTTTAAAGTCTACAACATTAGTTTGTTCGTTAACTAACATGTAGTCAGCATACTTACCCGGTTTTTTGTAATGAGATGTGCGAGTTCCCCCTGAAGTTCTGGTAGTAACTAAATCGGTCAACCCAGCCTCCGCCATTATTTTTAATGTCTCGCTATTTGGCCCCACATTAAAATCTCCACAGACTACCACAGCATCATTATTTTCGGTTAGCTCATTGGTAAATGATACCAATTTATGAGCTTGCCTAGCTCTTTCCGGTGTGTCCATTTTGCCATTCAAATCGCGCAAACCGTGCATATGAGCAACCACTACAGGTTTGTTTTTGCCATAATCAAAGACTCTTATGGCGTGCGCAGAGCGCGAACGGGGATGCTCGCCGTAATTATGAGGTGAATAGGTTTTGTGTACAAACCCTTGAAGTTGGGCAATTATCGGATAAGACCTTCTCACAAAAGTTGCCAGTCCCCATTGGGATGGAATCTCCGTATTTTCATCCCACAGAACTCCTTGGGCAGCCGGACAAAAAGTACCTAGGTGATTGGGCAAGGCCGTTTGAACATCTTGAAAAAAATTGGCTCGCTGAGGAAGCACATGATTACCATCTCTGTAGGTAAGCCACTCTTTTTCCGTAGCGGGTGTGTGTACTACTTCCTGAAGACAAAGGATATCGGGGTTTTGCTTGGTCAAATACGGAAGTAATTGATCATAAAGCTTCCCCCCCCAGCCATTAAGACACATTATTTCCATACTTACCTATTTTCGGTAATGGGTTAAAGTAGTTTTTTAAAAGAAATACAGATTGATAAATCGGCCAA
>CAKZYJ010000078.1 GCA_937884755.1 uncultured Flammeovirgaceae bacterium
TCAGTGGTGCATTCAAACCGCGAATAAGAACATCGCTGGCAGTTACTGAAGTGGCATATATCTTGATTAATACCTCATCGGATTTTGGTTCTGGCTTATTAACTTCCCGAAGTTGTAGCACTTCCGGAGATCCGTATCCGGTGGCTACTATTGCTTTCATTGAGTTGGTCATGGGTCATAAAATTTAAGTTCATGACAAAGAAAGCTGAGTTGGAAAGGATATTCGTTCGGATTATGAGGAAGAGGTTCGGATTTATAAATACGAACTATCTAAGTTCCGAACCAGGAAAGGCGAGAGCGATCATTACCCTGGTGATTAGAGCGTTAAAAATCGCAGAGTACTATTGACTAAACAAAAGTCTTGTAATCAGGCGACGAGTTAAAGCATTAGCCTGTACAGTGCGCTTACTGATTGTTAAACATTTCAT
Organism: uncultured Flammeovirgaceae bacterium; assembly: GCA_937884755.1. Lineage (GTDB taxonomy): Bacteria > Bacteroidota > Bacteroidia > Cytophagales > Cyclobacteriaceae > Tunicatimonas. The sequence continues at coordinate 429 of CAKZYJ010000078.1, forward strand.
TTAATACTTTTTCGAATATAGATGCGTGAATATCGCCACTCGCGAGTGAGGCTGAATTGCACAATAACACATAGGTCATATCTGATTCGGGAAAATAAAAACCATAGGTGCTAAACCCATCAATGCCTCCGGTATGACCGAAAGCTGACTCGTATTTGGTATTAAAGCGCTCGAGTCCGTAGCCATTTTCAGTTTGACCGTACTCATCCCAATGATAATCTTCCGGTAATGGAAACCAGTCAGTCATAAGTGCCTGAGATGAAGCAGAGATAAAACTATCGTTGACTAAATTTTCAAGAAATACGGCTAAGTGATAAGCGTTGATGGCTACTCCGCCGTCACCACCAATTCCTAATTCGTCTTCGTACAGAAAAGTAGATTCAACAAACTGCTTATTATCGTACAGATCTACGTACCCTTTAACGACTCCTTCCGGAATAATCTGCTCCTCGCTGTAATAGGCAGAACTCAGGTTTAATGGATTGAACACTTCTTCTTGATACAATTCCTCAAATGATTTGCCTGATACCTGCTCCAAAATCATAGACAACAGCAAAAAATTAGTGTTGGAATAGCTATAACTAGCGTCTATTTCAAATTCGGCTGGCTTACCGTAAATATAGGTTAATACTTCTTCTTTAGTCCATTTCTGATCAGCATTCAATCGGTCAAGATCGAACTGGTTGGTGTAAAAATCTAGAATGCCACTCCGATGAGACAGCAGGTGGGCGATAGTAGCCTGATCGGAATTTTCCACGTTGTCAATTACTTCATCACTAAGCCACTGGCTGATTTTATCGTCAAAAGAAAGTAGCCCTTGGTCAATATACCGATAGACTGCTGAAGCAGTGAACACCTTACTAATGCTAGCAATAAAAAATACGTGATCAGGTTCCATAGGCACATCATTGGCAATATCGGAATAGCCGGCGGCTCCTATCCACAAACCATTCTGGTCTTTTACCAGCAGTGTGGCTCCTACCAGTCCCTGGCGTTGATGTTGTTCTAAAATACTTTGATAAACCGAAGCCTTGGGGTGTTCAGCACTGGAGTCGGCAAACGAAGGTGGTTGATCGTAGTAGGTAGTTGGAAGCACTTCCGGTTCGGTACAGCGCCAGCACATAAAACTGAATAAACTGATTAATACTGTTTTTCTCATGATCTTAGAATTTTTTGCTGACCCCCACTTTTAAAAAGCTTCGGGATACTACTGGTACGGTAACTACAAATGGGCTTTGAGCCATTATCTCGTAGCGGACAAATGGTTGAAGGCTTCCTAGTTGTAGATAGCTTACCCCTAAACCTACATTGAGAATCGCGTGAGGCCTTCCGGTTTGGGTAGTAGCTTCAAAACTTCCGTCCTCCCGTTGTTCGTAGACTGGGCCAGTATGAAATGAATGCATATAGCCTAATCCTACGGGTAGGCCAACGGATACAGCATCCTTAATGCTAAAAGCATACTCGTATTCGCCTCGTAAATAAAAGCTTTGATCTAGCTCCTGATGATAAAAGTAACCTGCATAGGTATTTAGCTTAGATGAGGAACGAGCACGGTTCCATTCTTGAAGGGTTATTCCCAGCTCAATGCCAGGATGCAAGGGGGAAAGTAGGGTGAACGGAAAGGCAACTGACTCGGTCATGACCGAAACTGAAAGGTATTTAATCTTTGGGTCCTGGGCTTTTGCTGATAATGAAAGGCAGAGATAGAGGATAACGGAAACTGATAATAACTTTAGTTGCATAGAAAATACTGTTTGAATTCGGGTAAAAGTGCGAAAAACAGTATTTCCTGAGGTGCTAAAATCGTGACTTTAGAGAAATTAGGACTTCGTACGCTTAAATTGAGCAGGAGTTAGGCCATTGAAGCTCTTGAATGTAGCGTAATAGGCTGATTTAGATTTAAAGCCAGCCTCCAACCCAATTGACAATACGTCAAAAAGCTCGAACGAGGGATCAAGCAGCATTTTCTCGACGGCCCTGACCCGGTATTCATTCACAAATGAAGTGAAACTTTTTTCAGCATTTTCCTTTAGTAGTTGGGTTAGGTAACTGGGACTAATGCCTAGCTCAGAAGCAACATCCTCTCTTCCTAAATCAGGATTACGATAGAGGTGGCGATCCGCCATCAGTTCTTGTAGTACTTGGTAGTGTTGGTCCGATTTAGCGCCTATTCTGGGCCTATCTTTTTGATTTTCAGCTACGTTACTTAATCTTTTGTTCAGAGTACTTCGGTTATTAGATAAGTTGAATTGAAGTAGTCCGGAGTACATTAGCCAGTAGATGAAGATGGCGGTAGATATCCAGAGCATATTAAGGAAACTGTCAATACTTTGGCTATTGAAAAAGGCAAGGTCTACGAGAATAATGAACCAAATAAAGATAAGTATGCTAGCGTACCACCAAAGCTTTCTAACCCACTGATTATCAGATTTTTTCACCATCCGCACGTAGACAAGTACATGTAAAGAAATGGTTAGGAGTAGACCAATATAGTCCTCCATCATGTAGAAGATAATACGGTTATCGGTAAGTATTGGGACCGATATTAGATTGAAATCCAGATCCAGATCAATGAAAAAATTGATGGCTACAAATATCCAGAATGGCGTATAAAAGTACCCTACTGGAAAACTAGGTAGCACTTTGGTAGATTTAAGAAAGAAAGTAAAAAGAGGGAGGTAAAACATCATTACCCACGGAATGTCATCACCTACAATGTCAAAAAAGATATACCAGAACTGAGATAGGTTTTTGTAGTACGGGCTTAGCAAAGAATCAAATCCTATGACCGAAATCACCAGCAGAAAGTAGGCAAAATATTTATTAGCATCGTTTTTGAAAATCCTGCTACTCAAAATAAGTAGCGCGATTATTATGCCCTGAATAAGTCCAAGTAATGAGATTAACTCAAACACTCTCATTATCAATATTATTTACCTGCTCAAAGATACTTGGGTACGTGAGAAAACACTATAAATAAAAAACCGAGTTTCTCATTGAGAGTTTTTTTGCCAGTAGAGAGCCAGCCAAAAAGGTACGGAATTGTAATTTGGGACGATCAATAACAGACTTTGAGCCAATTTTGGAATGTTATTTATCATTCGGGCTATTAAACATTATCGTGGAATCTCTATTTGACACTATTCTCGTGGGTAACACCCTACTCATTATACTGGGGTTATTGATTATCTTTCATTTGCTAGTTATAGCTGGTATTATTCCCTACGGCATCGTTTGGGCTGGCAAAATTAATAACCGTGCCCAGTTACTACGGATGGAATCTATCTCTTTGGTAGTATTAGTACTGGCTATCCTTTTGGTAGCACTACGCTTGGAATACCTGACTTTCCTAAATTATCCGGCAATAATTAATGGCGGTGTATGGGGGCTCTTTGCTTTCTTCCTGCTCAACACCTTGGGAAACCTGACGGCAAAAAGCCCAGTAGAGAAATATGGCTTTGGGGCTCTGACGCTACTGATGTCGCTGTGTTGCTTGGTACTAGGGTACTAGGGTACTAGGGTACTAGCTATTGGTTAAAAAGGCCAGCAAAGTATTGATGAGGTATTTACTGCGGTATGATCATTTATTTTTACGTTTCGTTATCTATCTTGGCGGTGCAACCTCAATGTATCACTCGTGGTTCAGCCCAAATCTATTGCCGTATTACCTTTTGTCAACCTCAGTACTGATCCGGAGAATGAGTACTTCAGCGATGGCATAACGGAAGAAATTATCAATGCGCTTACCAAAGTAGAAAGTCTTAAAGTTACAGCTCGTACCTCTGCCTTTGCTTTTAAAGGAAAAGATCAGGACATACGGGAAATTGCCCGAACGTTAGGGGTTGCTAACGTACTGGAAGGAAGTGTACGGAAAGCTGGAAAGCGGGTCAGAATTACTGCTCAGTTAATTCAGGCCAGCGATGGTTTCCATCTTTGGTCGCGTAACTTTGACCGCGAACTCGCGGATATTTTTGCTTTGCAGGACGAGATTAGCCTACTGATTGCCGACCAGATACGGGAGAACTTCGGACACTTTGAACTACAGGAGCACTTGGTAGAACCGCCAACGGCTAATTTAGAAGCTTACAACTGGTACTTGAAGGGACGATACCACCAACTAAAATGGAATAACGATGACCTTCATAAATCAGTTGACTGTTTTAAGAGAAGCGTAGAGCTAGACCCGACCTACGCAATAGCCTACTTTGGTTTAGTGCAGTCGTACGGGATTATGGCCACCTGGGCATTTACCGAACCAACATCGGCCATACAGATGGCTGGGGAGTGTTTAGAGAAAGGAATGTACTACCAACCTGACCTGCCGGAAGGGCATTATACTTTGGCTTCGGTAGAGTTCTGGAACTTCTGGAACTTTGAGAAAGGGCACCAGCACTATTCTCGGGCATTGGAATTAAACCCAGCTTACACCGATGCCCACGTTGGTATTGCCGAATTGTATACGGCAGCGGGTGAATTTAATCTAGCAATGATGCACGCCGAAAAGGCATTAGCACTTAACCCACTAGCAGCTACTCACCTCTTTACAAAAGGAAACATTTTTTATTATA
>CAKZYJ010000079.1 GCA_937884755.1 uncultured Flammeovirgaceae bacterium
CGGTCAGTAAACTAAAGCCCACTGGGTGACCCGCCCATACTTGGTCGATCTTGATAATCTTTTTTACTAGCATCTGATTATCACGCTCATCGATAACAATCGATTGATCTAGCTTGCGATCGACTGAAGGTTGAGCTATTCCACTAAAATTGAATAGCAAAAAATAGAAGGCCAAAACGCTTAACACTCTTATTACTACCACGATAAAAAGTTAGGTATAATAGTTAAAAAGCCCGTAACTAAAAATTACGGGCTTTTTCTTGAGAAAGCTAACCAGTTTTCACAGCCAGATAATTACTCACTAGCTCCCCAGCCTGGGTTCTGACCAAGGTTGGGGTTCTGAGAAATAGCACTAATAGGGATTGGCCATAAATAGTGCTTACTCTCATCAAAGATAGGTTCTTCGTAGTCAGTCCCGGCGTAAATGTCCAGATAAGGTACACCATCTACCTCAATGACCCCAACAGTAGCCTCACCATCAGGATCAAAGCGGCTTTGATTAGCGGCATCCCAACGCATACCTAAATCTTTATCTTGTAATAATTTCCCCATTTTCCAACGACGGATATCATCGTAACGGAAACCTTCCATAAATAGCTCAATACGGCGCTCGCGACGAATTTCAGCTAATAGTGGGGAAATTCCCAGGTCAGCGTAACGTGGATCTTCAACTGGGTTCATGGTCATAGGAGGCATAGCAACTCGCGCTCGAAGTAAGTTAATACTCATGTCCAGATCACCTTGAGTAATTATTCCTAGTTCAGCTTTAGCCTCAGCATAGTTGAGTAACGCCTCTCCAAAACGTAGCGTGATGGCTGGAGTGGAAGAGGTGTTATAGGTTGCGTGAGCGGCATTCACTTCATATACCTTGATGATATGATAGCCAGTAGTAGAAGCCTGACCGGGCTTGGTCTGCCCCTGAATCTTAGGATAATCAGCTACAGATGGATCAATGTTACCAAATTGGTAAAATGCCTGATCATCCGGGTGAAGAATTGTTTGGCGTAAACGAGGGTCACGGTTTTCAAAGATGTTTTCATAAACTTCATCCCCCTGGTACAAAGGAGAAAGTGATATTGGTAATCCATCGGTGCATAGGTAGTCTTCTACCATATCTTTAGTAGCACCTCCGATGTAGCTTCGGTGATAAGCTTGAACATGATTGGTAAAAATACCTAACTCATATCTTCTCCAGTATACTACTTCGGGGTTACCCGAAAGGTCGGTCATACGGTGAATAGCATTGTAATCCATCGTAGGGTCACCTGTGCTATATAGTGAATAAGGCCCATTCATAATGAGATCTTCTGCGGCATCGGCAGCAGCTTGAAACCATGGGTTAGGGTCGCCTAATCCGTGATATTTTCTCCAGCTACCTTCGTAAAGGGCTACTCGGGATAATACCAATAAGGCACCCCAACGGTTTATGCGCCCAGGCGCATTGCCGTCGCCCCAATCATCCGGGAGATTTTGGGCAGCAAATTGTAAATCTTCTAATACCTTATCCATCACAAAGTTGCGGTCATCTCGCTCCCCATTTAGAATCTCCTCGTCATCAACGTTAACCGTTTGTTCTAACCACTGAACATCACCGTATTTATGAGCTTTTTCCGCGTAGAACCAGCCGCGGAACAAACGAGCTTCACCAATATATTTATTGCGTACTTCTTCAGACACATTGGCTTTATCATAGTTCTCCATGCCGAAATTAATGGCTCGTACAAAATTCCAACCCCGGTAACCAAACCATTGAGGTCCATCCGGCACAGGATGTCTTCCAGCACGAACTAGTTGAAAGAAGTTGTGTCGAGGGTGGCGGGGGGCCGTATTGTCGGAGAATCCAGATACATGCCAGATGCTCCAACGTTGACTGCTGAAGCCATTATGATGACCCATCAAAATCGGAACGTTGTTATCATCCAGAGTCAGGTTGTAAAGACTATTATTATATACTAACAGGTCGTTCTCAGTGTTCCAGAATACATCGTTGCTAATCTGGTCGAGCGGTTGCCGATCCAGAAACTCGTCATTACAACCGAACATAAGTACGGCTAATGCGCAGGTTATTTTTATAATATATCTATTCATTTGATTGATTTTATAAGGTCGTTAAAAGGATACATTTATACCAAAAGAGTAGGTACGCTGCTTGTAGTATTCCTGCGTTAACGTTGGGCGAACTTCAGGATCTAGCGGCAGACGCATTCTAGTGAATTCCCACATGTTCTGACCCGCAAAGTAGATTCGGGCATTAGTCATCCCTAATTTGCTGGCAATGGCTTCTGGAAGGTTATAACCCAATGTCAGGTTCTTCAAGCGAACGTAAGCAGCGTCTTGCACGTAGCGGGTTTGCGGTTGAACATTCTGCTTGGTATTGGTTGAGATGTGGGGAGCGGGGAAGTAAGCATCACGATTGTCTTCACTCCAGGTATCAGTCAGGTAATACTGCTCAACGTGACCCGCATTAAAAGGATAGAAAGCTACCCAGTTGCCGTTTGGTGGCCAGTATTGGTACTTCAGGATTCCCTGGAAGAACATGTTCAGTGTAAAGTTTTTCCAGCCAATGTTACTGGTAAAACCAAAGTTGTAGCGAGGGTTTTCGTAGGCAATAATTCGCTGATCACCCGGATCGTCTAGCGTGTTTTCGCCTCGGGTGATCACCCCGTCACCGTTTAAGTCGGCGTAGCGAATGTCTCCTGGGCGCCAGTTAGCACCTAACTGAGATTGATCGGGTGCGTTAGCCACTTCATCCTCCGTCTGGAAGATACCTGCAGTTTCAAATCCCCAGCGCTCACCCGTACCGTTTTCATAAACAACCTGTCCCTCGTAATACTCATTTAGTGCTCCTGTAGGATTGTTATACTTGGTAATACGAGATATATTATCGGATAAAACTACAGTTACATCGTATCGCCAGTTGTTGTTAATACGGTTTTGCCATGTAGCGGAAAGTTCCCAACCCTCGGTACGCAAATCGGCTGCATTCTGGCGTGGTTCGTTGGCTCCCAAAATATCAGGAAGTTCTTCCCGGGTAAGCATATCTTTGGTGTCGCGAGTGTATACATCAAACGATACATCCAATCGGTTGCCCAGTAGGGTGAAATCCAAGCCTATGTTTTGGGTAATTAAAGTTTCCAAAGATAAGGTAGTACTGACTAGCACAGGAGCAGACACGGCTGGGATCGAGGCTCCGGCAGAAGAAATGAAACGGGAGATGAATGACACCAATGGAGCAATATACGGGTAGTAGACTGGGGTATTACCATTAAAAATCAATTGATTTCCTAACTGTCCGTAAGAACCTCGAATTTTCAGATTATCCAACCACGAAGAAGTTCCGCTCATAAATCCTTCTTCGGAAATTCGCCAGCCTACGGAGAATGAAGGGAAGAAGCCAAAACGATCTTCTTCAGGGAAGCGAGAAGTACCATCGTAGCGACCATTAGCTTCAAACAGGTAGCGGTCATCGTAAATGTAGTTAACCCGATAGAAAGCCCCTCTTAAAGCAGTATGCTGTTTTTGACCATAGGTTTCCTGATTACCGGTAGTTGCTGTAATGTCAGTAATCTGAGGGGTAATTAAACCGAAAGCTCGGGTAGATATGCGCTCAAAGCGTCCCCATTCCTGGTTAAAGCCAATCATAGGCTTAAAGAAGTGCTTACCTTTGTCGATGGTATAGTCAGCGTAAGTGTTAACTACGTAGTACTGATCAAATCTTGAAGCATTATCAATAAAGTCGTTACCGCTAAAGCCATTGTCAATAATTAAGCCTCCTGCTAAATCGCTATTTGCAATGACGTTTACCTTGCTTGCTACATCTTGGTCGGTTCGGTAGGTAAAGTTGGCGGAAAATTCCCCTCGGACATTTAACCCTTTGATTGGGGTGAGGTTGAGACCTTGGGTCATGATTATATCATTTCTAGTCCAGGTATTACGTCCACCATCTTCCAGATAAGTAAAGAAGTTAGTTCCGCCAAAATACATGCCTATATACTGCTCAAAGTCACCCCGTTCGCCAGTGTCCTAATAGAACGTTAGATCAGGAAATTGAACGCGGTCAAGAGGGTCTTGACGAGCAGAAGTGTTAATGTTCACGTCCCAATTGTAGAAGTGGGGCTTATCACTAGTCTCAGTAGTTACCAGCACCCGGCTATCCAATTGGATTACATCGTTAATCTTGAAGTCACCTTTTAATAAAGCGTTGTATCGCTTAAACTTCTCATTCTTTTCGTCATTATTCAGGTAACCATCTTTGCTAAAATAGCCAAAGGAGGAATAATAAGAGGCTTTATCAGAAGAAAACGAAACACATACATCGAACATGCGCAGAGGAGCAAAATCAGTAATTAAGCGCTCAGCATATCGGTTATTGCCGTAAAAGCGAAGTTGCCCATTAAAGACTCCCCACTCATTTTCCGGGATAGGGTTTTGACTGTAACGCAGCGTACCATCTACATAGTCTTGATCGTACTGAGGCTGACCATTAGTACGTATAGTAGCCATATTTCGAGCCAGCACGTGTTGATGGGGATCGGTAACCGGATCAATAAAGAAGATCGGCTTAGACCAGGCCAGTTCGGCTCCAACATTTACGCTGATTTTCTCACCTCGCCCCTTTTTAGTGGTTACCAAGATTACGCCAAATGCAGCTCGGGCTCCGTATACCGCCGCGGATGAGGCATCTTTTAGTACAGTAACGCTTTCAATATCATTGGGGTTAATTCGGTTGATATCCATCGGGACGTTATCCACTAGGATAAGGGGAGAGCCACCATTGATAGATTCAAACCCCCGAATATTAAAGTCGGCTGGTTGAGAAGGGTCGCCGTTTCGGATGTTAACGTTGAGGTTAGGCACAACTCCTTGTAAACCTTCCCCAACGTTTGCAATAGGTCGATTTTGAAGTACTTCGCCGTCGGTTACACCTACTGCACCAGTTAGGTTTACTTTTTCCTGAGTACCATACCCAACTACTACAACTTCTTGTAGGCTTTGGA
>CAKZYJ010000080.1 GCA_937884755.1 uncultured Flammeovirgaceae bacterium
AATCTAGCTGTCATATAGGTCGCCCCCCAATGGAAGCCATAACGCGCTCCCAAAACCAGACGTACATTCCCATCTACCGCGAAGGTGTTGAAATTTTCGGCAAACCGATCCCCCGTAAAAAAAAGACCGCCGTTCACGTCTAAGCCGTTGACAAAGGGGATTTGGTAATCAGCAAAAATATTGGCCTGAAATTCGGGTACGCCGGCGGGGTATTTCCATCCAACTCCGCATCAGTTGGGTTATCCAGTTGTGCCTCTAAAAAAAGCCCCCCGATGATGACCCGCGCCCTTTCACTGATGCGCCCCGCCAAGGTCAACTCAGCCCCCCGGTGCCTCTGATCGCCAGCGTAACGAAATACGTTATCATTATCTAAAAAGGGAACGGGCTGGCTAATATCGAAATAGGCAGCGGTCAACAGCGCATTTTGAAAGAGCTCGATATTGGTTCCGCCCTCAAACTGTTCAGTTTCGGCCGGATCCAGAAACAGTTCGTTCTCAAAGTTGACGGCTTCTTGCGGTACTTGCTCCCCGCTAGTGATACCTGTAGCGTAGCTAGTGTATACGTTGATATTTTCGGTCGGACTGTAGATCAAACCAAAATTAGGAACCACAATATCGTCTTGATAGGTAATTTCAGTAGGGCCGGTCGATGTAGCATTCTGCTCATTCTTTTGTTCGGTGTACCGCACCGCAGCCAGCAGTTCAAGTTTCTCCGATAGTTTGATAAAATCGGTCACAAACAAAGCGTGTTGGGTAAAAACTATCGCCTCATCCACCGCCATATCGTCAAAGACCACCGGCTGTTCGATAGTGACCGGATTGAACAAATTAGAAGTGCCAATCGGAGTAATAAAATCACCGTTCTGCGCAAAGCCTAGTGGATTTCTGCTATAGGCACCGCCGACTGTGATATTGTGCTCGATGCCGAACGTGGTAAAGGAACCATTGACGAAGAGCTCGGTGGAAAGGGGTTTACGTACTTGGGATGGGCTAAAAATAGCGACCTGCTCAAAATCACCATTCGCTTGTATACTGCCCCCCTGTATACCGGCATTTCTTTGGTCGCGGATCAGATTCATTTGCTGGATTCTCCCTTGGACATTCCAATTCTCGTGAAAGTCATACTGCGCTCCGACCGAGCTAATGAAATTACGGGTGGGATAATAGCCCCATTCTTGCCCTAGAAAAGTGGTAGGGTCAACCTCTTCGAGCAGTCCTTCTATCTGAGTAGCGGACAGTGAGGGGTCAAACGCCCCAAATGATAAGCCAGCCTGTTGCTCCAACTCACGGTATTGATACTCGGCCTCAATATCTACGCGGAGCTTTTCAATGGGATGCCACTCAAAAAAAGCACTGAACATTTGGCGAGGCCCGGCCACGTCATCGACAAAGGAAGCTTCGTTCGAGAGGACGGCGTTGACCCGGTAACCAAACTTTTCATTCACCATTCCTCCGAAATCACCGTGGATGCCGTAGGTACCGTTGCTGTCGCCAAAGCCCTGAAGGAAAGCATAGGGCTGGGAAGTGGGTCTTTTGACCACGTAGTTGATGACCCCACCGGGCGGGGTAAAACCATACCGTACTGCTGCCGGTCCTTTGATGATCTCCACAGCCGCTTTGTTCTCGAACGGATTTTGGTTCTGGTTTTGAAAAATTAGGTTTTCCCGTCGATAGCTGCTCGAGTTGTTCAAAGCATACCCCCGAATGTTGATGGTTTCATTGAATCCGGGAGGGTTGGATACCAATACGGATGGATCGTTACGCACTAAATCTCCCAGAGAACGTACCTGTTGGTCTAGTAGCACTTCTTGCGTAATGACCGATACCGAAAGTGGAATATCCACCAAGCCTCGACTCTTAAATGTGGCGCCAGCTTGTTCGGTGGCAACATAGCCTACTTCCCGTTTTCCCACCACAGTAACTCCCTCCAGTGACTGGTTGGCCTGTTGTAGTGTAATTTGGAGAGTAGCAGGCTGCCCCTCTTCCACTAATACAGTGCGTTCGGTGGACTGGTAGCCAATAAAAGAGGCGACTACAATTTGCTCCCCAATAGGTACGTCATTGAGGGTAAACTTTCCTGACTGATCAGTAACGATTCCTTGGGTGGTACCTTTTAGCACAACATTAACTCCCAATAGCCCCTGCCCGATAGAGTCGGCTACGACACCCGTAACAGAGCTAGTTTGGGCAAAAACGGATGAGTGGGTGAATATACCCGTAGAAAATAATAGAATTAGTATGAGTTTTTTCACAGTTTTTATAGGGTTTAGCTAGTGGAGATGCCAATATTAGGATTAGCTACCTTTTGGTCCTTTTCTGCTATATTTTAGCTTTGTTCAGTAAATATTTTTTCTTAAATCTCAGCGGTTTGTACGAAGAGCAACCGAGAAAAAAATACCGATGATGATAGAGTAGTAGTAAAAGAGTATAGGTAGATTCTGATTTCATTATTTTTATTTAGACTTAATCTAAGAAGCGTAAATATCACCATGATACATTCGGTAATCAATAGCTAGAAATAGTGTTTTATTTGATTAGTAATAGTGTTCACCTTGGGCTATTGCACACGATGAACTAAGGCTTATTCAAATACGTATTGTATACTTGCCTAATTCTTCGCTTTAAAAAAGGGCAATCTATCTCTTGAATAGCTTGTAGTAAAATCCGCCACTTCTGTTCGGGATTTTCTTCAATACGGAGGTGTAAATTCAGTAAGAACAGGTCAAAATCTTGAGCAGTTTCCATAGAAATAGGGCTTAAGTGACGGAAAACTATGAGTGAAGCACCTTATAAGCTTCGTGCATCGTCAGTGCTTCACGAATGAGGCTTTTAAGGGCGTACACATCGTTACGGTTCAGACAAAACCCCATATACGAATGTGAACTACAAATAATCGCGTGAGGCTTATTCTTGAAATCATAGCAGAATTTATCCGAAGATAAGCTCTCTAGTGTTTGAATAAATTGATTCAGTTCAGAAGGCACGAAGGATACACAAGCACTACGATAAACCAGCGAATAACTTTCGCAACCAGGGCACCAGCTCATTTGGGCAACTTCGGTTTCATTAAGAGTAATAGGAGGTTTAATGTTACACATATATTAAATAGTTTGAAGATGAATTAGTCAGATAAAGGATGCTCGCTAATCTCTGCTACCTCAAGTATCGTTTGAGTGTTAACCATTACTTGGTTGATTTGGCAAAGCTCATAGTAGCTAAAAGTGAATACCATGTTTTTGACCGAAGTAGAAACCGTCAAATCTCGTAAGTATGGATCGCGTACTACGATAATCTGATTTAACGTATTGGCTATCTGACTTTGCAGGCGGTTAAACTCCCTCGGAGCCATTTGCAAGCTCACATTACCAAAGCTTAGTTGCAGTATTTCCGGGTGAAGTCGCCGGGCTACGTAAGCGAAAGCGTTTTCTTCTACTAACTTAAAGAGAGAAATACTCATGATCTTGTAATTTACTGATGGGTAATAGAGCGCTGTAGCAACCAAACATTTTCCTGCGCCCCGTCCACCTCTTTTAGTTTACCTGGCACATCAATACTATCTACTAATTTGGGTTGATAATTTTGGGCATAGTGTTGCCTTACTTCATCGGCACTAATGGAAAAGGGTGGACCATCCATTTGCGTTAGGTCATACTTCCAGACAATCAGTAACTGCGGGGCTTGAAAAGTGATGTCTAGCAAATGCTCAGTATAACGTTGCCTCATTTCTTTCGGTAGGGCTACCAAAGCGGCTCGATCATAAATGGCATCTACAGAACCAAGTACATTGGAGGACAAATCGAAAATATCCCCCACGAACACATCGATATTTGGAGCTTGATAAAGGCTTAGCTTTCCTATGTGTGATACTTGTGGTTCGGTACAGAGTTCAGCAAACAACTGCTCAATGGCTAACTGACTTAGCTCTACTCCAACAACAGTATGGCCTTGCGATAGAAGCCAAGCAATATCTCGTGTCTTACCGCACATTGGTACAAACACTCGGTCGTCTTTCGCCAAGGAAAGTGACGGAAAATACTTGACTAGAAGGGGGTTGGCTTCACCTTGATGAAAGCCGATGTCGCTGCTTTTCCAGCGGTTGAGCCAAAAATCAGTATCCATATTTATCGTTCATGTTTTTTAATGCCTAGTTGAAATACATTCAGTTGGTATTGTCGAATAAAGGGAGAATTAAACAGTTGGAGTATTTTTCCCATGATGTGGAGACTGACGGGAAGATGTTTCTTCAGATGCGTAGGAGGGTCAATAAAAAAATTAACTGATTTGAGGTGGCGGTAGTGCTCATCCCAAGCGGCTACTTCTTGAATATCATTGACTTCCCACTGAATGCGGGCCGAGAAGAATTTAAGTGTATCGTGTTTATCCTGCCGCTGAATGAAGTAGTTGGTTGCTGTATCAAAGATGTAGTAGCAGCCAGGAAAATGGTTAGCCAATAGCCCAAACAGTTTACGGTTTTCGGCTTCGGAAAAGTAAATTGTGGAAGCTTCGGATATAAAAATGTACGGTGGGGAAGGGTTGGCTTCTTTTACCCGAGCGATCCAGGTTTCATCAAAGGCCGAATAGGGTAGAAATGTTCTGGAAGTAGTCACCTGAAAAAATTGCTGCCAGATGGCGTACACATCGGGCATATCCAGATCAAACCAGCGTAATCGAGAATCGTTCAAACGCTCGAACCGAGTATTCAAGCCACAGCCTAATTCCACGATGGTTGCCTGTTGATAGGAATCCAATAATTCTCGCAGTAGATAATCGTAAGTGAGTGTGCGGATCACAGCGCCCTTTAGAGAGGACTTACCCTCTAACTGGCTAAAGTCATAGTCTAGATGCTCGACAATTTCGCTTGCTCTGGCATCGTGCATCATTGGTTTTGGCGGCTGGCTGGCTTCCGCTCTGCCGTAGAGCGGAATCAGCAAAGTTTGCTGTACTTCGCCGAGTTGTAAGGGCTGAGTATTCATGGTTAACTATGGTGAGCTAATTCTC
>CAKZYJ010000081.1 GCA_937884755.1 uncultured Flammeovirgaceae bacterium
GGTATATAGTAAGCAACTATGACCGTTAGTCATTATGAAAGTCGGCTCTAAACATCAGTCAGCAGAGATGCGACGGCAGCAAATACTGTCGGCGGCTGATCTGGTATTGATTGATGTTGGGATTGAAGACTTTACGATTGATCAGGTAGCTGTAAGAGCAAATATCGCTAAGGGGACTGTCTACAAGTACTTCAAAAGCAAAGATGAAATATTAGCTGAGCTCAGTACCAAAGCGGTCAGTCTACTACTACAAACGTTTCAGCAGGCCACTGCCAAGCACAATCGTAGCATAGAAAAGCTCAAGGCTATTTGCTGGGCGGCCTACCGCTACTACCAAACCCACAATACCTACCACGAACTGCTTGCGTATATTGAACGTCCCGAGTTCGACATCAATGTTCAGGGATATATCAAGATTAGCCAGTCAATTCAAGATTTCTGCGAAAGTATTGTTATTGAAGGTCAGAAAAAGGGGGAAATAAACCCTACTCTAAATCCTCAGCTATTGGTGAGGGTTATCTGGGCTACCAATATTGGAGTTATCCAGTTCGTACAAACCAAACAGAAGCTGATACAGAATATCCACGAAACTCCAATGGATGAAGTAATCAATATATCAGTGCAAATGATGGCTAGTGGAATCGTTAATGATAAAAAAGACTAGCAGTCACTTTTATTTTTATTTATTTTTACTCGTTAACACGCTGGTTCTCTTCGTTTAACAACTCTTTGATACTTTTTTTAAGAATTTTGTTTAAAAATAAATACAGATTTGTAAACAATATTATCCATTTTACGATTAAGTATTAGTGACCGTTAGTCATTTTTACTAAAATCTTAAACTGTAGTAATGAAGTATCTAAAATTTGCCGCCTTAGCGTTGCTCGGAATATTCCTGAGCATTGTCTTTGTTTCGTACGTTACCCGATCAGAAAGCGGAGCCGCCAACCCCTCTGCTAGTGTAGCTGATTCGGCTTACACCTCCTCCGCTAGTTCAGTGCGCCGCAGTAGTCTAAACCTGTTACCCGTCCGGAACCGCGAGAAAATTGTGGAAGTCCCCGTTAGTGGTCGAGTAGTACCCCAGAACCAAACGCAGCTGTTCGCCGAAGTGCAGGGTCGAGTACTACGCAATTCTCCGCCTTTCAAAGCCGGACAATACTTCCGGCAGGGTCAGGTGCTACTCCGCATCGACTCCCAGGAATTTGCCCTCAACCTGGAAGCCCAGCGCTCAGCGTTTCTCAACATCCTGACGGGTATTATGCCTGACCTAAAAGCCGATTATCCGGATAGCTACCAGCAGTGGCTTACCTACGTGCAAGCCTACGACAGCGGTCAGCCCTTGCAGCCCCTACCCGAAACAAGTACTGAGGGAGAGAAATACTTCATCACGGCTAACCAGGTGTACAACACCTATTATTCTATAAAAGCTCAGGAAGAACGCCTGAGCAAATACACCATCCGGGCGCCTTACGCCGGACTAGTCACGCAGGCCCAGGTAGATATTGGCGGAATGGTTTCGCCCGGGCAATTACTGGGCACCCTCATCAGTAGCCAGGATTACGAACTTGAAGCCGGCATTAACCTGGAGGCGGCCACCCACTTATCCGTAGGTGACCGAATCAGCTTCAGTAGTAACGAAATAACAGGAACCTGGACGGGCGAAGTGGTTCGCATTAACGACATCGTCGATCCTCAGACCCAGGATATTCCGGTTTTCTTCCGGCTAGAAGGACCATCGCTGAAAAGTGGTATGTACCTGGAAGGGTCATTTGCCACCCATCGCTACGAAGATATATTCGTGATCCCCCAGGAGGCATTGTCGCGCGACGAGAGCGTGCTGGTACTGAAAGAAGATGTGATCGTGCGTAAGCCCATCACCCCGGTAGAGTATTTACGCGATTCTATTATCGTGCAGGGCCTCACCGAAAGCGATCAGATCATTATGAATGAATTCGGAATGCCGGTAGAAGGCACAAAAGTAAGCCCGTAGATGAAGAAGATCATAGAATTTTTAGCCCAGCGGCCAAGCTTGGTCAATATTTTTATCGGATTGATTGTGGTGGTAGGCCTGCTGTCCCTGCTCTCGCGTCGGGCAACATTCTTTCCCTCCGAGCCAGTAAGTTTCATCTCGGTGAATGTGGTGTACCGCGGCGCCTCTCCGCAAGAAGTAGAAGAAGAGGTAGTTAATAAGATAGAGGATAACCTGCAGGGACTCAAAGGGATCTTGCAGGTGACTTCTACCGCTACCGAAAGCAACGCCAACGTGCGTATTGAGCTAGAGGAAGAGGCCGACGTAAACGAAGTACTGCAAGACGTAAACAACGCGGTAGATCAGATTACTACCTTCCCCAATGGAATAGATACGCCGGTTATCCTGAAGGAAGAGCCGCTAAACTATACCATGACCGTTAGCCTGGTAGGCGATGTGGGTTTGGCCACTCTAAAAGACTACGTGAAGCACATTAAAGATGAGCTGATCCTCTCCCCCAGCCTCTCGCAAATTACCATTAGTGGCTATCCGGAAGAAGAGATAGAAATACGAGTACGGGAGAACGACCTGCGGGCCTACCAGCTTACCTTTGAAGAAGTGAGCCAGGCAGTGCAGCAAACCAACATTAAAGCCTCAGGGGGGGAAGTAGAGACCGAAGAGCGCAATATTCTGATTCGGCTGAATAACCGTGATTACTACGCCAAGGGACTGCTCAACACCGTGGTGAAGGCCACGCCCGATGGGAAAAGCATTTTGCTAAAGGATGTAGCCGAAGTGAAGAACCGCTTTGCTGACAAACCCGACCAAACCTATATCAACGGACAGCAGGCGGTCACTATGACGATCTTCAGCCGCTTTCAGGAAGATATTCTGAATAATGCTGAGTACGTAGCCGACTACGTGCAGCGCTTTAACGAAAGCCACGAAGGCGTGGAAGCCATTATTGTGGAAGATAAAAGCCTGGGACTTACAACCACCATCAACACTCTGGTCAATAACGCTTGGCAGGGAATACTGCTGGTGCTTATCGTACTGGGCCTGTTTCTGCATCCCCGTATTGCGTTCTGGGTGGCCTTCAAAATTCCGGTGGCACTGCTGGGCATGTTCATTCTGGCCAACTTCTACGAGATGACCATCAATCAGCTTTCCCTCTTCGGAACCATTGTTGTGCTGGGTATTCTGGTAGACGACGGTGTGGTAGTTGCCGAAAATATTTATCAGCACTATACTAACGGAAAGAACCCGCTGCGGGCGGCTATAGACGGCACGCTGGAAGTAGTACCGGCCATTATTTCTTCGCTCACCACTACCGCCCTGGCTTTCTCGCTCTTTTTCTTTTTAGATGGTCAGCTCGGCGATTACTTTTCGGATATCTCCTTTGTGGTGTGTGCTACCCTGGTGATTGCGCTACTGGAAAGCCTGCTATTTCTACCGGTGCACATCGCCCGTTCCAAAGCCCTGAGTAAAGACGATAAACCCTGGAAACTCACCCAAAAAACCAATAATTCACTGATCCGCTTTCGCGATAAGGTTTACACTCCCATCATCGGGTTCGGCATCCGGCGGGCGTGGGTGCCGCTGGTAGTGGTAGTAGGAGCAATGGTATTTACCGTAATGGCTATGGGCTCCGGTACCATCAAAAGTACCTTCTTTCCAGCGATTGATCAGGATGTGATTATTGCCAACCTGGAGTTGCCACTAGGGACCGACGAAACCATTGTGAACGACCGTTTGCAACAAATGGAAGAAGCCGTTTGGGCGGTGAATGAATACTACAGTGAACAGCGGGACGATAGCGCTCAGGTAGTAAATTACGTAGAACGGATTGTGGGTCCTAACAGCAACGAAGGTAAGCTGAATGTTTACCTGATGGAGGGCGATGCGCGGGGTATTCGCTCGTTTGATATTGCCAGTGCCATCCGAGATGAGGTAGGCCCCATTCCTGAGGCTCGCAACTTATCTTACGGAGGACAAACCGTGTTTGGCAAACCGGTATCTATCGCCCTGGTAGGAAGCAACCTGGAAGAGCTACGGGCCGCCAAGGGGCAGCTCCGCGATTATCTGGAGCAGCGAAGCGACCTGAAAGACGTAACGGATACGGACAAGCAGGGAGTACCGGAGTTAGAAATGCAGCTTAGCAACAAGGCCCGCTTTTTAGGACTCACCGAAGCGCAGGTGTTTAACCAGGTACGGCAGGGGTTCTTTGGACTAGAAGTGCAGAGCCTGCAGCGGGGCGATGAAGAAGTAAAAGTATGGATGCGCTACGACGAACAGGACCGCCGCTCAGTGGATCAACTGGAAAATGTTCGGCTACGAACTCCTAACGGGGCCTCCTATCCCATCCGCGAACTCGCCCGCTTTGATCAACGTACCAACGTAGCGGCCATTAACCATCAGGAAGGGCAGCGCGAAATTCGGGTGGAAGCCGACGTGGCTAACTTGTTAGTATCCGTTCCTGGCGTACTGGCCGAAACCGAATCTACGGTATTGCAGGATATTCAGCAGCAGTTTCCTAACCTCCGCTATACGCTGGAAGGCGAAGCCAGGCTATCGGGTAAGACGCAAAACTCCAGTCAGGGGCCAAGCATCATTATTCTGATCCTGATGATCACCGTACTGATGTTGAACTACCGCTCAGTAAGTAAAACCCTGGCTATACTGCTGATGCTCCCTTTCGCTTTTGTGGGAGCGGCCTGGGGGACCTTCCTGCACGGCATTCCGTTCAGTATCTTCTCGGTGCTGGGGATGATTGCCCTATGGGGCATCCTGATCAATAACGGACTGGTGCTAATATCCACCTACAACGAAGAGCTGAAGAAAGGAAACTCGGTAGCCGAGAGCCTGAAGGCGGCGGCCATCTCTCGCTTCCGGCCCATTGTGCTCACCACCATTACCACCGTATTTGGGTTAGCCCCATTGCTGCTGAATAATTCCATCAGCGCCCAGTTTATCAAGCCCACCGCCATCGCGGTTGCCTACGGCCTGATCTTCGGCATGGTGCTTACGCTCTTTTTCTTACCAGCCCTGATTCTTCTGTTCCACCGAGCCAAAGAATTCTATCACCTAAAAATCCGCAAGAAGCGCATTAAATCCGAAGAACTGGATGTGGTCTTCCGCGAAATGAAACAGCAAATCAGCTAATTTTTTAATGAATAGTGATTGATGAGTAATGATGAATGGAACGCCAATCATTCATCATAACCATCAATCACTATTCACCACTCATTAATCATTAACAAGATGAACGCTATACGTATCTTTTTTATCTTTTATCTCCTGGGCGTCACCCCCTTCGTCTACGCCCAATCGGATACGCTCACGCTGGAGGATGCTATCTACCTGACGTTGGAGAACAACCAGGAGATCGCTATTCAGCGTAAGCAAACCGACATTGCCCGTAACAATGTGTACCGGGGAAACGCCGGCTTGCTGCCTACCATCAGCCTGATTGGTAACGGTAGTTACAGCAGCGGCACCACCGATGTAGCCCTTCGCACCTTCTCCGAAAACCCTTCCCAGATCAGCATTGAGGAAGACAACGTAGTCACCCAGCAGGCTTCGGGTGTGGTGCAGGCCGACTACGTGCTGTTCGGAGGATTTAGCGGACAGTATCGCTACCGTTTGCTGGAGCACGCCGCCACCATGAGCCGCTACCAGCAGGAGGTTGTGGTTAATAACACCATTCTACTGGTGGCCGAACTGTTTGTAGAGACCGCTAAGCTTCAGCGGCAGGAGGAACTGCTGCGCGAAACCATTGCCATTAGCGAGGATCGTCTGGCTCGGGTGAATGATCAGTTCTCTTTCGGAAAAGCCACCGGATTAGATGTACTACGGGCCGAAACCAACCTGAACGAAGACCGAAGTACGTTGGACGATGTGAGTCTGGCCAAAAATAATATGTTCAAGGATCTTAATTTTTTTATCGGGCAGGAAGCCGAAACCGAATACGCCGTTTCGGTCACCTACCAGGTTCCTGGTCTAATAACCCTCGACAGCCTCAAGCAGCAGGTGTTGCAGAGTAACCCAGAGCGTAAGCTGCAAGCCGAAAGTCTGTTAGCCGCTCAGGATCAGCGTAAGCTTACCCAGGCAGATCGGTACCCTCGTTTAAGCGCCTTTGTGAACTACGGTTACCAGTGGCAACAAAACGATGTGCAGCAGCTAGCCGAATTGCGGAATATAGGATACACCGCTGGGGTTTCTTTTCGCTACAACCTCTATCAGGGAGGACGTACCCGTCGTAATTTACAGAACGACCGCCTCGCCATAGAAGCCGAAGAAGTACGCTTAGAGCAGGTGCGCGAACGGTTGGTGAACCAGGCCATTAAAGAGTATAGCACGTTGGAATATTTACAGGCTCAGCTAGAGCGGGAGCAGCGTAATTTAGAGACTTTTACCGAGAGTTTTCGCCGTTCGCAGGAACGCTACTACAACGGCAAGGCTACTTCCTTAGATATTCGGGATACGCAAACAGCCCTGTTGAATGCTAACATCGTTATCAGCAACCTTCAGGCAGATATTATTACATCGTTTATCCGTTTGGAGAAACTACGAGGCGGCTTATTTACCAGCCAGCCGTAAACTGTCCTTTATTAAATTACTAAAAATTATGATGAGTCAAGATACCTTACCCACGCTATCGCTAAACCGGAGCTACCAACACGGCTGGGAGAAGTCGCTGCGCGAGTTTAATTCTCAGCAAACTGATCGCAGGCAGATAACCCCGTTAACCAACCGGAAGTATTTGGAAGTATCGTCCAGCACCTCTACCGAGAAGTAATTTTATTACTAACTACTGATTATGTTTCGTTGGCTAAGACGACACCCCAGGACAGTTGATGTTCTCCTACTTACAGTTGGTTTTGTGGTTGGAATGAATTTTCTGGCCTACATTAAGTTTGCCGGGGTTGATGGAGCTTACTTTTACCATCTCAACCCTTCGTTCCATCCACTGATACCGACCATTGAGGGAATAGTGATCGGCTTGGCTTTAGCAGTTGCTGAGCACCTTATTTGCAAGCGGTTGTACGCTCGTTATCGGTACGGTGTAGCTGTTCTGGCTCATCTGCTGATAACTGTTGGAGTAATCGCCGTAGTTATGCTATCCGTAGACATCAGTTTTCGGGTGTTCCGAACGGGCAACACCTTTCCTGTAGCCGTTCAATCGGCCTGGCAGTTTCTACAATCGCCCTTAATGATATCACTATTTACTTACGCTCTGATTCTGGCAACCCTGCTGAACTTCTTTCGTCAGATCAGTCATCGTTTTGGCCCCAGCAGTATTATTGATCTAATTACCGGGCGCTACGCTCGCCGATTGGAAGAGCATCGTGCGTTTATGTTTTTGGACCTAAACCAGTCAACCACCATTGCTGAACAACTGGGACACGTGAAGTACAGCAACTTGCTCAACCAATGCTTTAGCGACTTGTCGGATTTTTTGCTGGCCTACGATGCGGAAGTATACCAGTATGTGGGCGATGAAGTGGTATTGACCTGGCCTACCAAGAACGTAAAACAAGGCATAGATGTAGTCGGACTATACTTTGCCTTTAAGCAACGGATTGATCAAAGGGCATTTTCGTACCGTACGCAATTCGGGCTGCTACCTGGCTTTAAAGCTTCGGTCCATTGTGGGCCGGTATCAATTACGCAGGTGGGGCACCACCGTAAAGAATTAGCCTATCACGGCGATGTGCTAAACACTGCTTCGCGATTGCTCAGCCTGGGCAGTAAAATGCAAAAAGAGTTACTGATCACGGCTTCGTTCGCCGAACATATTAACTATGACGATTCCTACACCGTACATCCGGTAGATACCTTACTTTTACGGGGTAAACAGCAGGTAACCGAAGTGTTTGAAGTGCAGTTAGAAGATAACATAAGAAAACTAATTCCGACCCCGCAGTTTAATAAGTATACCGACGATCAGTCGGCCTAAATAACTACAAACCAGTGCAACCGTGAGCTTTTACCAAGTCTTTGCTTTTCTTCGTGATCTGAATAAAAATAATAATAAAGCCTGGATGGATGAGCATCGTGATGCGTATCGGGAGGTTCGAAGTTTTATGCTGGAGTGGATTGAAAACCTGGATAGTCGGCTTCAGAAAATCGATCCTGACTACGCCCCAACTCCAGCTAATAAAGCTATTACCCGTATCAACAATAATCTGGTATACCAGCCAAACGCTCCTACCTACCGAAACTACATTGGGACGGAGCTGAACAAAGGGAAGAGAAAGATCAGCTTCTACGTGCACGTGAGCATAAAAAGATGCTTTATTGATGGTGGTTTCTACCGCCCCGCCAGTGACATCCTCAAAAGTATTCGCGAAGCAATTGACTATGATGGTGAGGAGTTTAAGAAGATCATCGGCCGGAAATCATTCGTGGATACGTTCGGTAGCTTAGATGATGAAGATACTCTTAAAGCTGCACCCAAAGGCTTTTCGACCAACCACCCCCACGCAGACTTACTGCGGCTGAAGAGTTTTACGGTAGTGCACCCAATTACCCAGCAAGAAATTATGGCCGATGGTTTTACCGATAAGGTAGTAAGTATCTACCAGGAAATACTTCCCTTCAAACAGTATCTGGAACAAGCCGTAAGTGTCTGACAAAGTGGATAAAGATGCTGCTATTTATCAAGCTTGTATAGCGTAATCTATTCAGCTTGACTAGGGCTTAATGATGAAAGCGCTGTCTGACTAACTCACGATAATGCTCCCCGATGGGAATCTCCCGTCCGCCAATCTCTACGTCCTGTTTAGTATAGGCAGTCACCTTATCAACATTGGCGATATACGAGCGATGAATTCTGAGAAAGCGGTCATCGAGTAACCTTTGGAACGCTGAGATACTGTACTTGACGGTATGTTTCTCACCGACACAATGAATAGTGATATAATCTTTCAGGCTTTCAATATATAAGATAGTATCGAGTAGTACCTTCACTTGCTTACGGTCCTTCCGAACGAAGATATGGTCTTTTCGTACTACTTCATTAGGCAAAGCTGTAATCGGGGTCACTTCCGGTTGCTGGCTCAAAAATTTTTCGGTAGCCTTGAAGAGACGCTCAAAGGTGATTGGTTTTAGCAGGTAGTCTACTGCATTCAGCTCAAAACCATCGAGTGCATAGTCTCGGTAGGCGGTCGTAAAAATGACCTTCGGTTTATGCAGCAGATTTTTGAAAAACTCCGTCCCCTTCATTAGTGGCATCTCGATATCTAAAAACAGAAGGTCAATCGTATTTTGTTGTAACACCTTTCGGGCTTCCAGGGCACTAGCGCAGGTGGCAACTACCTCAAACTCGGGTAGCTGCGCTAAATGGGTAGCCACCAATTCACGCGCTAACTCTTCATCATCAATAATCAAACAAGTGTACCTCATGGTGTTTTAATGTCTAGCGTAACAGTATAGTACTCTCGCGACTGGTCAATACGAAGATGATGGGCATTAGGGTAGAGCAACTCAAGCTGCTTTTTGACATTTTGCAAACCAATGGTAGGCTCCGCTTTCCCGTTGCGATGCGCGACTATCGGTATAGAGTTTTTAATACCGAAGGTAATTGCCTGATCATCGGTTTTCAGGGTAATATCAATAGTAGCCTGGTTAATCTCTTGGCTTACCCCGTGCTTAAAAGCATTTTCAATAAAAGTTAGTAATAGGAGCGGGGCAATTTTTACTTCGTGGGTCAGTGAAGTGTTAAATGCCATGTCTACCCGTTGGCCGTAGCGGATTTTTTCTAACGTTAGATAATTTTCAATCAATGCTACCTCTTTAGCAAGCGGTACGTAGTCTTCGTTGCAGCGGTATAGCATATAGTCCAGCATATCCGATAGCTTACTAATGACTTCGGGAGTTTTATCCGACTTTTTGACCGCCAATGCGTACATATTATTTAATGTATTAAATAGGAAATGAGGGTTGAGTTGGTGCTTCAGGGCTGTCAACTCAGCTGTTCTTTTTTGCTCGTTAATTTTCGCCAAACGTTGCTGGTTGCGATAGAACTGAAAGAGCAGCAACAGTACTGTAGGCGAGAAGAAAAATACCGATTTACTAGCCGTTGTCGAGAGGTCAGCTAATCGCTCGGGAACCGACAAATACCCAAATTTTTCAAACTGCCAGGTGTAAGACTGAGAGTAGGTAGGCTCGAAGTAGTAATATTTAGCTGTATGATATCCAGTAGTAGCCAACACCAGCAACCCTGTAAGCAGTAACCCAAACACAATTGGCCGCTTCTTGTCCAGAAACTTTGGAATCAAGAAGTTGAGTGTCATGTATGCTACCACCATCTGTAGGGCCGTCATGATAGCCATTACCCCTACCAAATGTCCTACACTACTATAAAGTGTCGGGTTGGAGGTGATGATATGGAACACAAAAATGACTACCCAAAAAAGTAGGTGCCGCAGGAAAGGAGTATCTACTCGCTGGTATGTTTCTTTCAGAAAATGCATAGCAATAGGTAAAGATACAGATAGCTAGGTGAACTGCCTGCAAAAGTAGCTAAAGCGGCGGGCTAGGTGGTCATACCGACCATTGTAGTAGATAAAACCCGATTTATACCCTCAGCGACAGTCTGATAGCGAGAAACAACGGTTGGTCTACTTTTCAAATAAGGAAATGCATACATGGTTAGTATTGCCAGTGTAGAGGATTCCCCCTCATTCATCCAAACCTCGTACATATGCCTTACTTCCTAAAAAAAGCACTCCTTATCGGATGCTTAATTACGCTCTCTTGCGCGGCGCACGCCCAGTCTATTCAAGCCATTACTGGCCAAATAGTAAACACCCAAGGAGAATCACTTTTCGGAAACGCGATGGTGATCTCACCCGCCGACTCGAGCATTATTCAGGGCACACCTTTTTTGGAAGGGAAATTTGAGTTCACCGGGTTAAACAATCAACAAGTAATGCTTAAGCTTAGCTCACTTACTTTCCGGGATACCATGTAGGTTGTGCGCTACGCCACCAATGCTCACGTGGATTTGGGAAAGGTCAGGGTTCGGGAAGCAGCTAATGAATTGGAAGAGGTGACTGTAACCGCTAAACAATCGCTGGTTAACGAACGGCCCGATGGGTCTTTGGCCATCAATATCGCCAGC
>CAKZYJ010000082.1 GCA_937884755.1 uncultured Flammeovirgaceae bacterium
ATTCAGGAGCGACTAAGAGGCGGTCAGGATAAGGAAATGGGCTATGAGCCTTAAGAGGGGGGCGTATTAAGGCGTTTTTCTAAAGCAGCAGCTCATGTTTTTAGTGCGCCCAGCTCATCGTTTTGGCGCAGAGGTTTTTGCAGATGCTGGAACAATACCAAAAGAGATTGATATCAAGGAGGAGAATTCAGTAGGGTGACAATTACTTCTTTAGTTTTTCCCCAATTAAGGACACTAATGAGGCCAGTTAGGAAAGAGAAGAAGAGACCAATTAGTTTCAGTAGATCGCGCCCATCTAGCTTGAGTTGAACATCTACCCGAATTCGTATATTACACCTTTTACTTTCCACAGATGTATTGTTATGGCGAATGCATGCAGTTCTACATGCGCCGGTTTAACATGTGTGGTTAATAAGGTTTAGGTAGCCTTGGTGAAAACACCATATAGTAGGGACTACTCTATAGAAAAGGTTTCTAATAATAGCAAATTTTGGATAAAGAACAAAATATACTGTGTTCATATCATCTTTCACTATAGAATTTATTATAGCCCGATCAACCATTTCCAAAAAAAGCCTCGTGACAGGGGCTTTACTTACGGTTTAAATCGGCAAGTCATCGTCATTGTCCCACTTGCCGTACTGGGACTGTTTGTCGTTTTCCGGCTCATCGGGGTAGAAGCGTTGCGGTGCTTCTAACAGGGGTTCACCGGAGTTCAGCTTATCTAAAAACTCTTGAACGAGGAACATTTGCAGCTCTAAGTTTTGCTCAGGGCAGAGGGTGAACTTGAAAGCGGCGGCTATTTCTTCATCGGTGATCGCCCCTTGCTGGTAGAGCCGCAGCAAACGGGGCAGGTTTTCCGGGACGAAAATATGCAAGTGGCGGTTTTCGCTTAAGGCCAGCAACCCCGCCGAAATCAGGTTTTTATTGTGTAATGGGTTCATATTCATTTTTGATTTAAAGGTGATTAATAGCCGTAGCCCTCGGATTCATTGTACCAGTTGATCCCCTGACCGGGACGGGGCAATCTCATCGATGAGCGCAGCACTTGGGCGATATGCGCTCTGGTTTGCTCGCCGATCTGGCGGGTGATGCTTTCCCGTCCCCGATCTTCGCCAATCCGGGCATTCAGCCTACTTTCATTCATCGTCGCCATTTGCTTACGCCCGGTTTCGTCCTGACGTTCTAGCATAGCGGCGGCGGCTTCCGGTGACATTGGCCGATCAGCACTTTGTCCGTGTGCCGGGGGCGAATGATAGCTTTGCGAAGCCCCCGCATAATGTGGACGGCTAGAAGGCCGCTCATGTGCTATATTTTCTTCTTCGTTCTTCATGGTGTTTTTGATTTAAAGATTACTGTTCATAGTGGCCACGAAAGCCAAAAAACCCGTAGTGGCGGAACTTGAACCCGTCTACTTTCATGCGCTTATAGGCATAGCGGATTGCCCGAATAGGCAGCCCCGTTGTGGGGAAAATCAGTTGCCGGGGTGCAGCCTTATGGTACTTGGCAATGATTTCCGAAGGGGTCAGCACTTCGCGGGAGACTTCGGAAATCACATTGCCTTTCTTCTTCCGGGCGAGCGTCCGGCGACCCAGCAAATCACTGGCAAGCTGGGCGGTTTCCAGATCCCCGATACCGAACATCTGCACCACCGAATTCGCAATAAAATTTTGGTGTAATTTAGGCTCTGTCGCTTTGAGTTGGCCGTAGTTCTGCCACACCGACCAGAGCTTAACTTTTGAACTTCGCAAAGTCGCGTACCCCTTACTTATAGCACTAATCTGCCCACCTAATCTCGCTACTTCATCAAGGCACATCAAAGTGGGTAAATTGGGCAGTTTCTGCCGATTGCGAAGGTGGACAATCATCACCGAGGTAAGCACCCGCAGCCACCGCATTTGTGCTTCCATCATCCCTTCGGGCAACACAATATAGAGCGTATCAATCTTATTCGGATTAGCGGCAATATCCTTGAGTAAAAAATCTGATTTACTCAAATGTATACGCATTGCCGGGTCACCCGCCCACTCTAAGGAACGATAGATATTCGAGATAATATTCCCCCGCGTTTTGGAGGATTCCCGCAAAATCTGCCCGGCGGCCTGTTGCGGCCATCCCCCCATAGCATCATTGCGGAGCATGAGTAAAAGCAGTTGGTCAAAGGCTTTAAAGTCTACGGTGCTACTGCCCGGCGCAACCCCGCACATCAGATCAAAGATGAAGGGGAAGGTATGATACTTTTTAGGGTAGCTGGTCAGAACATGAGCAATCAACCCTTTAAGCAGCAGACGCGCCAAATCCTCAAAATAGCGGTTCTCTTTGCTTTCCGGTACGACCAGCCCATCGGCCACCGCTTCTACCAATTCACGCCCCCGTAAGTCGTTCGGGTCAATCTCGGTTAAGATTGCCTGATGCAGAGCCGCCCGAGCCATCTTTTTGTTTTCGCCGAAGGGGTCAAGCAAATAGGATGTCCCATTGCTAAAATGCTTGGTGGCATTGCCCCGCAATCCGAGGTTTCGTAAATGCTCTTTAGAAGACCGCCGGAAATAGGTCTGCCGGGCATGTTCGCCCTTCATATCCAGCACGATTGCCGAGGCATGATAGGTGAGCAAATTCGGCCATAGCGCGGTTGTAGATTTACCGGAGCCGACTTGCCCAATGGTAATGATATTGGAGTCGTGGGGTACGGCAATCAGCTTGCCCCTCGGGTCATCGTCAAAATCCGCCCGGCCTAAAATAACGTGGCTACTAGTGATACCGTCCGGCGCGAAGATATTGTACTTGTTGCTAAAATATTCCGCGAGCCGATTGTAGGTAGCGGGTCCTGCAAAGCCAACCTTACCGCCAATCCCTTCTAAGAACCATTGGGCGTATCGTGCATGTTCGCGCAGGATTTCCCAATGGAAGATGATAGTCGGAGGTACAATTGCCAGAGCGTACGGCAGCAGCCCAAACCAACCATAATAGTAAAACACGTAGTCCCAGTATTCCGGTACGAAATTATCGTAGGTAATCGGGTCAAGCAGGTATACCCCGCTATCGTAGGCCATCATTGCTACGTGTAGCCCGATCAGAGCCAGCCACGCGGCGTTAAACCACCGTACCCGGTGTATCGTGCATCCAAGAGCAAACCAAACGTAGGTGTAAAGGATTGCCCAGAAAGCAACGCCCAGCCCGCGAATGGCTAAAAATCCCTCAAGCTCGGTTTCTTGGGTATCGCTGAAATATCCGTAGGACACCAGCATATAGACCCAAGAGAAAAGGAGGCCGATAAGCCCCCATTTCAACATTCTGTAGATTAAGTTCTTCCTATTCATCCCGACATCAATTAGCGGTGAGTTGAACCTTACGATAGCTTTTCATGACCCGGATAGCATCCGCCCGGTCAAACCCATTGCCTTTAATCACAGAAGTCATGCGCTCAAACGTCTCAAAATTGGGTTTGGTGAACTCCTCGAAGGCATCATTGGGGTCAATGTTTTTAAGGTACGAGGAGATAATCAGAGCTTCGCTAAACACGTGATCCAGTACCATACGGTTAGCAATCATATCGTCCAGCAACTCAGGGAATAATTCCTTTTTCATGAGCTGATGGAGATTGCCCTCTAACATGGACGGCTGTATTTGGCGAAGGTAGCTGATGATTGCCAGCTTCACCCGTTCCCGTGCTTCTACGTACCCGTCCCGAACGCCGCCGTAAACGATTACATCAAAAACAAGGTAGGCTCTGATTAACGTGACCAACTCATCAAAAAGCTGTTCATCGGTCTTACCGGGCGCAGTTTCGGTAAAGGCAATGTTGACCGCATCGGCCATCGTTACAGGTTCTGTCACGACTTCGTATTGTACCTGATTGGTAACATCTTCGGAGTAGGCCGACCCGGCCTGAACCATGCCCTTCATAATAAGGGCGACCAGCACACACGTAAAGAATGTGCGCGAATTTTTCTAAATTCGCTGACTGAAAACTAATCGGTTTTTCATTGTAATTGGTATTTGGTGAGAAATTCGATTACTGGTTTTCATTAGCCGGGTTTCCTACAACCCGGCTATTTGATAAAAGTAAGTAAAATAATTAAGTGTTGCAACTTATAAGGCAATTGTAACAACTAATTACATATTATGTTGTAAATGGGTTCAAAATCTGATAAGAAGAAATCACAGTCAAAAGCTGATGTAGATGTAGATGGATTATTTGGAGAGAGAGCTTTGCCTAACAACCCAGCGATTATAGCTGATAGAAAGCGAGAGGCTTTTGAAAATCAGATTGCTAAACTTGTAAATGGAGAAGAGACACGTGCATCCTACATGAAAATCTATGATTTGGCAGTACACGGCAAGGCAGAAGAGTTTATAAAT
The DNA here is from genome assembly GCA_937884755.1 of uncultured Flammeovirgaceae bacterium. Taxonomy (GTDB): domain Bacteria; phylum Bacteroidota; class Bacteroidia; order Cytophagales; family Cyclobacteriaceae; genus Tunicatimonas. The sequence continues at coordinate 4,360 of CAKZYJ010000082.1, forward strand.
CAAGTTACCCAACATCATTATATTCTACATAAAGATGTATTCATTGCAGCCGCAGAAAAAGGACGAGAGGCACAGATAAATGAAGCAGATTTATTTGCTGAAAGCTTAATTCCCTATTTTAAAGAGGCTAAAGCTAAAGGGATCAAATCATTACGCGCTAAAGCTGCCTTTTTTAATAATGCAGGATTAAGAACCCGTAAAGGCGAAGAGTTCGGCCCTGTAACAATAAAGAGGTATGAAGCCTATATAGCCCGTCAGGATATTACGATTTAATTAAGTAGGAACATATATAATAGGAATTCGTAAAGTTTTTGTGCTTGATTAAAGTCTTCTCGTTTCTTGTCGAAAGTGAGTTTCTTTCTCCCATTATGTTCGTTATTATTAACCCACCAAAAATCATAATTATTCACATACTTTTGCCTTTCTTGTAAGGTAAATATTATTTCACGTGTATAGAATTTTTGGCGGTTATACCAATCAATCTGATACATCTCTACAAGCAGTTTCGCACGATGGTGACCACGATGCGCGTAATATTGAATAAGATCACATCCAATATGATAGAAAGTAATAGCTTCAAGCTTGTTAAGTCTTTCTGTATGTTTACGCTGTGTATCACAGCACTTTAATACTTTTGCTTCATTCTTGTAATAGGTATCACGGAGAAAGCTTTTTGCTTTTGCAGGGTATGCCTTATTATTCTGCGACTGGGCACGAGCCATATACTCCACTTCATACAGAAAAAAGGCTAGTCCAATCTTAAAGCGTTTGTCTTGCCACCGAATAGATTTTTCCGTATCAATGTTTTTAGTTTGTGCCGCAAAGTAGCGATAGGTTTCAATTGGTTTAAAGCCTTGATATCGTGCTTCGCCTACCCATAATTTTCCCATAAGTCCAACCATACAGCAAAATAGTAAAAGCCCTACAGAAAGTAAATGGACTAGCAATTTATATTGTGATGAGTGATAAGATCAATTACGACAAATTCAATCCGACCAGGGCAAGCGTTCGCTAAGTGCAATTTTTCCCGTCCGGACCGAGCGGATTTTCTTTAGATAGTACTATATTCCAAAAACATTTTGGCTCATGGATATAGGCAACCACTTCAAAACCGACCCTAGAACCTTACAGATCATTGGCGCATATTGGAACGGCTTTCATTATGAAATCGTAACGGGGTTTGATGTCGATATGGAGTTTGGCGTATTTGAAACATGGACACCCAAGTTTGAGGCCATCGTTAAGCCCCTACCCAATGAAGCGGGAGAAATGCCATCTAAAGAGGACGAACAGGAAGTATTCAGGATTGCCGATTATTACTTAAAAGAACTACTGGATAGAACCACGAAGGCCGAGAAATACGAGGAAATTACCGAGAACCGAACACCCGATAATTGAGGGTGTAGCAACTCTACATCTTGTATGTTAGGGTGAATGCCGGCATCCAATTAGACACAAGATATAGGGGTATCCAATGAGTAGTAAGTTTCGTGAGTTCTTAAAGAAAAAAGCTGAGAGTTCACTATACGAACCGGACAATGACTATCAGATTTCATCGGTTGAAAACTTTTTCCCATTGGTAGGCCGTGAACTAATTAAGGACGATATAGCGCCTAAAACAATTGCTTTTTTTATGGTTTCGGCAGCGCATGAGATATTATGCAAATCAAAGGAATTTAGCCCTAAAGAAGCAGATGATTTGATTTTAGAAATGGCAATGCGAGCACGGGTAACCGATGAATCAGACCAATAAGTGATAACGAATTTTACGGAACTTTTTCTTGTTTCTTTTAAAGAAGATGAAAAAAAGCGCAAATGTAGGCATTTTTTAGTTAAGTATCAAAACTAAAATTTACTTATATTTGTATATAGTCAAATAAAAAATCGCCAGACATAGCTGGCGATCTTTTTCGCATTTCGCTTCCTAAAAGGGCAAATGCTCGACTATTACTTTAGCTATCACTCGCGCTGCAACGTGAAGCGAAAGACTTTTGAATAGCCGACTGAATTTTGACCAAAGATTTCTCTTTGGCTTGTCTTTCTCAGTCATAAGCTATTATTTTAAGTTAGATAACGAAAGCCCCATCTGGGCTTTCGTTTTTTAATATACGCAAAAATCAGAAGATTTAGAATCAAAATTTACCTTACAGAAAAATATTTTGATTTTTACGTATAAACAAAATATTATTTTGATAGTATAAATTATACCAAATTTTTAACTACGCTCTTAATCCCACGGATTTAAGACTAATAACGAGCTAAACTGGAAATCTTTGGCATTGCGCGTGGCAATCGTTGCCCCGTGGAAACTAGCAATTCCAGCAATTTGGATATCGCGCATATCTACATTCAACCTTTTTTCTTGTAGTTAGCCCCGATCATACCCGCCTGCCGTAATGAGGATCTTGAGAAAAAGTTTGATCTGAGCTTATTCACTCTGATTTCTAATTGATATTTTGACAAACTCTTTGGGCTAAAGACTATATTATCTACTTTTAAGAAAAGTATTATCCCGAAAACCTATGTATAATTTCTAGAATGCCTTTAGATGAAAAAAATAAAAAAGGGAGATAGTAGTACGAAATCTGTAGATATTGAAAAAATTAGACTTATTTCGACTCCACAGTATTTAGGAATATTGTTTGGTTTTGTATTTACGGCTGGGGTTACATACGGCACATTTCAGATGATGAAAACTGAATTAAATGATTTGAAAAAGCAGCGAGAGATTTTTGAAAAAGACGTGAAAAATATAGAAACAGATATTAGAAAGATTCTTAGTGAGATTAATGGAAAAGTAGAGAGAGTTGATGGAAAATTAGAAGTGTATCTTCAGAAGATCAGGTAATGAACGCCAGATTGTTTGTTTTTATATTAGTAATATTCATGACCGGTACGTCATTAGCTTTTAATATTTTGCAATATTATAATTTTAAAACTGCTATTGGAGCTAGTGATAGCTTGTTTTCTGAAAGATGGAAAAAGGAAATTTTCAATTCTTTAGATAGCCTCCAGGATAGTTTACTAATTTTAAACGCTAAGCTATCGTATCAAGAAAGTATAATCGATTCATTACTTTATCAACCAAAGACAACATCAGTAATTAATTCCGCTGTAGACACATTAGTTGAAACACCATTGGAAGGGATAAACTTGATTTTAGATTTTTCTTCAAAGTCGACTTATTATTTCGCAATTGATCAGGAGACCGGGAAGTACGCAATGAGTATCAGCAGAAATTTATTAAATCATCCTGTGGGCTTTACGTTTGATACCTCTTTTCCGACAGTCTGCTCAAAGACAGTGTTAACTATACAACAACTTGGACATGACAATGAATTGGAGAAGATAGTTTACCAAGTCTTAAAAGCTAATCCATATATTTCTGAAGAAGTATCTATTCCGGTAACAGAAAAAGTTGACCAAGTACAAATTCGTTTAGATACTTATTGTAGAAGTGTAAACACTGATAGTGGAAGTGTAAACACCGATAGTAGAAAAGTTTCTTTTAGCCTAATATTGGTCTTACAACCTTCAACTGAAAATACCTTTCTTTAAGCTACTAGAATACCTGTAGAAACCGCTCGACTCTCCTAGATCAGCCATTCTACTCATCAATGTTCTAATTCTTCTGGGATCGTCACTTATGGAAATATTATAGCGCAGAAGGGGATATTTTCCAGAGAATTCTTAAGCTAAACTTTCCGTAACAATGCGTGATAATATGCAGTATGGAAACTACGCTTTGATATAGTTAAAATCAGCGTACTTCATTACTGTTTTATCGTGGGTCAGAAGTGTAAAGTTTTCGTGCTTGGCTTGTGCGATCAAGAGCCGATCAAACGGGTCACTGTGATGACTTTCTAGTGTTTTTAGGGCTAAAGCATGTTCCCCAGTGATAGGTAATGGGATGAAACCTTCTTTAACCGCAATGGCAAGTGGATCGTCAGGAGACTCCAGTTTACCAAGCATCTTTTTGACCGTCATTTCCCAGATAACGACCGCCGAAATATATATGGTGTTGTTTTGATCTTCAATAATTTCCAGTGCCTTCTTGGTGATTTTAGAAGGCTCATCGTTACACCAAATGAAGATATGTGTATCGAGCAGAATATTCACAGATTAGCCATTGGTAAATGCGGCCATGAAGTCATCGGGCATTTGGTCAAAATCATCGTGGATGACAAATTGCCCCTTATACTTTCCGCCTACCCGCTTGGGAGTATCTTCGCCAGCTTCAGGCGAGAATTCTTTATCGAGTAACTCGTACAGCTCTTTTAATTGCTTCTCGTTAAGATGAGCAATTTGCTGATATAGGCGGGTTTTTAGTTCAATGGCTGTCATAGTTACAAGTATATCGCTTTAGGCGCATTCTTTCAATAAAATACGAGTAAGTAGGCTTGCTGGTTTAAAATCTGATACCGGATGTTACGGAAAACCACATCAAGAAGTGTTTGGGACTTTGTTACTAAAAACTCAAGCTTCTTCAATATCATTTTCTTCTGATATTGGTATAGAAGAAGCAGTACCCTTATCGATAATAGTCTGAATTGGCGTTGGTGCTGTTAGTCCAGTAGTTAAAGCAAGCCATCCATTAATAGTATACCCTGATGCAAGGTAAATGTATGCTAGTAGCATTCCAGCAATAGGCCAAAAAACGAAAAAGACCCAATACAATGAGTCTCTGGGAACACGATCTGCTTTTGGTAATTTAGACTGTTGATATAGGTTCATCATGTTGAGTACAAAGCCGCCGATTGCTGCCTGTATAAGAGGTTCTACTGGTACATTCAAATCAGTGAATTTTATTGGTAATGGCATTGAGTAATTTAACCCCAAAAGGGGTTTCTTGATTATACTTTTCTCTCAAGGCAAATAAAGGTTGTCCTTCTCTATTAGACTTTTTGGCTCGTATAAACAAATCAGATTTTTCAATCAACTTGTACAATTTATCTGGTGGAATGTTTGTCTGTTTCGAAACTCCTCGTATAGTCCGCCACCGATATTTTGAATTCTTGAAAGCCTCTATGACCTTGGGCTCTATCTCTTTTTTCTTCATAGCTAAAAGTTAAAAAAACAAAATTTAAATGACAAAAAACAGAGTGTTGCTAACGTTTTGGAAGTCTGATAATATATTTTATGGCAATAGTTAAAATTTATTGGTCTTAGTTTATGTGGGCATTTTCATTCAATCAGAATGTTTCTTACTAAGGATGAATAATTCTCACGTTCACCTTTTAGTTTTTCTAAATCCTCTTCTAATTTATTTTTCAGCACCAAAACCTGTGCTGCATACGCATTAGTTGTAGTACCATATCCATATCCGGATGAATTCGCAAATAAGTTAGTCCAATCGTATAAATTGTCAAGGTAAGAATAACTAAATTCAATTAGGCTATTATCCATGTTATTAACCCTTTCTAATATTGCTGCGACTCTTATTATTTTGTTTCTATCTTTTTTAAAACTAGAAATCAGTTTTTGATTTTGTGCAATTTGATCTTCATTTTGATTTAAATCTGTTTCTATAGTCTTGAGACTTTTTGAAATTGATGCAGTTAAGTCTGATTTATCAATTTTTTTTATCTCCTCACGGAAAACAGTTAGCATTTTATCATTCAGATTTTTTGTCACTTCGGATTTTATTAAGATTGATAAAGTATCGTTTAGGGCGTCTATTAACGAGTTAAGTTGTATTGACAGTTCAGCGTCTATTTTTGACTTACTATTTGCAATAGCAATTTTTGCGAACTCATCTGTTTTCTCTTGATTTACTTCAACTATCCTATAATCAATTAACTTTGTATCGATTTGTGACCTTATTTCTTCTTTGGTCTCATTAACTGTCTTTCCTAGGTAAAAGAAAAAAGCAGCTATCACCACTGCAAATACAAGGGAAATAGCTGAAATAGTCCATTGACTTAACGAGCGCAGAAAAATTCTGTGTTCATGAACTTCTTTTAACAGCTCCTCATGTAACAGTTTTCTGGTTTCATTTTGTATAGCTTGTTTAGCTTCCTCTGAAATTTTAGACATATTGGTGCAGATTAGTTTGAAGCAAGAGAATAAGAAATCTATTGAATAACTGAAAAAGTATGTTCTAAATCAATACCCAATAATGGGTATTTTCTGCTTACCTGATTGTCATAACAATGCGTGATAATGTTTCATATGACAATAGGAAATGTAGTATTCGGAAAGTAACAAAACGACATTATGGAATACTGTAACTATTCGGGCATCCAATGCCACAAATCGCGCACGAATGATTACTTACACGGCCAAGTATTCGCACTCTGATTTTACCCTTTCATCATAGCATAGTTTCAGGCTATAAAATACCCATGAGCACCCGCATTATTGAAACAAAATCGGTCAGCTATATTATTCCTGATGATATGGAAGGCATACCCATTGCCGAATTTATGAAAGATAAGAACTATCCGAAATATTTAGAAGGTGCCAAAGTCTATACGATCATCGGGCGCACGATCATTGCCCGCCCCGAAGAGCCAGAAGCCTAGCGGCTTTATGGTTCTCTCTAACCCGTTTCCGCAGCAGAGCCATGTTTAATTAAGGCTTAGATGCAGATCAAAGTAATGATAGTACCGGCCGTGGGAATACGGCTTACGCGGCATATCCTCTTTGGGGAGCGTGGCAATATACCCAAGACGATTAATAAAATCGTTGTCTTGGGTCATTTCCAACACCAAGCTTTGCTCTAATACCATGAGCCTTTTGAAACATATATGCAATTCGTACAGG
>CAKZYJ010000083.1 GCA_937884755.1 uncultured Flammeovirgaceae bacterium
CCATCATTACTTTTTTCTGCTTACTTACTTGGTTGAAACGAAGATAATAATCTGATAGACAGTTACTTATTAGTAGCCAAGTAAGTAACAATTGTATCAAAATTTACCAATCGCCCCGCTCGTTACCAAGGTTTTGGGGCACTGAAGGCACAAGTTAGTTCTCAAAAAGTGGCTTTTAACAGGTAGCCTGCTAGGGTAAACATCCTCAAATAGTTGATTATCAAGATATTACGCAGCTCTAAAAGGTCGATAGGATCGATTAAAACAATCAACAACATCGATGTGGTTACTACGGTTATTATTCAATACAGCCTCTGAGAATGATCACATACTCTAGTATGTACGGTGAGCATAAGTGTCCTTATTAGCGTGATCAATAGCGATAGCAATATCCTAAAATCGGCAGTTTACTCGGGGAAACAGTGTATAGTTGATGAAATTTTGAATGAAGACATTTGAGTCTAAGTTTATTGAACAGGGCAACACTTCATATGACTTTTTCCCATTATTAATGCCGTTTTTTCCGCTTTTTCATGTCTTATACGCGTATTCCATATGTGTAGAATGACCATTTTCATATCGTTTTGAACGAATACATATAGCGAAGCTTCCCGTTAGTCACGGATTGGTTGTACTCTCCCTTTTTATTTTGGTAATTCAAAACAATGTTGTTCAATAACTAGACGGCAAAAGTCTGAAATTGTTTGACGGTCAGAAAGAGCTATACAATAACTGACTAATATAATGAAGTCAGGTAAGCAAAACCACAGACGTAAAACATCTGACGGTACCAGCAAAACCCTAGACAGTTCTGCGATACATTTATATTACCCTCTCAACCTAGCTGCTATGATCGTTTCCATCCAACATACGCCCGGCACCATCAAAAAACAATTTTTTCAAATCGAAACAGTTTGCGATTTCGTAATGCATTACGTGGATGTAGCGGCGAAGATCAATATCTACTTTGAAACAGTGAATGAGCAGCTCACGTATTTCCGCTATTTACAAGACTTTTTTGATGCGGTTTCAGAGGCTCAACAATTCTCTGAGCGCAAATGGCAATCCAGTATTAATTCCTTATCAGCCGACTTTGATACTGCTGCTTAGTAAAAATATAAAAAACATTTAGTGTTTTTAAAAAGTTTATGTAACTTGGCTAACGTTGTTGCTATTCAACAGCTTTAATACACTTACCATGTTTTCGAATGGCTATTGAGTGATTTGTAAAAAATAATACTTCTCCGCCTGAATCGGTAAGTACTGTATACCGCTGATAGCAGGTATTTCAAAGACATTATCACTATTTCCTATTCATGAAAAATGTATTCATTTCATGCCTGGCATTGGTGTGTCTAATAATGACACACTGTCAAGAAGAAGGGTTTCTTCGTCAGAGAGAGGAGGAGGGTTGCTCAAATATGGATTGTGAACAGGCTGATCCTATCATCCCACTCTCTCAACCTGAGAAGCCACTACCTCCATCAACTCCAAAAAAGAACATAGTTGATTTTCTCTCTCAACAGAAAAAGCAATGCCAAGGGCAAGGTTCGCCTGTAGTATGGATGTATGTTACCATTGGATACGGAAAAGGGGGGTATACTGGTCTTGACCATCTTTTTAGAATAAACCGCACCTCGTATGTACGTGCTATGGAAAAAGCAATATCTGGCTTTTTACGACCAGTACACTGAACTGGTTAAACGCCTTCGACAGAACCCCCACTGCCCGGAAACCCGCTCTTTGAATGAGCATTTTCGTGACCTCTTCAAGCGCTTAGATATATCCCGGCTCCCCGCTCAGCAACAGATGAGCTTTGAGAAAATTGTTCAGCAGATGAGCGCATTGTTAGACGATAGGGAAGGGGAAGAACAAGAACTTGACGAAAAGGTCTCCCGTGTTCACGGCGATCGTGGCTAAAGTGAAAAAAAAGTAATGTCTCACGGTATACTTTATACCTAACCGAATGGTACAATGATGCGTAACACGATCCAACAAATCGAAGCCTTTCAAAATACGAATGGAAACCCCACCTTCTACGTAGCAACCAACCAAGAGAATCAACGGTTTATTACTAGCCAGATTCACCCCAGTGCTAATAAAACCTCGTGGCAAGCGATTTCTACCCTACAATAAGAATCAATAAAAAAAGAGCTAGCCACTGCGCCAGTGAATTTGACCAAACGTCTGTCTAGCTATTATGTGAAATTGGAGGATGGCCGTGAGGTAGGCTTACCCTTCAAAAGCAATCATCCTGCTTATGAAGCAGCGCGTGAGGCCCAATACTACTTACAAGACCGGGAACACCATTCCGGGACAACCCAGGAAACAACGCAGTTGATGAAGTCTCTTCAGGAGGGACTCGAGAAGCCAGTGGCCGGCGGCCCGGTGTCTGTACAGACTACTGAAACAAAAAACACGTTAAATGCATCGTTTGTGCAAGCACTACGTCAGTCTTCTAGATTGATGCAGCAGGATTATTTGGAGGCCATGCAACGCGAAAAGAACGCAAATCAAGCGTATGTGAAACGTAGCACTTCGCTTTCAAAAACAGGACGGAACACTTTTTTGACCGATCATGAGCGTAATGATTTTACGATGAAAGATGGTCATAAAGCTTCCTACAATATAGATCGTATTGAGCAGATATCTTCTGTTGTAAGTGGTCATCATCAAGATCAGCTACCGCTTCCCGCCACCTCAAAAAAAGAAGAAATACTCGATCAGGCGTATCGTAGGATGTGGCAAAAGCGGCACCACGTAGCACCCTCAACACTACAACAGCTCCGAAAAGAACTAGAGCAAGACCCAACCCTTACCAAAGCTGAGGTGGTCCACCGTGGACGCGGCGGCACCCCTGTGGATCACCGGAATGCCGCCGTTGCCTCGGTGGCCGGGGCCACCAGGAACCAAAATCAGGTAACTAACCAGGATAAAGATAAAAGAGCTCGTATCGAAACAATGGGGAATAAAACATTGCAATCCAACGAATTGATTGAACACTACTATTTACACAGAAAACAAGGAAAAACGCATGATAAAGCACTTAATGAACTAGCTAGTCATCTTACTAGGAACGTAAGTATTACTTCAGAGCCCAACCGTTATCAAGAAATTGTGCTGGGAAAACAGGATCATCACCAGCTTAGTCAACGGAACTACCAAGAAGTAACCCGTCAGTTTAAAACGATTGAAACCATGCATCAATCGGTAGACCATGCTTCGGGTGTGCAACGACTTGTATCTACTAAGGACAAACGATTAGATCGCGCTTTTTCTGTTACCAGTGCGCTAAAAACTACTGTTGAACCAAGTAATCAAGCGAAAGGGGGGGTACCGGGTTTGAAACAGCACACAACGGATCATTCTTCATCCTTACCAGATGGTTATAAAAAGCTACTGAGTAAAGTAGATAGGGAGCAGCGTTTAGTAAAGCATCAACGACTTGAGGGATTGAATACTGAGTTCGTCACGCAAGGCACAGGGTTAACTTCTGAGTCTAATGCTCAACAAAGGGGGAAGGGTAAACCTAGTACTCAGCATACCGAACTAAGGAAAAGCTACCCTAATCTATCAGAAGAGAAAATTTCCCGATATGCAACGATGATGGAGAAAAAACCAAACCAGCCACTGTCCCCGAGCAATCAGGTTGAAATTGACGTCTAAAGTCTTCCGTTAAAGCGGAGGGTTTCTGACCCAGTAATGATACTATGAAAAAGTGGATGATAGTTACTAACTTATACGCATGAGGAGCACGCAAGAATACCGAATAGCTGAAACACTTACTGAGTTCCTACAATCCAATGACGTGATCATTTACGACGAAAATAACCCTCAGAAGGTAAAGCAGCAGGGAAATGGAAAGGAATTAAAGCAGACGGGGATTCAGTATTTGCCGAAAAAAAAGTATACGTATCAGCAGGCTGAACATCGCGTAGAGAGGCGCCTAATACACTTAATAAGAAAGGAATTAATTTGGATTAAAAGTCAAGTTTAAATTCAATTATTTAATCTTCAAAATAACTTGTTTCATGCAATCAATTTAATACACATAATTTTGAGTAGAAATGTTAACGGTGATAAGAACAAAATGATTGACTCTCGAGTCTTTGTGAAATCCCTGAAATATATCTATTATTTACAGTATACTCAGCATTATTTAACTACTCCAACCCATGTTATCATGAAAAAAGAAAATATAAGATTTGTATTAATTAGACTTCCCTATTTAGTTGGTGGGGCTGCGGCATTTTATGGTATCTTATTTGGTATTAATTCGCTTGTCATTTACTGTTTTGTGGCTACTGCTTTATATAGGGTACTACACTCCTTAATAGCAGGAAAATGGTTTCAACGCCAATGGCATGGCTTACAAACAACTAATCGAAATTGGTACTATTTTTTTATAACCTTTCTAGTATGGTATGGTTATCACTTTTTCTTAACTGATTATGTTTCTCCTGCTTTGAATGTGATTGTTCAAACAATCTCACTCATTCTGATGCTTGTCTTTGCAAGGAATATATACATTCAATTTCGTAAAGAATTTAGATCTATTAATCGCTAGCCCACATTCGTATCATCAAAAACTAGAAATATCTTTTTCTGATTATGGAAACGCCTTCGCTTGCGTTCACTGAAAAATGCATAAGGTTATTCAATTGCATTGATTGATGAGACAATTCGCGGTATTTCATGCGATGAAAGGTAAAGGCATCGGTGGCCAGTTTGGTCGGCATATCGATAGGACACGCCCAGTTGCGAACGCTGATCCAAGCCGGACTCACCTCAATCAATTCGTTAAAAAGCGCAGCGTACAGCAGAAATCAACCAGACCAGTAAAAGAATCTATTCTCGTACAGTAGATTCACTGAATTGGATCCAATGGCCAAAACTACTTACTGTACCAAGAGAAACACGCTGGCTTACCAATTGTAACCTCCAATTTGTTGCAATTGCCCGCTCCTGCTCGGGCTAGAAGTAGGTCAAATGGAGGAAATTTATTACTACATGGTTCAACTAAGGCGATCATTAGTCCCCCTGCAAAGGAGCAGCTGGAAATCGAAACCATAGGGACTGCTGGCTGTCCCTAACCTCCAATTTGTTTTAATTATCTTCGCAATAATCTGATAATGAGCTGCTTACAGCTCATATGATCCCTAGGAACCAGAAGGTATTCTAATAGGAATGAGCCAAAATAGTAGGAAAAGTGCCCTTTTGCCCAGATCATCATGATCATTACTAATTGATCGGGTTGACCTATAACCTCCATCTTGTTTTAGTATCAGTGTAAATCTCTAATTATCAGTTAGTTAAATAACCTCCTTTTTGTTGCAATTGCCCGCTGACCTCCTCTAAGTTTTAGTATGAACTCCAATTCGTTGCAACATACCTCCTTTTTGTTGCAATTTGCCTCTTTTGTGTTGCAATATCCCTCCTTTTTGTTTTAAACAATAATGTAAATTATTGAAAATCAATTGGTTATGAGCAGTGTAAATAACTAATTATAATAAAATCAATAATTAAAAGTAAATGTTATTTTTTCATATTATTTGGATAACATTGGTTATTGAAGCAAAAAAACACGCTATACTTATGAAAAGTACTTATTAACAACTAAAACAAAAAGGAGGTGTATTGCAACAAATTGGAGGTGAACTAAAACACATTGGAGGAGGGTCATGCGGAAAATGATAGGAATTCTGGTGCAGAAGGCTAATTTGCCCAAAATTTAGTAACTATGCTGTTTCCGTATCTTCCATCCGACAAAACGATTGCCCAACATAACGAGTTTGTGACGGGTCGGTTTATGCTCCAACTCAACGAGCTGCGGATGTTTACTTACATGCTGCTACAAATCAAAAAAGGGGATAAAGAATTTCGGGAAATTCACATTCCGTGCCGGATCATTGGTGGGGCAAATGCTAAAGTACACTACTCCCAGATTCGGGATACCTGTAAGACACTAACGGAGAAAGTGATTCATGTCAATGAGATTTCGGAAAAGGGGAAGCGACGAACAATCAATATCCCCTTATTCGCCATCAGTGTCTATGAGGATGGTGAAGGGTTCGTTCGGGCTCGCTTTAATGACCAAGCCAAACAGTACTTACTGAACTTAACCAAGAATTTCACCTATACTCAGTTTAACCAATTGATGCGGGTTAGCTCGGCGTTTGGGTACCGAATCTATTGGTTACTGAAGCAATATTCCGATTTTGGGGAACGAACCTTTGCGCTAGCCGAGCTCAAGAACATGATGATGTTGGAGGATAAATATCCCAATTTTTCCAATTTTCGGCGCCGCGTCTTGGAACCTGCCCAAAAGGAATTAGAGAGTACGGATATGCGGTTTACCTATCAGGCCGTTAAACGGGGACGCAGTGTTCACAAGATTAAGTTTACGTTTGCCGGAAAATTGCGAAAAAAAATCGTGAAAAAGTCAACCTCCCCTCCAAAGAAAAGAAAAGCTACTATTTCCACCATTCAGGATGCAGCAGCACCCATACTGACTACCCACCGGACGGCGTACATCCATGAGTGGCTGATACGGTTCGGTGTACTTCCCCTGCAAGCCGAGGAATTTCAGCTAGAAATACCAGAATCCAAATTATACTCAGTAATCTACCGATTCGTCTGCGATTTAGGGGAAAACGAAAATCCAACCAGCTACTGCGATAAACTGTTACATACCCTAAACCTTCTACTACGCAAAGCCGCTACTCAACCCTTATCCGAGTAGTGAGTAGTAAGTACAATCGGCGGCGAGGACCTGCTACTAGTCAATTTTTAAGATCTACCCAGCACGCCTTCCTTCAGGAGTTTAACCCAAAAGAAGCCCCCAGGGATAAGATATTGAACAACGAAACTTGGGTATTCTAGCTGGTTTGCTGGCAAGTTTGTTAGGCACACTACTTTCGGATAGCAAGCTGCCTGTAATAGGTATCGTAGTATATGCTATCTGGATAAACCCTATCGGTTGTTCTGAAAGTTACGCGTCGAGCGGCCTAGCTTTACGGCTAGACTACCCCCCCACCAAGCCATCGGAATATAGGCTAAAGTCAGATCCGCTACAACAAACCAGACGGGGGCTGGAATTACCTGACTGGCGACAATACCTCCGATCAGAAACACCCCTCCCACCAGCAGGGCCATGAGCATTTTCCGGGTCGCCGCAATCCAGCCAGCGGTCAGAGCCCCGCACAGGGTTCCCAGCGCGTGGGCGAGAAACGGAAAAATAAAATACTCGATGCCTACCGTAGGCATGACCTGGGCGATAGCTTCCATATCTTGGGGGTCATCCACCCCTGGTAAAGGCAACAGGGCGTAGCCAGTTTGCACCAGACCCAGGTTGACAATGCTCCCAATGATCCAGCCGCCCAGTACGGCCAAAGTATTTTTCACAGTAGGATTCATCAAGGACAACGGAGTTGGATTAGACAATACTTTTAAGGGACAGCCAGGAAATGGTGGAACGAGCCTCAACCAAAGACAACATAGTAAAAAACTGGGGGGGATGAAAGTTTTTACCCAGTAAAGTGAAAAGGGAAGCCCAAGATTTGGGCTCTCATTCTGAAAAAGTGACTGCACTGGAAAAGAAGAGGTGCTCATTTCAAGTATCTTCTTGCCATACCAGTAAAAAAGGATGCTGTACGGACTGCCGGTTCTCAATGGGGGAGGTGCTGCTACCGGGCAGCTGGCGGGGCCAGCGCTGGGCGATGCATTCGGCAGTCGTACGACTGGCACAGCGGATGTAGAGGGCGTCACCCTGGTAGCTGACCAAGTAGTCTTGATTAGACCGAAGCTGAAGCTGGGCTGCCACTTGGGATAACAGGGTTTCTTTCTCGAGAGCATTCATCCTAGGGGCAAGGTAAGATTATTTTCTTAGAAGCTGTTTGAGTGCTCGGAAAAGTAAGTGGCTGGTCGCCCACGTCATGGCATGAACGTCGGATTTTTTCCAGCGAGGAACGCCCCGCGAGGAACGCCGGGTGGCGGCCACTCGATGGCTTGCCATACCGCTAAAAGTCTTCATGGATGTTCAGGCTATTGTCTTTGCGCTGGCTAACGCGTTAATTCCAAGTCATAGGTAAACGCTCTTAACTGTAGTATGTACATAAGAAAATTAGGGGAAAAATAATGTTATTGAAAGAAAAGATTCAGGGCAAGGGATGCAAGAAAACTAAACCGATGTCAACTATTGATAAGTGACTCCAAGACCCCGACATCCGTAATGAATACGAGGCCACTAAAAAAGAGTTGGTTCTATCAGAATTATTTAGTGCCCTGATGGAAGAAGACCAGAAATCAGTGCGTCAACTTGCCAAAGAAGCGGGTATTTCCCCTTCGGTGATACAAATCATCCGAACTGGCAAACAAGAAGATATTGGGCTGACTAACTTTATGTATATCACCGAAGCGTTGAGCTATCATCTGGATCTCGTCAGCGATCAGGGCAAACAGCGTATTCCTTTACATCAAGTATCGCCATAGGATAGCTATGAAACCGAAGAAAGTAAAAGTAACTATATTGCTAGATAAAGATATGGTAGATTTCTTCCGTAAAGGTGGTCGTGGCCATTAATTCAGTATTAACAACGCATTACGGGCATTTGTAGCAGTAGAGCAAGTAAAACAATCATGACAGAAAAAGAAAAGATAGAGGCCGCTATTCAGGAATTCAAACCAGCACTGGAAAAGCTGGATAATGAATTTGTAGGTCAAACCATCGGGGTAGCCAGGGCAATGGATGAAATGCGTAAAAATCTGGATGCTATCGAAGAAGTTTTAGATCGGCGCGAACATGACCGAGCGGCACAAATGGGCTATCGGGAATTAAGCTCTACGTTCATCTGGTTACAACGAGCTCTTGGCGGATTACAAGATGTCCAAAACCATAAGCATACATTAGTCGCTGAAATCGCGATGGCTTTGGGTGTACCCGTCTACGAAAAAGTTACCCCTTATGTCGATGCGGTATTGGATTCGGCTAAAGTCCTCACCAAAGAACAAAAGGAACTGAACCGTAAGCAATCCGATGAACTTTATGCTCAGCTCAAAGCTGAGGGCAAAACGATCATGGATTACATGGAAGAAAAGCGGCAGTCGGGTAAGACAGAGTAGAGGACTAGCGTTTCGTAAAGAAATCATCCACTTTGATGTTAAGCACCTGCGCCATACGGTAGGCGTGAACAATGGTCGGGGCTTGCTCGGCGGCTTCAAAGCGTCTGATCTGGCGTTCGTCAATATCCACTTTTCCCGCTAAAGCGGCCTGTGATAATTGGGCAAGGTTTCGGTAGTGTTTCAGGTTTGCGGCAAAAATGGGCAGTATTTCCTCACGGGTAAACATGCGGGAAATTCTCACTTATGTAAGAAAATCGTAAGGACGTTTTCTCCCTGAACGGATTTTGTACTACCTTCACTGATAGGGTAGGGGAGTTGGCAAAAAAGTGTACCCCCTGTCTAGAAATAGTATTATTAAAATAAAGTTGGTTATAAAAACACGGGGGGTTAATTCTTGGCAATTTCCTAAAAATCACCTGTGTTTCATCCAACAAAATTTCACGCATGATTGAGGTGATTCCTAGTCTTCCGTATTCGCTCTATGAGGTGCACCGCAAAGAACAGGCGTTGCTTTTCCTGCAACAAACCGCCGTCTTGGAAATGGCCGAAAAACGCATCTATTGCGGGCGGCTTGGTCACTTGATTACCCAGTGTAGGGAAGAGTTCCCAAAAGTGCCGTATAGCTCTCAATGTTACCTTTACATTCAACACCTTAACTAATCATGGCTTTGCCATGGAAACGGGTAGAAAAAAAATACTCTGCTGTTAAGCAGGCTAGACAATACCCATGTGAATGTTCTATAACATTTACATAACAAGTATTCCCAAAGAAAAACTGGCCAAAGCGATTGATACCTTGATTGATGCGTCTGTCCAGATACATAAAATCACGGTCACAATGGAAGGCTTAAGCGGTAAGATTGATAAGCTCTCTACCGAGTTGTACTTTCACTATAACGAAGACAATAAGCCGGACTGAATAAAAAGCCAGCGGCGGCAATAATGCGCTAAAACATGCAGAATGACGGGCGTTCTCGTCGATCTCGTGTTCAATGACCGTATCATTACACCCTCAACTGAACGAGAAACGGCCTAATTGTAGGAATAAAGCCAGAATTACCCCGACTTGACGGCAATCTTAGACACCTTCAGCCCGTCTTGGGTTGCCCGGTAGAGCCGTAGCTTAAAGGTATCATCGGCGGTCTTCTTGTATTTGACCTGCTGCACCTGGATAAGCTTTTGCGAAAGTAGGGTGTATTCAATCTCGTTGATCTCAATCAGGGCAATCCCAAGCTTCAGACAGGTTTCTTCTAAGGTCTTATCCGGATAACGGCACAGGTGGCGCAAGACCGATAATTCATGTTTGCTAAGTTCCATAATCAGCAGGGTAGGGGTTAAGAGCATCGCGCAATGGGTATGTCGGTAAATTTGGTGGTATAATGCGGGGAAAGCAAGCTCGGCGTTAATTGCCAGCTTTGTGTTTTCTGGGTGCTCATGGTGGCTCCCAGCTTGATCGTCTTCGCCCCAAACCGTCCGTTTAAATCATCCATTGCCTCCATGACGCGGTTATCTGGGCGGCATACCGCTTGCACCTGCTCAAAGATCGGCTCCGGCTGCTTGTCTGTACTTTCAAATAAGTTGAGCTGGCGTTCATTCTCCGGCACTAAGCCCGAAACGATCACCCCGCATTTATTGTACTTAAAGTCTGAACGAAATATTTGCTCTAACGCTTGGGTGGCATAGCGGATCAGATCACGGCTGTCGTTGCTGGCAATCGGCAATGTCCACGTAAAACTACGGTTCGCCGCGCGATTGCTGTATTGAGGATCGTCCTTCCGGTAACGGTTGGTCTGAATGAACACTTGCAGGTAATTGGCAATGCTGCTCTCTTTGCGAAGCTTCTCGGCACATGAGGCCGCGTGAGTGGCCACGGCTTCCTTGATGGCCGAAAGATCGGTTTCAAGCTGCCCGAAGGTTCTAGACGTACAAATGTTCTTCTTGG
>CAKZYJ010000084.1 GCA_937884755.1 uncultured Flammeovirgaceae bacterium
TGCAGCAGAAAAAAAGCATTTTGGCCGCGGTTTCTGCTACCTCCTTTCAGGAGGCGTTGCGGTTTTTTACTAAGGACGAATATCCTTACGAGTACGGCTTGGTTTGTAACAACTACGCTAATGCTCTTACCAAATATCCAACGGCTCTACGAACCGACAACTACGAAAAAGCCCTGGAGTTTTACGAGGAGGCTCTCTCGGTTCGAACTGCGGTTTACCCTTACGAAAGAGCACTTACCTTACTTAATTATTTGGAAGCCAGTTGGCACGTAGACAACGGGGAAGATGGTTTTAATCAACAACGCTACGATGATATGGTAGCCAAAGCTAAGGAAGTGAAAACCCTGGTGGATGCTCCGGATCTAATTAGCGAAGCAGCGGGACATTTAGAGCGGCTTTCTCAGTTGTTGATCACTGTAAAAAGTGAAGACTATGCATGAAGTATCCTTGGTACGCAGCATATTCCGAACGTTGGAAGAAGAGTTTCCGGCGGATAAAATGAATCGTTTGGTTCAGGTAAATTTGCGAGTGGGGTTGCTTTCTAACGTTGAGCCGGTGCTGATGCAAACTGCTTTTCAGGCTTTGAGGGAAACGGAGGCTAAGTACCAAGAGGTTTCATTAGAAATTGAAACGGTGCCGGTGAAAATCTACTGTGCCAGCTGTGAGCAAACTTCAGAAGTGCAGCAGTATAAATTCATATGTGCTCACTGCGGTCAATTAAATAATAATGTGGTAGAGGGTACTGAACTACTCATCCATCAAGTGCACTTCAGTGAAAACTAAGGAGCTAAACCAGAATAGAAATCTAAAAATGAGTAACTTAAAGGAAAACCACTTCTCAATTATCCACTGTCAATTTTCAATAAATAAAGTATGGCAATAGAAAAATCAAGTAAAGGAGCCCGAGGCAGCGTTCAGTGCGAGAACACTTCCCTAAATTTGTTAAAAGCCAATGATTTTATGGCCGAAAATATCCGCAAGGAAATGAAGCGCCGGAATATTCTGATGCTGAACATTACCTCCTCGGCCGGAAGCGGTAAAACTACCCTACTACAGGAAACGGCCCGTCGCCTCGCTAATCAGGTGAAAATGAAAGTTCTAGTCGGCGATTTGGAGACCGAGCGGGACGCAAGCCGTATCCGCGAAACTGGAATTGATGCCCTGCAAATTGTGACTGGAGGTATCTGCCACCTAGAAGCGCAGATGGTGTGGCAGGCCATGGATCAGATTGATCTGGAAGGAGTAGAACTACTCATCGTAGAAAATGTGGGTAACCTAGTGTGTCCGGCTTCCTTCGATCTGGGCGAAGACTATCGGGTAACCCTCATAGCCACTACCGAAGGCGACGATAAACCTAAAAAATACCCTCGAATGTTTCTGACTAGTGAACTAATGTTGGTCTCAAAGGCGGATCTCTTGCCGTATTTACCTTTCTCAGTGGAAGCTGTCACCAAAGACGCCCAGGAGGTGAACCCGGATATTGGAGTAATGCAGATTTCTAGCACTAGTGGTGAGGGAATAGAAGCCTGGTGCCAATGGCTGCTAGAAAAAGTGGAGGCAAAACGTAAGCCTCAGCTAACAACTGTTTAAATACTTTTGAAGACTTATCAGATCCATATTCAGGGGCAGGTGCAGGGTGTGGGCTTTCGCCCGTTTGTGTACCAATTGGCCCAGCAATACGGTTTATCCGGCCAGGTAAGCAACCGTACTGATGGAGTTCGGATTGTGGTCAATGGGAAGTTAACTGTTATCAAACCTTTTCTCGAGGATATTCTTCGAGAACATCCTAAGGTTGCCTGCATCACTGCTTATACCATGGAAGAAGTTTCTAGACAGTTATTTGAGGACTTTTCCATTGTGCATAGCCAGCGGGGCGAACTAACCAATGTATTGCTGACTCCTGATTTAGGACTATGTCTATCCTGCCGAGATGAGCTTAGCGATAGGGATAATCGCCGTTTTGAATACGCCTTTACTAACTGTACTCACTGTGGTCCACGCTACTCGATTATCAGGTCGTTGCCCTACGACCGGGCTACTACGGCTATGTCACCATTCTCCTTATGTGAAGACTGTTTGGAGGAGTACGAAAACCCCCATGACCGTCGTTACTACGCTCAAGCCAATAGTTGTCCGAATTGCGCTATCACCCTTTCGCTCTATGACCACGAACAAAAACTAGTTTCTGACGACCAAAATAAAGTCATAAAGAAAGTAGCGGAAAGAATTGACCGGGGAGCCATTGGAGCTATTCAGGGAGTAGGGGGTTACCTGTTAGTTTGTGATGCTGCGAATGCTCGGGCGGTTAAAATACTGAGGCAGAGGAAACACCGCCCCACCAAGCCATTCGCGATTATGTACCCATCTCTTCAGCTACTTGAAGAGGATACGACGATGGATGGCCAAACCCAGGAAATGCTTAGCGGAATTGTTGCGCCCATTGTACTCCTACCCCTAACTGATCAACTAAAATCTCGGATTGCTTACCAGCAGATCGCTCCTAAGCTTAAGCAAGTAGGAATAATGCTACCGTATGCTCCGCTATTTGAGGTCTTGATGAAATACTTGAGTCGTCCCATCGTAGCTACCAGTGGTAATATCAGTGGTTCGCCCATCGTTTATACCCATGAGGCCGTTCAAAGTCAGCTATCAGCCATGGTAGACTTCCGAGTGGATTATAATCGGGAGATAGTTGTCCCACAGGATGATTCAGTGGTCCGATTCAGTCCAGAATCACAACAAAGAATAGTATTGCGTCGTTCTCGGGGACTGGCTCCTACCTTGGTACTGCCAACGCCGGTAAGCACTAACCGCTGCCTCTTGGCTATGGGAGGTGATTTAAAGAGTACCTTTGCCTACACCCACGGAGGCAACCAGTATGTAAGTCAGTTCTTGGGCGATTTAGGTAGCTTTGACGCCCAACAGAGCTATCGGCAGGTTATGAGTCACTTACTGAATCTGTTTGAATCCCAGCCCGAGGTTATAATTGTTGACCAACATCCCGGCTATTTTTCGGCTCAATACGGCGAGGAATTGGCGGAAAAGTGGGAGGTGCCATTATATAAAGTCCAGCACCATGAGGCTCATTTTGCGGCAGCATTAGGCGAGAATCAGTTGATTGAAACCAAAGAGCCCATTTTGGGGGTAGTATGGGATGGTACCGGACTAGGCGAGGATGGTCAGATTTGGGGTGGAGAGTTCTTTATCTACGACAATTATCATTTCCAGCGGGTAAACTATTTCGATTATTTCTCCCAGCTGATGGGTGATAAGATGGCCCAGGAGCCTCGGTTATCGGCTTTATCCCTAGGCTATGGAGAACAGGCTCTAGAGAATAATAGACTACGCGACAAATTTACTTCAGTGGAGTGGCAGCATTACACTAAGCAATTACGCCGATCAAAGGGAGGATTACTGACATCCAGCGTAGGACGTCTGTTTGATGCGGTAGCAAGTTTACTGGGGTTGATTGATAAAGCCAGTTACGAAGGTGAGGCAGCATTGCAGTTAGAAACTGCTGCTTCAGACTATATTCAACAACATGGGTACAACAAGGTAAAAAGTTACGGCATTGCTATGGGTAATACAGTTTCAACTAAACAGATCATTGCTGAAATTGCTTCGGATCTGAATAAATCTCCGGTCGGGTTGATTGCCGCCCGCTTTCACTTAACCTTGGCTATCATGATCTCCGCAGTTGCTCGGGCGTTTGATGTGAAAAAAGTGGCATTTAGCGGTGGGGTATTCCAAAATGCCTTACTGGTAGACATGATCAAGGCTCAGATGAAGCAAGAATTTACCCTTTACTTCCATCAGGAACTTTCTCCTAATGACGAGAATATTTCCTTCGGGCAGTTAGTGCATTACCAATTACAACAGAAAGCAAAAATAAACTCCTGCCAAAAACCGGAAACAGTTACGGCAGTATGATTATGTTTTCCGCATTTAATGATTTAATTTGTTAATACTCAATTTATTATACAACCTATGTGTTTAGCAATTCCTGGAAAGATTAAGTCGATTGAAAAGCAGTACGGAGGGGCCATCCGCATGGCTCAGATACAGTTTGGGGGCATTACCAAAGAAGCTACCCTGGAGATGGTTCCTCACGCGAAAGAAGGTGACTACGTACTGGTGCACGTAGGGGTAGCCATCAGTGTAGTAGATGAGGAGGAGGCGAAGACCACTTTTCGGTACCTCAAAGAAATTGGTGAATTAGACGAACTAAATCCGGAGGTATAAATGATTGACATGGAGATCAACCTAATTAGTACGGGCATTTCGGCTAACGGAAGAAAGAGCTGGCAGAAAACTGAGGCCTACCAGAGCAAAATTGCTGAGATAAAGCAGGAGGTTCGAGCGGAATACAAAGCCAAACTCAAACCGGAGCGAAACTGGTTTCACCGATTACTGCTCATGATTCAGCGCAGTCGTGAAATTAACCGGCGAATTGCCATACTTGATTCCAAGAGAAATCTTCATCTGGGCGACAACTAGTTCGATGGAACACCACCACTAAACAATCTACCTATGAAATTCCTATCCGAATACCGGGATCCTGAACTGGCGACTTCCTATCTGGAGCAAATAAAAAAGACTGTTACCCGACCGTGGACAATTATGGAAGTCTGCGGTGGGCAAACCCACAGCCTAGTAAAAAATGGTTTATTGGGCCTGTTGCCAGAAGAAATAACCATGGTGCACGGACCTGGTTGCCCGGTATGTGTTACTCCACTAAATTTAATTGATAAGGCCGTATACCTGGCCGAAGAAAAGGGTGTGATACTCTGCTCGTTCGGCGATATGCTGCGGGTACCAGGTTCGGAGCGCAGTCTGTTGCAGGCCAAAGCTCGCGGAGCGGACGTTCGCATTCTGTATTCGCCCCTAGAGGCGGTAAAATTGGCGAAAGAAAACCCTGAACGGGAGGTGGTGTTTTTTGCCGTAGGCTTTGAAACTACCGCTCCGGCCAATGCCTTATCGGTGCTTCACGCCCAGCGAGCTGGACTAACCAACTATTCTATTCTGGCCTCCCACGTTCTGGTTCCCCCGGCTATGGAGGCCGTTTTATCGGATGATGAAAATTTGATCCAAGGTTTTTTGGCGGCAGGTCACGTCTGTACCATCATGGGCATCGATGCTTACTATCCCATTGCCGAAAAATACCAGGTACCAATTGTGGTAACCGGATTTGAGCCGGTTGATTTGCTCCAGGGTATTCTAATGACTGTACGACAACTGGAGAGTGGAACGTACGAACTAGAGAATCAGTATAAGCGGGTGGTACGTCCCGAAGGCAATCTGGCTGCTCAAAGGGCTATTTCAGAGGTATTTCGGATAGCGAATCGGGAGTGGCGAGGTATTGGCACAATCCCACAAAGTGGCTACGAGGTGAGAGACAATCTGGCGGCCTACGATGCTAATCTCAAATTTTCCGTGAATATTACCCAGGTTTCCGAGTGTAAAGAATGCATCGCGGGGCAAGTCCTCAAGGGGCTTAAAAAGCCGCATCAGTGTTCGCAGTTCGGCAAAGCCTGCACTCCATCTACTCCCCTAGGTGCCCCAATGGTTTCTTCCGAGGGGGCTTGTGCGGCCTATTTTCACTATCAGGAAGCCTAAAGCTGGTCTATGAGTCAATTCAAAATGCAACTGAACTGCCCACTGCCCGAACTGGACTTCGATATTGTTACCATGGGCCACGGGAGCGGTGGACTGTTAACCAATAAGCTGCTAGACGAAGTTATTCTAAGCCTCTTTTCTACTGAATCCGAAACTGAGCGTCACGACGGAGCATTTCTCAACCTGGACGGAAAAACGGCCTTTACTACCGATAGTTTTGTAGTGTCACCCTTGTTCTTTCCCGGAGGGAATATTGGTGATTTAGCCGTTAACGGAACCGTAAACGATCTGGCGATGTGCGGGGCCATCCCCAAATACCTATCACTAAGTCTTATTATTGAAGAGGGGCTGCCGATGGCCGAACTCTGGGAGGTGCTACTGACTATTCAAGACACTTGCGAACAGGCTGGAGTGAAGGTGGTCACCGGTGATACTAAGGTTGTTGAGCGGGGTAAAGGCGATAAACTATTTATCAATACGGCCGGAATTGGTCGGGTTCACTCTCAGGCTAACATTGGCATCAGCCAGGTAGAAGCTGGAGATAAAATCATTGTCAGCGGTCCGCTGGCTGCGCACGGCATGGCGATTATGTCGGTAAGGGAGGGGTTGGAATTTGAAACCGAAATCAAAAGTGATACCGCCCCTTTGCATCAGCCAGTAAAAGCTTTGTTGGATGAGTTTGGTGGTGGTGTGCATTTACTACGTGACCCCACCCGGGGGGGGGTAGGTACGGTGCTGAACGAAATAGCCCGTGGGGCAAATGTTGGTGTTAATCTGCGGCAGGCGGATATTCCAGTGGACGAGTCGGTAGCCGGAGCTTGCGAATTACTCGGACTAGATCCATTATATGTAGCAAACGAAGGCATATTTATAGCGATAGTGGCCGATGAAATCAACCAGGATGTTGTGAAGCTATTAAAGACTAATCAGGGACACACTGAAGCGGCAGTGATCGGCGAAGTTACGAACGAGCATCCCAGAAAAGTAGTGCTAACCAGCGGCATTGGGGGGCGACGGGTGGTAAATATGCTGGCCGGTGAGCAGTTACCCCGCATCTGTTAATATGGCCATCCACTTACCTAATCCAACTGATAAATTAAGAATATTTAAAGGACCACCGGATAGTCCGTTCCTGGCCCCCCGGGGAGTATTTCTGGTTGGAAGCAAATTGCTGGTATCTGATACCGGCCACAACCGAGTGTTTATCTGGAATAATGTACCTAAGGAAGAGTACGAAAAACCGGATGTGGTGCTGGGTCAGTCTGAAATAGAATCAACTGGGCGAAATAGGGGAGGAGAAGTAAACACTTCAACGCTTCAATATCCTTCGGGCTTATGGTCGGACGGAGAAAAGGTTATGGTGGCTGATGCCTGGAACCACCGGGTACTGATCTGGCACACATTCCCTGTTATTTCCGGTCAACCGGCGGAGGTGGTTATCGGTCAGACTGATTTCTCGGTTAATCAGCCTAATGAGCTTGGAGTAGGGGCAACTCCTTCTGAGCGAAGCCTCTACTGGCCCTACGGCCTTTCTTCTGATGGGAAACACCTCTGGATTGCTGATACTGGAAACCGTCGAGTGTTGTTTTACGATAAAATTCCAACTACTAATCATTCAGCTGCTGATAGGCTGATTGGCAAAAGTAGCTTCAGTGAGCGAGACTACGATCATCAGCACGCCATCTGGCCATATTCGGTAAAACTTGGTCCTAAAGGAGAATTAGCTATTACCGATACTCAATACTACCGAGTACTACTCTGGGATCATTGGCGGGATGCTTTTAAGCAGTCTGCCAAAGAAATTATCGGACAATCGGATTTTCAGGCCAACGGGCAAAATCAGTTCCAGTATACTCCGCAGGCTAATACACTCAACTGGTGTTACGATAGCTGCTTCGACCAAAAAGGTTTTTGGGTAGTAGATACCGGTAATAGCCGAGTTCTGAAGTTTGATCAGTTTCCCAAGAAATCAAACCATCCTGCTGATGCGGTGATTGGGCCTGCTGACTTTACAACCGGTAGCGAGAACCTAGAAACTATTCACGGTACCGGTAACGCATTATATTGGCCTTTCTCTCTTGCTATTCAGGATGAAGTAATGGTAATTGCTGATACAGGTAATCATCGCCTGATCTTTATTGATCAATAAATTGACCGTGGTTTAGGGTGATTGGTAAACTAGAATGATAAAACACATTTTAAATTTTGTCCGAATAATTTGTTCCAAATCCTTGAAGCAATTTTCGGCTACTTAGTAGGTTGTAACTACCAGCATTTTCATTAACCTAGATTTAACCCTCAAAATCCACAAGACATGTTCGCGGCAGTTATAGTCTGCTCTGATGCTGATGAGGCTTGTCCGTTTAACCCCGAGGCTGATGCTCGTTTCTTTTTTCCCTATGAAGACCCTAAACAGCACGATAATACGCCGCAAGAAAGCAAACAATATGATGAGCGTTTTCGACAAATAGCTCGCGAGATGCTGTACGTAATACACTGCTGTAAGGAATACCCAGTGCAGTATTCTTGATTAAATTTTTTCACCAAAACCCATAAATTAGTGTAATAATTCTATTATATCACTTGCTTTTAAGCTTATTCTTGAATAGTATGCAATACTGAATCATTTCATGCAGCAACTTTCTTCAAATCTCACTCTATCGTCCTATGACCCCGTATGGGAAAGGTTAAGGATAGGCGATAAGGAGGCTCTAAAAGTACTATACGAAAACTACGCCCAATTGCTCTTCAACTACGGTCGTCATATCTCTAACGACCCAGAACTGGTGAGAGACTGCATTCAGGACCTATTTATTACCCTCTGGAATAGTCACTTGCAACTCAAGCCAACTACTTCAGTCCGATTTTACTTATATAGATCGTTAAGAAGAAAAATTATAGCTGAAACCAAAAAAATTAGTCAACAACTTGCTAGTACAGTTCCATCATCTGAACTAGTAGAGTTACAAACACTAAGCGGATTCTTAAGTGATGATTTGCAAAGTCACGAAAAGAGAAAGGCCTATCTAATTGAAACAATACAAGCTTTACCTAAGCGACAACAGGAAGCCCTCATGCTGGTTTTCTTTGAAAATCTAACTAGAAGCGAGGTGGCTGAAGTAATGGAGGTTAATGTTGATACGGTCTATACATTGATATCCAAAGCGTTGAAGGCGCTGAGAAAAAGCTTAGTAAGAGAAAAGCTTATTCCTCAACTCATCATCAGTTTTCTGTTATTGTTCTTTTTATAGAACTTATTTTTTATTGCTAATTTCGTAATCAAAATATCGTTTTACTGGAATTTCTGCATTTCTTCAAAAATCCTCACTAAATACGTCTAGATTTTTACCCTAGCCCTCTTTTACCAGTATACATCAAAACGTACTAGGGTAAATGAACCAGTTCCACTCAGTAGAAGATATCATGATGGATTCCTCTTTCCAACAATGGATTATCCATCACGATCCTCAAGCTCGACAACAATGGCAAGTATACTTAGCCCAGTACCCCGAGCATACTGAGTTAGTTGAACAAGCGAAGCGGGCTCTGCAAGAACTACCGGATATCAACTATCGAATGTCTGACGAGCTTCTTCAAAAGACATGGAATAACATAGAGTCAGTCGTCAACAGTACGGTTGAGCAACCAATTGCCAAAAATAGAAGATTACAGCCCACCTGGCTGCTAGTAGCAGCATCATTTACTGGGTTAGCATTAATATCATTTATTCTTTGGTTTACTTTTACTGATACCAACCAGAATACCTACCAAACGGCTTTTGGCGAAACCCAGCGAATTTTACTACCTGACAGCTCGGTGGTTATGCTGAATGCCAACTCCACTATTTCTTATAATGAGCAGCGTTTTCTTCAGCAACGAGAGGTCTGGATAGAAGGAGAGGCTTTTTTCTCTATTGCCAAACAGTGGAATGCTGATCACTCTTTAACTAGCTTCAGCGTGCATACCGAAGACTTATCTGTCAATGTATTGGGAACCAAGTTTAATGTAAATACCCATCGGGAAAGTACGAAAGTGATTTTATCAGAAGGGAGCGTCAAGCTTGCTCTTACCAAGGGTTCAAATACAAAGTCCGTGTTAATGGAACCGGGCGAAATGATAACCTTTGAAGCTGGTAGTCAGAAACTAGAAAAAACGCTAGTGAATCCGTCCAAACGTACCGCTTGGCTGCAAGACGAACTCATTTTTGACGATACCCCAGTACAAGAAATCATCCATACATTAGAAGATACCTACGGCCTGGAAATTACGGTACTTGACCCACAGCTACTTAACCGTAGCTATACGGGAACATTTCAAAACCCTGACCCAGAAATTATTCTAATAGCACTAAAAACCCTCTTTGATCTAGAAATAGAGCATAATGGCAATCGTATCACCATAAAATAAAATATTACTGGAAGCTTTACTCTGCCTACGCAGGCGGTGACCAGTACTACTAATGTTACTACTAAATCTATCACTATGAAAAACTTTTCTCAGATTACACTGTGGGGAATTGTACTTTCCCTACTGCTTGGCATTAGCGAGTCGGGGAACAGTCAGTCCCTGGCTTCGCTCTCCTATCGTTCTGGAGATTACACAGATGGATGGCAAAAAGAAAGTATCACCATTGAGAAAGCCTTAGAAAAGCTAGAAAGAAAATTTGGAGTATCGTTTCACTACGAAACGGATGTACTGAAAGACCTTCGCCTTACCGAAGATCAGCAGAGCTACGATAAACAAAATATTCGGGAATCGTTAGAACAGCTATTAACTCCCCGCGATTTGAATTATCGCAAGTTTAGCGATCAATACTACCTGATTGTACGCAATCCCACTCCTAAGAAATTACCACGAAATCAACCGAAAGCTGATGAGTCTGAGTTGAAGCCCGCCAGAGATATATCCTTGCTACCAGCTTCGGTACTTAGTGCAAAAGCAGTGACTACCTTGGAGCAAACTATTCAAGGAACAGTTACTGATGTAGAAAATGGCGAAGCACTACCCGGAGTGAACGTACTAGCCAAAGGTACTACCATTGGAACTGTAACAGACATGGACGGTCGTTATCAGCTTAAAGTAGATGATAATATAACCACACTGGTATTTTCTTCTATCGGCTTCGTTACAGAAGTAATAGAGATTAATGGTCGTTGCGTTATCAATTTAGAGCTTGCACACGATTTTACTTCTTTGTCTGAAGTAGTGGTAGTAGGTTACGGAACGCAAAAGAAATCAGATGTTACTGGGGCACTCGCTTCAGTTTCTTCGGAGGATTTTGAGGTGCAGCCTATCACTCGAATTGACCAGGCACTGGAAGGACGAGCCGCTGGAGTATCAGTAGTACAAACTAGCGGAGCACCCGGAGCTGGTTACAAAATCCGAATTCGGGGAGCCAACTCAATTAGCGGTAATAATAACCCTCTTTACGTAGTAGATGGTCTGGTAGT
>CAKZYJ010000085.1 GCA_937884755.1 uncultured Flammeovirgaceae bacterium
TTCCTTCGGCCAGCATCATCAGTTGTGGAGTGATGACCGGCTACGGTTCGGGGGTGAATGCCGCTCACGTTGAACCGGGTTCTAGTGTAGTGGTCCTTGGAGCAGGTGGAGTAGGATTGAATGTGATTCAGGCGGCTAATGTTTCGTGGGCATCCGAGATTATTGCGATAGACGTTAACTCCGATAAGCTGGATATGGCCGAGCGCTTCGGAGCTACTAGTACGCTCCTGGCTGATAGAAATGATGCCGGGTTGCTCCAAGCGGCCGAGCAGGTGAAAGCTATGACCGATGGACGGGGAGCCGACTATGCTTTTGAATGTACTGCTATTCCGGCACTATGAGCCGCTCCGCTGGCCTCGGTTCGCAATGCTGGCACTGCCGTGCAGGTATCTGGTATTGAACAGGAGATTACCATTGATATGAACCTATTTGAGTGGGATAAAATCTACATTAATCCACTGTACGGAAAATGTAATCCTAACATTGACTTCCCCAAGATTATGGCCCTTTACACCAAAGGCGACCTGCTGCTGGATGAACTGGTTACCCGACAGTATACTTTGGACGATCTTCAGCAGGCTTTGGACGATATGCTGGCCGGTAAAAACGCCAAGGGGGTAATCACCTTCAATTGATATGTCAAAATTCAGAACCATAGAAATTTCCGATTCCGAGGGGGAAAGAGACGGGCTTCGATTCGTCACGGTGAAATCGCAAAACCTGAAGGGCCGGGGAGATATGTGTGTGTTTGTGCCCCCAAACGCTGGAGAGGTTGAGGACCTATCGTTAGTACTATTGCTGCACGGGGTGTACGGCAGTGCCTGGGTGTGGTCTTTTAAAGGAAAAGCCCACCTTACGGCTAACGAGTTGATAGCCTCTCAGAAAATCAGGCCAATGGTGCTCGCTATGCCTTCGGATGGACTATGGGGCGATGGCTCAGCCTACCAGTCGCTACCTTCCGGCAATTATGAAAAGTGGATTGTAGAGGATGTACCCGCCGCCGTGCAGGAAGCAGTGCCAAATGTGACCGAAAAATCAGCGATGTGCATTTCTGGGCTATCAATGGGTGGGTTTGGTGCCCTGAGATTAGGAGCCACTTATCCCGAAAAGTTCAAGGCTATCTCAGCCCATAGTGCCATTACTGCGATTGAGCAGATGCCACTGTTTGTGGAAGAGTCACTTACGCCTTATCAACCCACCGAAAC
Organism: uncultured Flammeovirgaceae bacterium; assembly: GCA_937884755.1. GTDB lineage: Bacteria > Bacteroidota > Bacteroidia > Cytophagales > Cyclobacteriaceae > Tunicatimonas. The sequence goes on from CAKZYJ010000085.1 coordinate 1,206, forward strand.
TCCCGAGAGTAGCGTCTTTCTCACGATGAAGAAAAATAAAGATCGCCTCCCCCCCATTCGCTTCGACTGCGGTCAGAAGGATCTGCTGATTGATTACAACCGACAGCTCCACTCGCGATTACTAGAAGAAAACATCCTCCATACCTACGAAGAATTTGACGGAGGCCACGAATGGCACTACTGGCAAGAACACCTAAAAGATACACTGCTCTTCTTTGAGAAACACTTATAGCGATAGTAACCGGGAAAGGTATTCGGAGTCTAAAATAAAGTCAGAGCGTTGAATAAGAAATAAGCCCTACCCGGAAAGAACCAGGTAGGGCTAAAGAAGTGAGGGGCGAAATCTCTATCACTTCAACTGACTAAGAATAGTCGGATCGGTGATTTTATGGTCTTCAGCCAGCAAAAACGCTTTGCTTAGCAAAATGGCAAAGCCCCGGTCACCCTCAAAGGGAAGAAATAATTTGTCAGCGCCTATCCCCGCACTGCGGGAAGGTACGATGCACAGGTACTGGTCATTGGGCTCCATCAGAATATTGGTGCTACCAATATGAATCTTATAGGTTTTTCGCGAGCCTTTAACCTTCAGAAACTTACCGTCGATGGTGGCTACCTGATTTATTTTCAGCCGGGGCAGAACCTTTTCCAGAACTGCCTTTCGGGTCTTAGCTACCTCACTCAGATCGCCGAAAGAATAGGTCGCCCAATAATCTCGTAACTGCGGACTACCTCCATTATCCTGCCACTGCGGATCATTCCCTACACTGCTTACGCCGACAAACAAGTCTACATCGCGCATAACTTCTGAAAACACCAGCGGGGGTACATCAATTAGATTACGCACCTCACTAGCCTGGGTAAACCGCACTTGGTCAGTACCTACGTAGAGCCAGATACCGGTATCGTTTATAGCCTCCTCCGACAGTAATTCATTAATCCAAAAGGAAGCCTGCAAATTATGCTCGGGTAATTCGATAGTAGCTTCGGCTCGGTCTCGCCCATCGTCGAAGCCTCCCATTAAGCTATACTTCCAGCCTCTTAATCCAGTCAGAGCATTAAACTGGTGTTGCTTCAGGATGTGAGCGGCCATACGGTTGCTGTAGAAGCGGGTGTTTACTTCGGCATCAGTCAGCAGGTATATTTCCCGGTAGGCTTGCTTCATCGGTTGCTGAATTTCCAACCCCTCTAACCGATCCCGCCAGGCTAGCACTTCTTCGGTAGTAGACTGAATTGGGTGCCAAAGCGTAACCGAAGTAGCATCATTGATACCGCTCAGCGGACTACCATTCACATCCTCCCAGCGGTTATCGTACCAGATAGCCGGAATGGTTTGTCCATTCAGATCAAACGACCAGATGAGACGCTGGGTTAACCAACCCACTAGCCCGTGGTGGAGGTAATACTGGCAGAATTTCTCGTAAGTCCAACTGCGATCTTGCACGTACGAGCGGTCAATCCGGTCACGCTGCACCGTCACGCTCTTTTTTATCTCTTTAATGTCGGCTCGGACGGCTTTTAAGCAAGCCTGATGCAAAGCTGATTTCTTCACAAAGTCGGGTACCGATTTCTGAGTACTGCCGTCCGGCTTCCGCCATATCTGGTTGATTTTGCCGATTCCCAACAGTGAAATCTCCAGTTGGTAATCATCGAACGCAATCTCTTTTCTCCCCGCTACGAGGTCGTAGTGAGGCACCGCCATCTCCTCTACTTCGTGCGGACTGATCCCTAACTGAGCCGATTTCTGATCAATACTCTGTTGAATCCGTTTTCGGATATTGTTTTGGGTTATTTTGGTTTTCAGCCGGGAGAGATACGCCACCCCTTCGTTTCCTTCGGACTGAGACAGTAAATAGAGGCAAGCATTTCCTATTGCTGCAGCCGCCGGCCCCACTCCGGGTATCTTTTGAAAAGCCCGTTCGGCCAGTTGACCGATCATCACCAGAATGGTGGGGTCGCTCACCGATACTAACGACCATACCAGCCCTTTGGCAATGGTTGCATTCTGATGCTGGAGAAAAGTACGGGTTATGTAGTAATAGGTGCGGTTCCGCCAGGTTTCCTCATGCTCTTCCTCGGTATTCTCCATACTAATTAGGAAGGCCAACCATATTCCTACCGTCTCCCGGAAGTGGGTTTTGCCAGTAGCTTCCACAATTGTTTTTACTGCCTGGGAGTATTTCTTGGTAGGCTTAGCCCCGGAGGCTTTCACCGCCAGATGCAACAGTTCGTAGTAATGAGGGCGCATTTTCTCGGATAGCCCGTTCACGGACTGATTCACCAACTGACCGAAACTGTCTTGCTCACTCAGCAACAGAGGAGGAACGGTAGCCTCACCACTTTGGGCCTGATACAATAGGGTTTCTATCTTTAGCTTAGCCTG
>CAKZYJ010000086.1 GCA_937884755.1 uncultured Flammeovirgaceae bacterium
CCGAAGGCTGGCGATCCAAGTATACCTTTAATTCGGGCTTTTTTTCTAATAAATTAACCACGTCCCTAAGCTTACGCTCCTGCTGATTGGTTAATTCATAAGAAGTAGCGTCAAAGTTTACGCTCTTGAAGTCTTCTTCATTCCCCCCTGTCAGGTTCGCCATCAGTCGGTAAGGTGAGGTGGCCGCTTTCACTAGCACATTTGCAATTTCATTTAGAATTATGCGTCCTAGATAGTAATCAGGATCATTCAGGTCACCATTGATGGGGACATCTAGATCTACGTTACCCTTGGTATCCCGAAGCAGGGCTACTGCCAGTTTCATAGGTACTCGGTACTCAGCCGTCTGGTTAGTTTTGTCACCCACCTCAATTTCACCCACAAACAGATTGTTTTTGCTCTCGAGATAGTAATCTTTAATACTATTATTACTCACGAAAAATATATCACCGTTGAGGAAAGGATGCCCCATGTAGTGGGTAGTATAAGCATTCAGATCGCCCACCGCAAGGTTTTGTATCTGCACATTGAGCTCCATATTGTTGATTCCGCTACGACTTATTTGCAAATTTCCAGTTAAGTCTCCCTTACGATTGACTTTGGAGGTAATATCAAAATCGGCAAATTCATCTTGCTGACTAATATCAGTAGCCAGGGCCGAAAGATCACTTAAGTACATACTAAACGGGTCGTTCAGGGTATAGTCCTGATACTCCAGCACGCCCTCTTCTACGGAAATAGTATCAGCCACGTAGCTAGTTGAAAGATAAGCTTGGGTTAGCTCATAAATATAGAGTGCCAGATATTCAAACGGACTAGTAAATTCCGTAGAATCCTGAACATCCTGCTGCACCAGACTATCGGTTTTAGACTGCTGCAGTGCTTGAGTGAAGTTATCACCCTGAGGACTTAGTTCAAACAGCAAATAAGGTCTTTCAAGCTTGATATTGCCAAAGTTATAATGTTGGGTTGCGGTATTAGCGCTGTCAATGGTAATGCTAAGTTCATTCCAGGCCAGTAGGCTATCTTCCTCAAGATTTGTCATCCGAAAATCCTGTAACTGGAAAGTGCCGTTCAGGGCAATACTATCGGTTTGCGCATAACTACCTACTAGAGAAAACTGGGCTCCTAGCTGACTGCCAAAATCAGCTAAACCAATGTGGGGTAATACATAGGGAGTAAATGGCTGTAGTGACCAATTCGTAATATCAGAGCGGAGCGTGTAGCTTTCCTGCTGAAGATTAATGAGCACTTCATTAGTCCAGGTTCCTTCACCGGAGTTAAAACTAATCTGGGCTGGCACCAGGCTGCTTTGGCTAGAAAGCTGCGGAGCCGCAACCCGAAGAGAATCCAATACCAACTGACTGCCAATTAGTTGATCCTGATAGTGTATAGTCCCCTGCTTTAAGCTAATTGTATCTATTTGCCAACGGAAAGAATTGGAACTGCTGGTAGAGTCTTGGTATTCAGACTCAGTATTAGTTAGTTGAATTAGGTCGTCAAAATTAAAAGTACTGCCTTGCTGTATGATGCGAACTTTTGGAGCGTCTAACATAATTTCTCTCATATGAAGCTGGTCTCGGAACAACTTCGTCCAGGCAAGCTGAGCACCCAGGTGCTGGGCAAAGAAAAAAGTATCAGTGGCATTAGCTTCGTAAAGAGTGATTTCTTGTAGGCCAAGTCTACCAGTAAACAGGTTAAGGCTCACGTCTTCCAGGGTGAGTTCCCGACCGATAAGTTCCTGATCGTGCTCTTCTAAATACCACTTCAATCCAGGAGGAATGGCCACTATTAATGTCAATACTATCAGTACAAATGCTGCAACAAACCACATCCACTTTCGCATAGCAATTTAGGTTTACGGTTTGATCAATCGTGTTTCAACGCTCATAAGTTTGGAAATTTTCATTTTCCACTTTGCTCAGTCAGTTTTTCCAAGAGTCATCAGTTCATTCTGCTGTTCATCATAGAGTCGGAGCACATTGTCTTCTAGACTATAGGTTGAAGTTGCTCCGATTAACCGGCTAAATTTGTCGGGAACCTCCATTTGCTGACACATTTTTCGGGTAGAGGCCAATACCCCAAACACCAGCTTTTGGTCATTCGCTAGCTCTATACCGCCGTTAAACTGATTACATCCGTCGTGCCCCATCACCCGCTGGTCCGCCAGATGAATTTCCAGGTAAGGATGCTTTATTAACTGAGTAGTGTCAATTGGCTGCCCCTCTAGGCTTTCCAGCATCCAGATATCATTAAGTACCAATCTCGGGTCGTTTTGCTTATCCAATACTTTTACCAGGGTATACCGAATTGAGGGATCATCGGCTGGTACCTCTTCGGATGGTAATTGCTCCTCTTTAACTACCAATTGATAAACGTAGCCTCCCTGAAAATCAAATCCTTCAATCGTATCGTAAAAGTACTCCCAAGCCGTATCATCCAGCGAATCCCTTTTCTGAACCTGAAGGCACCGCTGAGGAGCAACGCCGGTGCAGGGTACTCTTAGACTATTTACCCAGAGTACGCTTTCACCCTCATTTAATTCAATTTCCTGATTCATCGCCGCATCAGGGGGTTGGTTTTCGTTAGCTACTGGTTGACTGGTACAACCCCAAACCAGCCAGACTAAAATAAGCAACTTCGGGTACTGTTTCGTTATCAGAATGTTAATTTTTCTGTTCATCTGGTTGATTGAATGAGAGTTAAAAATCAACTACGATGGAAGGTAGTCTCAGTTCTTTCGTTAAGATTATGTAGAATGTTTTGTAAACGCTTCCCTGAGAACTGTTCAAAAAGGTAGAAGGAAGGAGCACTAAGCTCCTTCCTTCAGTACTGATTAGCTGCCCAACATCTCGAGTTTATCAGTTAGTGAATCTCGATTACTCGCAAATGCTTCGGTGAGCATAGAAGGATCTAAGCCCTTGACCAAAGAGCTTAGCAGCCCTCCGATATCTGACAGACTACTCACGTTAGCCAGACTTTTGAGTAATTCTTTTTTGGCTACGCCAGCCAAGGAGCTTCCCTTTAACCCCTTCAAAAGTCCTCCAACCTGACCGGTAACCGCTGAAAGATCAGAGACATCCATTGCAGCTACCTTATCTTTCCACTCATCTTTGTTTTTGTTGAATTTACCGTTAAAAGCTTCGGGCTTTATCCCATCAGCAATCTGGGTAAGTACATTACTGACATCTTCCATCTGAGCCTGAGCTACTGAAGCCATTACAAACAGACAGATGATTACTGAAAGCATCGTTTTCATAGCACTAAAATTTATGGATTAGAAATAGTTTACTACAGTTGCTAGTATAATCGGCATATACATTTTTGCAGCCAGTTTATATTTTTCTAAGATCATCTTCAACCTCCTTTTATAGTCCTTTAAAACACATCATTGGTTTAATTCTTTTTGTCGGCTTTTACTTTTTGCTTTGATATAAAGATAACTGTTCAGATGCTCAATACGGTGCACTCGTCTAAATCCAACATCCTCGAGAATTTTGATTGAGGCTATATTTTCTTTATTACACCAAGCAACGATGTCCTTGATTTCGTTTTTAGCTTCTATTGCTTTTAGCATAGTTTTTACAATTTCTTTCCCTAGCCCTTGTCCCCAAAACTGTCTCCCTATAGAATAACCAATTTCGTATTCATGTGTACCCTTTTCACTAAATCTATACATTACACTTCCTATTAGTTCTTTCGTCTTTGTCAATTCTACACCCTTGCGGATAGTTGTAACCTCTTTTTCTTTTACTTCTTTATTTCTAACGTAGTCTTTTGCATCTTCAATCGTTTCCATTGGTTTGCTTCCCCTGTACTTCATAGCTTCTTTATCTGAGTATATTGCGTACAACTGATGTACGTCTCCCATATTTAGCTCTCTTAGAATTATTAAATCTGTCATCATCCTATTTTTCCAATGTGATTTACTATCAATTTCCTAATTGACTACAACAGTAAATATCGGCAAGTTTCTGATTTTCAAGCACTAATAAATATATTAAGGATGGCTATTCAAATTTTTTAAAGTTAAATGTAAACCCTAATAGCAACCCAACCGAGGTATACCTGGCTCGAGTGATTTTGGTGACTCCTCTAATTAAGTCGGCTTCATTGGCGTTGTTGATACTACCAGTTTCGGTGTGCTCACCATTGCTGCCATTACTCAACAGTAAGCCCAAGCTCATACTACTTCGATTCCGATGAATGGTTACCCCGCCAGTGAGATGGTAAATATCCCAACTACTGATATTAGTAGTAAAGCCCCGCTCTTCGACCAACGATGGCTCTAGATACGACATATCGTTACGAAAGCTCAGATTCATCGTCAGTTGTTCGTTCAGGTTTCTCTCGTATCCCAGCACTGCATTGAGTACAGACCTAGCTCCACCCCGGATTATCAGTAGGTCTTGGCTTCCTAAATTACTACCAACTTCGCCATAGCGGACGAAGGCAGCCTCTTCGGCCTGAATGATAGCGTAGGGGTCTACACTTCCGAAATACTGCGCGGAAAAGGCGAGCAGCGAACGAGCGAATCGATACTGAACTCCTCCGGCGATAGTAAAGGGAGATTTTACGTTGGTTTTGAGTTTCTCCTGCCGATCATTAGCAAAACCATCTACCCGCCCGGTTTCTTCTAGCCGCAGGTTTTGGACAGTAATATCTGAGGATAGGGTACCGCTGCCCATTACATTTAATGAAGGGCTAGTTAACGTTAACCCGGCTGCCCATTGATTACGCTGATAAGAAACTCCCACTTTAGCAGCGTAGCGCACATTAAAGTACTTGGCATACTGCAAAAACGTAGTGTTCACCGGCGTTTGTGGTGCATCGTTCAGTATCATATGCACTAAAAGCTGCCGCTGATATTCTAGCGAACGCAGGTTAAAAAGACTGGTTAAACCTACTGACCAATATTCGTTCAGTCTACGTCCTACCCCAATGGCAGCAGTAACCTCGCTGAGTTCGCTGGTCTTGTCCGCCTCGCCTACTACGGCTTCCCGACCGGGACTTTCGCTATCATCAACTAATAAAAAGTCACCGTCTACGCGAGCATTCCCCTGAAAGCGAAAGTCTACCGGAGCAATGAGACTATACCCTACTTTCCAGTCCTGACTTTTGACATTAAACATGCCTCCTACCAGTATGGGTACTGAGCCAAAGGAACTACTCCGAAAATCAGCTCGTTGCCCAATCGCGTTCTCGATTTGAATATTTTCAATTCTATATAGATTGGCATTTACCGAAAGCGTAGTTTCGTCAATGAAGCCAAGTCCGCCTGGATTATAGTACACCGTTGAATTATCCGGCGCACCGGCTACCACCGCGCCACCCATCAAAGCAGAGCGGGTTCCGTACTGCTGAGTCCAATAATGGGTATCTTGGGCTCCAGCTAAGAAGGGCATACTGAGAAAGAAGAACAGCAAGTAGTTAAAGCGCATAAGTCGGTTCCTAACGCTGGCGCTACTCTGTCTCCTCTTCCTGAACATCAACCACTTCGTACATGTTTTCACCATCTACCTGTACGGGCTGATAGTAGGTTTCGCCGTATTTTACGTAGGTTACATCACCTACCTTTACTTCTTCGCCACCCTCTGGCAGATGTTCTACTACGGTACCGGAAGTAGGAGGCACTACGGTGTAACCTTCTTCACTTTCTTCGTAGTAAGCACCACCGTAGTAGTAATTATTAGTAGTTTCATTAACCACTACTGTCTCTGAGCCTTCGGGCAATACTTTGATGGTTGCTCCTACTGGAGCTTGTACTACAGTGTACCCTCCGTCACTCTCAACGTAGTAAACTCCCTGATCGTAGTGATATTGCTGGCTTTCAACCGAGACGATAATGGCTGTGGCAGCCAAAGTAGCCACAAAAAAGCCCCAGGGATGCCAAACCGGACCCCAGTAATAAGGGCGATAGGGGTGATAATAGTAAGGACGATAGGAATAGTACACAAACCCACCGTAGCGATAGGGAGGTCTCCGGTAGGGATAGGTATTCCGCCTGACTACCGTATTACGATTGTTCTGAATATTGATGTTTTTACTGTTATCAACGTTGATATTCACGTTACGGCGGCTGTTATCAACGTTTACCCTGTTTCTGTTATTGGAATTCCTATCCCCGGATACCCGGTTTCCGGAATTAGATACTCGATCACGACTATTACCATTATCTACTCTATTACGCGTGTCCCGGTTAGATGTAGATGGGCGAGTAGCCGGACGGGTAACGTTCCGGTTCTCCATTTGCCTACTGCCACCATTAATTGAACGATTAGAGGGAGCAGGTCGGGCTCCACCGCTGGGCCTCGATTAGGCCCCACCACGACAGCCTCGGTTAAGGCGTTGGCTCTCTACATCCGGAGAATAAAATAATAACAAGGCACTAAAGACTGCAAAGTAAATAAAAGGAATATTTAAGGGTTTTACTTTCATGGCTAAGTACTTCAAGGTAAGGAATTGGTAGTATCTTTGGGCATCAGGGTTAGCTCGGTTGCACCCGGCGGAGGGAAGAAGTTAAAGATGGCATCGGGCAAATCAGGATTTAGCTCCCAATCGGCAAAAGTAGCTTCGTACTGTGGACTTCCCTTTTGGTCTAGGTATACCACTACCATCTTCTGAGGTAAGGTCACAGCATCGGTAGAAATCCAGAACTGCACACTCATTTCTTTACTGGCCGCTACAATATGAAAACATTCTTTCTCATTTACTTCTGAGAGCCCCAGAAATAGAAGCTTCTCACTCTGAGCTAGCAGATCATCCGTAAAGTAGGGGTTGAAAAAATCGGCCGCTGGGAAATCTACTCCGTACCGATTATTAATAGCGTAGATAGTTTCTAAGATGGTGGGTGGAGCATCCACTAGGGCGTAGTTATTCTCATTGTAGGAATAATAAGCCAACTGATCACCATCATACCAATAGCCACGATGCCCCCGGTCGCCATTGGAGTTGACCAGTAATTTGTTGGGGCCAACCATATGTACCTCTTCTTTCCTAAAAAGCTTTATCAATCCTAGCCCCTCCTCGGGTAAGAAGAACGTATTATCCTGTACATCCTGAGAAGTATGAAGCGTAAAACTACAGGATTTTAACTCGCCAATTACCTCACTCATCCGGTCTAAAATAATCAGGGCTACCTGGTCGGCTTGGGTAGTATTATCCGAAGGTTGGCTCTGACTCCAGGCTAGAAATGGAACAACCAGAAGGGCAAAAATGGTAGTGGCACTTTTCATGAGAAGCTAAGTTGATGGCAAAAGTTAGAATTTTTCACTGAAATCGGCGAAGGTAAATGGAGAAAAAATTTATAATAATTACCTAATTAGTGCTCTTATGATATCGCAGTTATCACCTCCCGGTGGGGAACAATAGTATACACTGAGCACGAAATCCCCAATCGGCGGTATTTCCGTTGCCGTACGGAATACGGGGACCAATGCCCCCCTGCAAGGATTGCGATCCTACCACAAACACTTTTGACCCTACTAAATTGATAGTACCAGATTGAAGGTCAGCCTGCCAATTTTGCGTGAATTCAGTATTTACGGCTAAGGCGTAACCGCCACGAAAATTACGCGCAACAAACGGCTGGAGAAAAGTACTGCTTATGTCCGGACGATCAGCACTGCCGGCTAATGACCAAATATGGTTGATCAGAGCCCCTACTGTAAAGCCGGATATCTGAGTTAGCAGTACCGCCGTTGGACCCATGCCAAACTTCCGAGTACCCAATAGCTCGTCGGTGGCTGTAGGTACCAAAAACACCGGACCCGCGCCCCAAATTATTCCGCCTTTAGTGGGTTCTTTGGGCGAGAAGAAAGCACTGACTACCGCATCACTCAGCCCAACCTGATTACCGTTCTGAGCAAAGACATTATGCTGTGATATAAATGGTAGAATTACTCGAGCAATCAGATTCCAATCTTCGTTAAGGCTCATCGGAATAACCGGCTGGATATTTAACGTAAACCGTCCCCCGTCCAGACCATCAATACCGTAATCAAAATTACCCTGAAAGGGCACGCTAATGAGACTAGCGATGGGGTTTTGTAACTGCTTGGCCAATGCATCAGCATCTTGGGCTACCAGAGACTGACTTAAGACACCTATAAACGTTATCAGAAAAAAAGCTCTAGCAAACATAATGAGAATGATTATTCGGAATATTTTTTATAGTAAAAGCCTACAATCAAATTGATTTTAATTACCCTACAGCTATCTTCACGATTGCCCCCTTCATTCTTCCTGGGTTACTTCGGGTTGGTAGCTTATATAAATAGCGGCCTCTTCGAGTAGTAGCCCCCAATTGGTGCTGCCAGCAAATGACCCCAAAAGCCCTAGAAGAACGACAATTACCGCCCAATAGCAATTTTTAGGATTAAGATTCATCTAGCTCTACTTTAATGTTTTCGTTAGCATATTTAATATAGTCTAGTATCGCTTCTTCGCTCTCGGGCCGATAGAGCCGGATCAGCATAGACCAACTCTCCTCTACCTCAATGTTGTTGGTCTCTCCGGGACAGTTAAAGTGAAAAGTATAGGTTCCGTCCTCGTTCGGCTCAGCCTGACGATTGTTCAGAGCGAAGTTGTCCCTTACAATCCACCCGGTTGAGTCGTAGGTGGTGACCGAAAAGAATCCACCCTGATCGTACTCTAGCGGCGGCTTAGGAAGGGTAATGGTAGCGCACTCCCCGGCTTTTGCCGCCTCGGTAGGCTGAATGGTATTAAGGTAGGTAGCGTGCCGGATAGGCAGTCCCGCCCAGCCCGCAGCGGAGGCAATCAGGAAGTTGAGAGAATCCACTTCTTCTTTAGTACCGAAGTAGTACTGGGGCTGGGTAGCTTCGTCCATCCGGGCAATCAGTCGCTGCCGGGGTTCGTTCAGGCTGGTCGTATCAAAGTTCTTAGAAACATAGGGGTTGGCGGAGTTGGCAATGATTTTAATACTGTCTTGGTGCCGATGCGCTTCCGCATACCCTTCTTCATCCAGCGTCCTCACCCCGGTTCGGATGTTCAGAAAAACATGGTCGCCCAAAGCTACCATGCTGGGGATAATGTTCACTGTATCACCCGGATACACCGCGGCAATAGTGTACTGGTTTTCGTCCATTACCTGGATAATAGAGTACACATCCCACGGGGGGTTGATCAGCGTGGCCTCGTTGGAAATATCGACTACGGAGTGACTATACATCACATCCTGATTTTCGCGGATGACGAACTGATTATCCTTATCCGACATTCGGCGAGCGTGGCGGATGGTATTCACCGGATACTTCTTTACGTGCTCCGACATATACTTATCCGTCTCGGCTACCGTAAAGTTTGCTTCGGTAACTATCCTGGGTACTTCAACACTCTCGCTGGTCTCTTCTGTTTGGGAAGCAATTTGGCAGGCACCCAGCACCAGAACGGTTAAAGCCAATAGGTTGGTTTTCATAGTAATCGGGTTGCTCTAACGGCATTAATTCCAGAGTATAGTGTTGCAGTTCAATGCACGTATTGTCAATCAGCGTGTACTGGGTGTCATCATGGTTTCCATGATCCGCTCTATGTTAAAGTCTACACTCTGTTGGCGTGGTGGGAATTCCCTAAAGGAACCAAAAAAGTTCTGCACCACCCCCACTACGGGTGCTAATGCCCAAGATCGATTCTCCTGCCACTCGTCGAAGCCCCGAGTTTCGTGGAAACGCTCAAAGGGATCCAGATCCAACCGAGTAATCAGTGGTGTCACCATTTGGTTCTGAACGCCATTAAACCATGTATCCTGCTCAGTAAAAAGAAATTTCCATTCACCGAAGCGCACCCCATGGAAAGTAGTTTCAGTAAAGAAGAAAAACTCCTTCCGATTGCTCGGTCCGCTCTGAGTCAAAATTGGGGTTTGGTCGTATCCATCGATATGCACGTTGTAAGTAGTACTGCCAATGTCTTGACCTTCCAGAAGCTGCTCTTTCAGCTCTGCTTGCCCGAGCTGAGCCATGATGGTAGGCACCCAGTCTTCCATGCTCATAAGCTCACCAGTGGTAGTTCCCTCCGGTACTACGCCAGGCCATTTAACCACCATAGGTACCTTGAACCCTCCTTCATAACCACCTACCCCTTTTTCTCCTCGGAAAGGGTGATTCCCGCCATCGGGCCAAGAGTTTGAAGCCGCACCATTGTCGGTGGAGAACATCACCATCGTGTTATCGTCTACGCCTAGCTCTTCCAGCAGATCAAGTAACTCCCCTACATCGTCGTCTAGTTCAATCATTCCGTCGTGATATACATTGCCTGTACCCGAAGCACCTTCGTATTCCTCATTCAGATTGGTCTTATAGTGCATGCGGGTCATGTTATGCCAAACGAAAAAAGGTTTGTCGGCTTCTACCGTCTCACGGATAAAGCGCATGGATTCCTCCAGTACTTCCTGATCCAGATTACGCTGACGCTCGGTACCAAAGTTGCCCAGATCCTCAACTTCCTGCCCTCCGTCTTCAGTAGCCCGAGAATGGATAATGCCGCGTTGGGCAAACCCAGTGGCCTGAATGACGGCGGTAGGGTAATCGTCCTGCTCGACATATTCACCAGCGTTCAAGTGATAGAGAATACCGAAGAATTCGTCGAAGCCGTGCGCAGTGGGTAGATGTTCGTCCCGGTCGCCTAAGTGGTTCTTACCAAATTGCCCGGTAGCGTAGCCGAGAGGCTTCAGCATCTCAGCTAACGTAGGATCTTCCTTCTGCAAACCAATTGGTGACCCCGGTAACCCGACCGTAGAAAGTCCCAGCCGCAGAGGATATTGCCCGGTAATAAAGGCAGCCCGACCTGCTGTGCAGGAAGCATGGGCATAATGATCCATAAATAGCACGCCCTCGTTGGCAATTCGGTCAATATTGGGAGTTTCACCGCTCATCATACCGCGATGGTAAGCCGAGATATTCCACATGCCAATGTCATCACCCCAAATAATGAGGATATTGGGTCGATCAGACTGGGTCTGAGCCGTTACTATGGTGCTGTCAATGACAAGCAGCCAGACTGAAGCAAAAAAACTGAAGGTAACTAATTGTCTCATAGGTTAAATTGTTGACGTTATTCATTAAGAAATACTAGGTTGGTACATAATAGCACAGTTCTATAGTAGGGGTAGAAATGTAAGAAATCAGCTGCGATCCGCTACTAGTAGTATAGATTTTATATAAAGGTTGGGTTACCCACTTGGTACCTCCCCGTCTGGTAGGCACTTTACAATGGACTGAAACCAAATATATCAGATTTTTATTTGGAATCTAATTTTTAGCAAAAATTCTACTACTCTGGGTATATAACGAATACAAACTCTGTTTTTTGCCATAATTACCGATAAAATGATACTTTTTTATTTAGTAATTTAAAAAAATATTTTCACTATTCAACGAGCTTAACATCTTCATTAACAAATAGCTTCCCAACCCTGTCGGCAGCTCTTTCTCTGCCGAGGAAACGCTCTCGACGTCGTCGATCACTCATTCTCCCTGATGGATAGCTTCCCGACACCGTCGGCATACTATTCTCCCTCAGATATTTCTTCCTAACACCGTCGGGGGCGCATTGCCCACTCTAGGCGGCAAAGCTTACGGAGGGAATGTAATCTTTCGTCAAGCCACCGAGCAACCCTACGGACGTACCTTTTTAACTGCATGCCATTTTTACCTCTGAAGGATCAGTGTTTAGTTAGCGGCTTCAAAATCAATTGTTAACCTTTACAAAACGAGTAGTGATGATCAAAACAGCATTATTTAAAAAGTACCGTACCAACGAATTTATCCAGTTTATTAGTAATACGCTTATGATTGTTAAGGAGCACGGGGCCGATAAACTGAAGGTTAAGGCTGCATACAGCTCTTTAAACAAGCACCATCAGCAATTGGCCGAAGCTTACAAGCAGGCAACTCAGAGTGAGATTACGCCACAATTGGCTAAACTGGACGATCAACGGGACGAAGCTATTATCTGCCTACGGCAAATCTGCGAAGGGTATACCAACCATCATCAGGAAGAAAAGCGCATGGCCGGCCAAACTATACTCAATTGTATTGCCAAGTACGGTAACCGACTTTATAACCTCAACTACAGTGCCGAAACCACGGCTCTGAAGAATCTGGCCAGCGACCTGCTCACCGAACCCGAATGCCTAGCGGCTGTGCAAACGGTACACATGGAAGAGGTAGTTACCTATATGCAGACGACAAATCAGCAATTTGAAGAGCTATTTATTCAGCGACTGAAGGAAGCTAGCCAACTGGAAACCATGACGATGACCGAACGCTCCCAGCTTACCGCCGATGTGTACCGCAGTCTGGTGCAGCATGTACAAGCCCACGCTACTCTTTCCCCTTCGGAACTGTATACGGGATTCATCAACCACTTGAACGAGAATATTGAGTACTTTAATCAGTTAGTAGACCGTCGTAAGCGGGGTGAACAACCGGATGTTACCGCTATTAATGAGGAGGTACGTGCTACCCCTCTGGAAGCATAATATCCTGCTGGAGAGTAATAACGATGTAACTAAGCCAGAAGATGGTTCTTCTTTGGGAAAACAAGCAAGCTGAGGACTAAATTTGAAAAAATACGGTAGCTCTCAGCTTGCCTCTTTCCAAAGTTTGGCAAATGCCCTGGCTGCTACCTGGTCAACTCGCTTTTTTAATTTCTCATTATCTTCCACGATAACGCCACTGGCAACGGCCTGGCCTACCATTTCATCGGATGCAGCATCTACCAAATCAATAGTTACCGTGCCTTCCCGATACTCACCTACCGGTACTTCTTCTACCTCCCAATGGTAGCGTCGCTGACCAATGTAAATAGGTGCATCCCGAATATCGGTTTCCCGGGTTTGGATTTTATTTTCTACCACCACTCCAATATTTACACACAAATTAGGATCATCTGCTTTTTTCAATCCTACTGCCTCTAATTCTCGGGAGATAGCCGTCTTCAGTATTTCAATTCGCTCCGGATTGGGAGGTGTCCCTTCAGGAGCATCAACTTTCAAATCGTAAAAGTTGTAGGTCTGGTAATTCTGCTCTTGAATACCTGGCCCTAATTCGGTAGAAATCACTCTTCCGGGCGAACAAGCAACCATTAGCAGTCCAACGAGCAAAAGTAGTGATGTGTAGTATATGTTTTTCATCATAATGGAATTTAGACATTGCGAAGATTACAGGGCTAACCGTAGTATAAGCCCTCCGGTAAAAGTGAACTGGAATATGCTGCTATAGGCGTTTACTCCTACTCCGCCCCCACCAGTACCAAAGTAAAACGATGAGCCAAAACCTTGTACCGGCATATTCATTGCTGCTTGCAACCTCAGCCCCACTGTTTCACTAAACATGAACTTACTACCCACTTTAGCCCCTACTGCAAAAAGCCAACCATCATCGTAGCCTCTTACCTGAGGAACATATCCGGCAACTCCGAGCTGAAACCCTCCAAAGGGAATAACTTGATCGGACACAGGCAACTGACGAAGGCCACCTACCAGAAAATTAACTACATTCACCGGAACCCCAAAATCTTGGTTATGAATAGAACGAGCGTCAGCTTCGGTGGGCTGACGGCTATAGGTAAACTCAATCCCATAGCGAGGGTTGAGATTATAGGTGACAATTCCACCGAAAGTTTGATCTCCGTACACTCTCGCTTGTCCACCACGTATGTCAAAAGTTGACCGCAGTGTATAACCCGTAAAAGGGGTGACCTCTAAACTCTGGGCATTGGCAAAATTCGTTGCGAAGCATCCTATCATCAGGATTGTTGCAGCAACAGCAGTTCTTGGCAAAAGCTTATCCATCATATGGTTAATTAGTTGTAATGGTAAAATATAAATCTATCGAAGTAGCACCATTCCTAGTCGGAAATTGAGGGAAGAAGTGTTTCCGAAATTTAGGATAGAGCTATCGTTAGTAGCCCACAGATAGTCAGCCGCCAGTATAATTCCTACATCATTAATTGGAAATATTACCCCAATCTCGGGGCGAACCGCAAACCCCCACTTATTCTCTTCAGTAGTGTAAATACTGTAATAAATCGCGTGCCGGCTGTATTTTGCCCCAATACCCGCCCCAATGTAGGGTAGCACATTTTCGCTTACCGGAAAATAGCGGTGAACATTAAACAGAACGGGCAGGGTATATACGAACTTAGTTAAGTCAGTAGTGATAGCGCCATTATCAATCGGGTACGTCTCCCTCGGCTCATATTCTTGATAGCCGTTCCAGCCCAAAGACCCTCCTAAAGATAAATTAGAGTTAAGAAAATCGCGAAATTCAAATTGACCACCCCGTAAGCTGGTTTCACCAACGAAGTTTGTTGATTGCCCCAGCGGCACGCTAACGTTCCAGCTTAAGCCCATCAATCCGGTGTAGCGCTGAGCTTCTACCGATTGATTTAGTAATAACAAAGCAAAAGTGAAGTATAATAAGTAGCGCATAGTTGATTAAGGTTGGGGGTTGACAAAAAGATACGGTGACTGTCTGAACGCCTGATCTACCGCAGTAACAGCTTCCTGCACCGGATTCCGAGCGGTATACACCTCGCCCATGTAGGCAGTCCAGATAATATCCAGCCGTTGGTTATCTTCACTCGCATTTTTCAGATCGATGAACTCAATCACCAGTGTACCGGTGGTATAGGTATATATGGTACCCCATCCGTACCAAGGAAACCACCCCCCACAGTAGCCCCAATAGCAGGGAGGCCAGTAGCCAGGATAGCCCCACCAATAACCCGGATAGAACGATCCACCCACGTTCAAATTTTCCAGGACAAAAACATTCACCCCCAAGTCGGGATCTTCCTCTCGCTCAACTTCGGTAAATCCGGCAGCCAGCATATTAGTTCGTATCGATGAGAGCACTGTTATAGCTTTATCATCATCCACGAATTCTTCATCGTCGTCATTATCGGTAATGATGCCGATAGAATCTGGAATAGCAAATGTGGCGTAATTTGTAAAATCGGCTTGAGGGTCGAAATTGGTAATGACCACCAATTCGTCGTCTAGTCCACTAAGATCGGGCTCGCTGAAGCAACTTGCCAATAGGAACGGTGCCGCGAGGAAGAAGGGTATTTTCTTCATCTTCAAGGTTAGATTATGTGTCTAATAATAGTAGTCTTTGTTATTCAAGAGCAATAACAGCCTTGATAACTGGCATAGGTGAGTCGTAGGGGTAAATATAAAAGAACAATTAAAATTAACAGCAAAAAAGTCGTTAATCTTGTTTATTAGTTCACTCCTCTCATTCAACAAATAGTCTCTTTTACAGCGAACTTACCTGAATGCTTTCCCATTGAGAGGAGAAGTCAAAAATTTGGATAATGTCTATTTATCTGATTATCAGATACTTTAGGTAAAAAATTGTTTACAACTATCTTATCAGCCTTATTTTAATTAATTTAATAAGCTAGCTCGTTGTACACCTAAAATTTGGTCTTATGCAACGCATCACTACCAATCAAGAATTTCTTGCTGACATAATTGAAGCTTCCGTTTTCGGAATCTTAGTGACAGATATTGATGGTTCGATTGAATTCGTCAATTCCTATTGCTGTGATCTATTTGAGTATTATTCAGATGAACTAATTGGTCAGTCAATCCAACTTCTAGTCCCTCAGTATTCTCAGTGTTATGAATCTATCATTACTGCGCTTCCATCGACGAAAGAGCGGCGAATACTTCAACTTGAGGGGATAAAGAAATCTGGTGTCAAGTTCCCGGTAGAACTAACCATTAGCTACATCTCAAATGAGAGTCAAGATTATATCATAATCTATCTAGCCGATATTACTGATCAGCAACAGATTACCGACCAGAATACTTTACTTTCTAAAATTTTTCAGGAGTCACTAGACGGAATCTATATTATCAATGCCGAAACTTTTCGCTTTGAGTTAATCAATAGCGGTGCCACCGAACAGTTAGGTTTTACTCAAGAAGAACTTCAACATGTTCACCCGTGGGATTTGCAGCCTAATGAAAGTCGAGACACCTTTTTGCAGCGGATTGAACCCTTATCTACTACTAAAAATCAGAAGATCACTTACGAGGGGCTATTCGAGCGCAAAGACAAAAGTGAATTTCCCGTTGAAATCCACTTACAGCGCTTTGCCTACGATCATCGAGTAGTGTATATGCAAATGGTCATCGATATCAGCAACCGGAAAAAATCGGAAGAAGCTCAACTTTTACAAAGTGAGATTACAAAAAACCTATCGGAAGGTATAGTTTTGGTGCAGGCCGAAAATTCTAGCATTCTCTACGCTAATGCCTTGCTTCATACAATGTTCGGCTACCCTCCCGGTAAACTGATTAATGAATCAGTAAGCATACTAATAGCTACAACCAACCGAAGTCCGATTGAAACTTTATCCGATATTATTAGTGAATTGAGGACAACTGGCAGTTGGAGTGGGGAAATTTACAATCAGCACATTGATGGAAGCAATTTTTGGTGCTGGCTTTCAATTTCTACCTTCACGCATCCGGCTCATGGTGCCGTTTGGGTGGGTGTTCTGAGTAATATTGATGAGCGTAAGCGGATCGAGGCCGAGTTGAACAGGGAGAAGCAAAAAGCACAAATGTATCTGGATGTTGCCGGTTCCATCTTCTTAGTGTTAGATAAAGACCGCCGTGTTTCACTCATTAATCAGAAGGGTTGCGAGATGTTAGGCTATCCGGAAGAAGAAATTCTCGGAAAGGATTGGTTTGCTAATTTCATTCCCAAAGCAGAGCGTCAAAAAGTGTCGTCCGTATTCGATCAGGCCATGCGGGGAGATATTAGCCCCCATGAGCATTTTGTAAACAGAATTGTAACCCGCCATCAGGGAGAGCGACTGATCGAATGGCAGAATACTGTTATTCACAATGAAAAGGGCTGCCCCATTGCTGGCTTAAGTTCGGGAATTGATATTACTGAAAAAACACTAGCTGAGAAAGCCATGACCCAAGCTTTAATTGAAGGTCAGGAAATTGAGCGAAAGCGAATTGCAAAGGAGCTACACGACGGACTAGGACAATCTCTGACCGCCATACGGCTCCATCTGAGTGCTCTTGAATCAGATCTTCAGCAGTTCAGTAATAAGA